>NZ_FNTJ01000003.1:0-300000 GCF_900105185.1 Pseudomonas saponiphila | reverse complement strand
AAGCTCAATCGCTCAAGCTTGCCGATGTGATCAGCAATGCGCGAAACGTGCGGATCAATAACCCCAAGTTTGCGCAGACCTACCTGCTTGAGAAGCAACGCGATGTCCTCGCCCTAAGCAGGGGCAACCGCAGCCTGCGCAACGCAGCAGCGAAGCTGGTTTTAGCCGAGCTTAAAGCACTGCAATCTGCTGGCACGGCATAGCCTGTTCGAGCATTGGCGCACTCATTCGAGGTCACCATGCTCAAAAGCCTGTCATTGCCGAACATCTTCAGCTCTGCGCTCCCGTCGCTTGATGGAGGGATGGTCGCAGCAATGCTGCGCAGAGAACTGGCTCCGGCCCCAGCTGATGTGTTCCCTGGCGATGACTGGCTTGAGGCCTTCGCCGGTGCTGTCTCGCGGCGCGATGTCTTCTCCCTGAGGTTGTGCGCTCTCGCTCCCGAACTTGGGGTCCGATCTGTTCTATGGGGCACCCTGCGCCTTGACCGTCCTGAGGGCTCTGGCGATTGGGCATCCTGGACGGCACTTCTGCGCTGGGCAGGGATCGAGTCGGAGGCCGAGATTCAGGCGGGATTTGCTCGGGCCATCACTCAATTTGCAGATGCCCAAGATGTCTTCAACGACAACGGCAATGCGCTGTGTGGCTCAATAGCGGCGTTCCTCCTGGAAGGCCCGGCGAGCCTGAAGCGGACGGGTGGACGATGGGAGCTACATCGGCATGGAAGCCCCGAGTGCTCTCTGCGGGTTTCGTACGGGTGGTCTCCGGCCGTGCAGCTCGCAGACGCAATGCTGGCCGTTCAGGATAAGCGGGGCTACTTCCCAAGCTCCCGGCAGCCAACGCCAGGCGTCCGGGCCGAGCCTGGAGACTGGCATTTCCTGTAGGGCTGCTCACCTCCTAACTCTGGCGGCGAAGTTTTTTGGTTTTTCTTCTGTTGGGTCTGCTGGCACGCAAGGGCTCAGGTTGAAATACACCCATCACAACGCACCACTTGGAGAGCCAGCATGTCTATCGTCAACCAGATGTCGATCTTCGTTGAGCCGGGAAGCTACCAGTCCGAAATCATCCGCGCCGTTGTTGCACTGAAAGGCGCAGAGTGCCGCGTCGTTGAGGTGAGCACCCCGTCCGTACAGGCTCAGATTGCGAGCCTCACCCACTACTCGGAGCTTCCTCTGCTGGTGGATCGTGAGGTCACTCTGAACGGTCTGGACATGATTCTGGAGTTTCTGGACGACCGTTACCCGGCCCCGAGCCTCCTGCCGCATACCCCGGTCAGCCGCGCCAATGCGCGGATGACTCTGCGCCGCATCGAAACCGAAATGTTCGTGTCGCTGGCTCGTGCCACTGATGGCGATCAAGCGGCCAAGCGCGACCTTGAGGACACCCTTGAGGCGCTGGGCAATCTGTTCTTCAAGGCCAGCTTCCTGTGCTCTGAGTCCATGTCCATTGCTGATGTAGCGTTCACGGTATTTCTCAAGCGCTGCGCCGAGCAGAGCGTCAACACTCAGCGCAATCCGCTTCTCACCAAGTATTTCAACGCCATGTACCAGCAGCCCATGTTTGCCGAGCTGCGCGGCACTGCAAAGGCAGCCTAACAACCCAAGTCAGCAACCGCCGCTCCAGACGGGGCGGCCACGCTAGGAGTGATCTATGCAGTTCCAGATGGTGATTCGTGGTGAGATTTCTATGGGTGCAGCCAGTTCGGCTGGCTTGAGCCCCGAAGCTCTGACGGCAAATCTTCAGGCGATACTTGAGCTTGCCAAGCAAGAGGGGCTGTTCACGGGTGATACCGAGGCAGAGCTTGCCGCCTTGACCCACTCAATTGAAGTTGTCGAGAAGAACGATGGCCGCATTGATCTTGGCATCCCCGATGTCTACCAGGGCACTTATGGGTGGGGCTTCGTTGGGTGTGAGAGCGACGACTTCAAGACCGAGCTTGCGGCCCGAATTGCCGCATTGCAGCAAGTGAGCGCCGAGCTTGAGCCGCATATTGCCGTTGAGTACGACCAGCAGTATTCGGGTGGCGACTACGCAGGGGCCGGCGACGTGGTATTCCTGCCAACCAAGTTGCTTGACGCCCTGCCCGCGTCTGAAGGCGTAGATACGGTGCATGCTTGCTTTGCGCTGATCACTGGGCTGCCCGCCAGCTGCATCGTCACATACAGCCCGGACACCCTCTACACGCGCTCAGGCCGCTTCTATCGCCTGTGATCGGACTCTCCTGAAAGCGTGCCTATGGGCCTCAGCCGGATGTCCGAGGCGCTTCGCAACGCTCCAGGGCAGTCCGTTGAAGTGGTTGGCCACACCGACAATAGCGGCTCCGAAACCCTCAATCAGCTGCTCTCGCAAGCCCGTGCGGAAAGCGTTGCGGCCTTTTTGAGAGCCTCGGGCGTTCCTGCGAATGCAATCACTGCGACTGGGCGCAGCTACTTCTCACCGGTGGCTGGAAATGACACGCCCGAAGGCCGGGCAATGAATCGCCGGGTCGAAATTCGCATCGCAACCTCGGCGCTGACCCAGCACTCTGCAAACACTTACCCGATGGCTTCGGCCAATGGAGGCTTCTGACATGGCGGCTACTGCGACCAAGGCATACCGTGATCACACACTCGGCAATACCGCTGAGGCGGTTCTGAAAGCCTTCTACAGCCAGATCGGCAGTGGTGGATTGAAGCCCTTTGGCAGAGATGTGCATCAGGGGTTCGAGTTTTTTTTGCACCACGACGGCAAGCTATACAAGAAGGAGCCTGGCGTGATGATTCCGCTTACGGGTTCAGAGGAAAAGGAGTTGGTTGAAAACGTCTCGATGGGTGCCGTAGAGCTTTACCTGCGCCGCCCTACAGCCGGCCTGCCACCCTACCCTGTATCTGACAAGGTGCTGCTTCACGCCGCAACCGGCCAGCCAATTCCGCTGAACTGATCAGGCCGCAACATCCCAGGGGAGCGATTCTCCAGCGAATAGCTCCCCGTACCCCTCCAGATAGAACTTCGGCTCGGGCGAAAACAGATCCCCAACCCAAGACCTGAAGTTGCCCACGTCCACATGGACAAACTTCCGCCTCGGGTAGATGCCTACCCCGCCGACTCCAATGGCTTTGACCAAGCGCGAGAGTGCAGACACTTCGATGCCAGGGACAAAGATGTCCGCGGCCTTGCCCTGCATGTGGAGTGAGTTTGAAGCCGCGCCTTTCAGTGCTGCGTTGTGCTCCGGTGTTCGGTACCCAGAAGTGATGTGGATCACGTAGGGCTTTTTCTTGGCTATGAGGTAGCTCTGAATTATGTATAGCAAATCCAGCAGCTTCGGATCAATCCGCTTGGCCTTCTTGTACTCAACATCGCGAAGGATGTGGCACAGCGCGAGGTACTGCCGCTTCTGCCACCCTTTCCCCTTGCGGTAATAGCAAACCTTCACCGTCTCTTTGGTGGCTGGGCGATACAAGTGAAGCCACCGGTCCCGATCCAGGACAACGGCTCTCCAGTCACGACGGCGCTGCGTTTTTTGCGGGGCAGCAGAGGCATTCAGCGGGAGCGCCAGGGCTCCGGCTGTGCTGATCGCGCTTTTGATGAAGTTTCGACGCTGAAGATTGGCCATGGGCCGCCGGCCCCCGGCTTGAGATAGCCGTACTCTAGGGATGGCATTTTTCCGTGCAAGCCAAGTCGGCCATCTGAAAACCGAGTTTTCACGCCAGCTCGATGAGCGGGAACTCGCCGGCAAATTCCGCCCAGCTCTCATCCATCACCGAGATAATCCGGGTCGGCTCGATGACTTCCGCTACCGCCAGCTCAAAGGGCGCGTCGCTCTCAATCCGAAGCCCGGCTAGGTCTACTTCCAGGATGACAAGGCCATCTTCTTCAACGACATCCTCGAAGGCATCGCCAAGCCAGGTACTCAATGCTGTGTCGCAGGCCTCACGAGACGGAAAGAAGTAGACCCGCGGGCGGGATTCACCTGTTGCCCTCGATCTCTCCCCAATCTCGGGTTTGATCCCGCAGGACAGAATGGAATTGAGGTTTTCAGCACTGGTTACGTGAAGCCCTGTTTTCGGCTGCATGCCTGTTCCTGATGGTTCGCAGTAGATAGGGCAATTGTGTGGCCGCATCCTGCATGCCGGTAGATGCGCGGCTTTCGCGCCACTCATTGTCTACTGGCACGCATCAACTGCCTTGAGCATGGGTTACCCGATCAAGGAGAAGCCAATGTTCTCACCATCCCCAGCAAGACCAATTACCCCGCAAAACATCCAACTCGCCGACCCCAAAACCCGTGCCGAGGTGGCGCGCGAGTGGTGGTCGCATTGCACGCCGGAGTCGCAAGCTCAGCTGCTGAGCGATGAAAATTCCCAGGTGCGCGTTGAGGCGTGCTACAGCAAGCGTCAGGCTGATGTTTCTGCGCTTGTGGCTCGCGGCGTCATCACTGTCCAGGACATTCAGCAGCTGGATCGGCTTGGCCGGTTCACGGTCAGCGCCTATCACTGGGAACTGTGTGACGAGGTTGCGCAGGGAGCGTTGCTCGCTGACGCACATCACCAAGTGCGCAGCACAGCGCTGCTGTCCTCGATGAAAACCCCAAATCCGGCCTGAGCGAGGTAGAACGGTATGCGCTGCCCTGTTGCCCCAGAGCTTGTTCTGTATGTCGTCCAGCTGATTGAAGAAGGTGCTGACGACCCCATCCTTTTCGAGGCTTGGGCGGAAGATCGAGAGCACGCGGTTGAGCAGGCAGAAGACGCCTATCCCGGCTGCGAGGTGGTCAGTTCCGGGCTGGCGGCATAACCAGAATTCATTCTGGCTTCTTGCCTTGCCGCAGCGGGGAGCAACTGCTAGTTTTTGGTTGTTCCCTGCAAATCATCCCCGATGATTAGCACCGGCTTTACGTCTAAGGTCTTCTTAGGTGTACCGCCGGACCACCTTCAGCATGAACTCATGCTGTTAGTGGTCGACAAATCCCCCTTCATGTCTCTCATCCCTGAGATGACCTTCAACTTAAGCCCTTCAGGCCAAACTACGGCCTGTGGCTGTGTTTGGTCCCCATTTCACAGTCAGTCCTGCCAGGTATCCTGTCAGTCACTAAGGAGTTTCAGATGAAAAAGGTCAGCTTCATCGCCAAATTCATGATCGCAACAGCCATTGGTCTTCTCCTGATGGCCGAGCAGCGTGAAGTGGCAAACAAGCAAGCGAGCATTGCAAACTTTTGCGCCGAACCGTCTTCAGACGGCAAGTTGAAATTAGCTTGCATCTCGTATGGAGCCACGGACGCCAAACCGATGCCACCGCGCGGTTAGTCGTTTGAAATCAACCCGTTGGGTATTCCACCCAACGGGCAGGAATACCCTTTCCCGAGGATATTCCGATGTCAATTTCCCGTGACTTCTATGCTGAACAGGTATCGGTGATCAATGAGTTCTTCGTTGATCCTGAAACCGGCCTGACAACTGCTGACGGTCAAGAGTTCGCTGCCGAAGCTCAGGCTTTGCACGAACAGCTCCAGACCGTTTTTGCGGAGTTCGATTCTCAGGGGCTTGGGCTTACGCTCAAGAGCATACATGGCGATTCGTGGGTCATTATCCTGCCGGATGCTTCCAATCAAGGATGCTTCAGGCACCAGTCTTTCTCTAAGAGTGGCTGGACAGG
This sequence comes from Pseudomonas saponiphila, assembly GCF_900105185.1. Classification (NCBI taxonomy): domain Bacteria; kingdom Pseudomonadati; phylum Pseudomonadota; class Gammaproteobacteria; order Pseudomonadales; family Pseudomonadaceae; genus Pseudomonas; species Pseudomonas saponiphila. The sequence goes on along the minus strand of NZ_FNTJ01000003.1, from coordinate 294,375 downwards.
ACACATGACGACATTGACCGCTGAGGCCGCTGTACTCGATGCGTTCGAGTCCGGTTACCGCCTATTGGCTGATAGAAATACCCTAGACCGGCTTGCGGCAACGCAAGAGTGGGCGAAGGGTATCGAGCAGCTGGATCTGATCACCCGTCACAACAACGGGCTTATCAGTTGGCAGCAGTTCCATGAGGCAATGAACCAGGTTGCGGTTAAGTACGCTGAAGCTGCTTGATCTGGTCATTGACTGTTCGACGGTATCCGTCGACCAGTGGTGCACTACACAGAACCCCACTGCCTTATGGCGTGGGGTTTTGCTTTTTCAGCCCCCCAAACTACTGGCACGCGGGTCTGGCGCTGATGATGAGGCCATCTCACTTCGGAGCAGCCAGCATGATCACGCTTTACGCACGCCTAGAGCCGACTACGGACTCGTTCATCATCGCAGCAGGGGAAGGCCCGGTATATCGGCCAATACCGGCAGGGGCTTCGATCGAGTCGCTGATCAAGAAGGGGTTTTTCGGCAAGCTCGACACGGTGATCTACCGAGATGCCGAGTGTACTGAGCAGTTGTTCCGCCACAACTGCTTCAGCAGTTCCCGCCCGACTCGCAGAAGCAAGACCATCATGTACAACTGCTTCCGATACGCACTGGCCTGGCTTCCGCCGAAATTGGATATTCCTGTGGCCCCGCCAGCGCCGGTAAGGATTGCGGCGTGATGAGCATCCCCAATCCATCTCTCTACCAAATCTTCAGCTACGAGCGCGGCCCGGATAAGCAGCCCGAAATTCATGGCCGTACAGGCAGCTGGAAGGTGGCCAGTGATACTGCTGCTGATCTGGCTAAGGCAGGTATTCATGCCGCGGTAAAGAACACCGAGACGGGTAATGTGGTGCCATTCAGGCCGGCTGAAACGGAAACCTGAGCGCCATCGGCATTCGATGGTTCACGGGGGTCACTTCAAGCGTGCTTTGCAGTCACCCCCGTTATTCTGACCTGAACTACCCGGAGTCCCCCATGACCGAATTAGAGTGTGCTCCTGCCGACGATCTGCTCGCGAAGCGCTACCAGGCAATCGTAGCGTCGAGCGGTGGCTTGCCGAATCACCTTCAGGACAAATCTGCCCTGTTTCGCCGGTTGAAGGCCGGTTTGAAGGCTCTTGTTATCCCCCCACCCTGCTCTTTCAGTTACCCGTGGTACGAAGTGGTGGAGAGTGATACTCGGATCGAGCTTACTGACGAGCCTAGCGCTTGGCCGGAAGCTAAGGGCGATGGCCTGCCACCGATGCTCATAAACCAAACCTTGTGGGTTCAGCTTCCCCCTGCCGGCGATGGCTCTCTCCGGGTGACCAGCGGCGGGTGGGACAAACTCGGTTTTGCGTGGAAGGTATGGCGTGAGCGAGTACCGGCAAAGCAATCAGGGGCCGCGCTGTGCTGCCGGCATGATCCCCAAATAAAGAAAATCGAGACAGAACTTCAGCTTCGAAATGAGGCTGCTTGGCGAGTTGACCGCGACATTGATGAGATTCGCGCGATCTGCACGATCAGTTCCGAGGACGAGCGACACGAGTTTTTCTGTCGCGCTGTTGGCGGGGAGCGCAAGGATGATCGGATCATCCAGTTCATGGCAAAGAATCAGCAGGAGCGCGCTGAGACCAGGCTCAAGAAGCGTCGCGAGTCACACCTACCTGACTTGCCCACGGCAGAAGAACGGCAGCTTGAGATTGAGCGCGAGATGACCCTTCTCCTGGGCGACACATGGGAGCTTTCGGAAGGCCTGCTGGTGGCCGATTCTTGGTGGATTCAGCGCATCACCCCGGCCAAGCTCACCGCTGAGCACTACCTCGATATCTGACAGCTTCCCCATCTACCGGCACGCCTCTACCAGGCTGAATCTACGTGCATTCACTGGTAGAGGTTTGTATGAGTGCCGTAGAGCTAATCCCCGAGTCTGATGATTTCCTGGCTGAGATATCTGCGCCCGTTTCCTTCGATTTGATTTCGTCTCTGGTTGGTCAATACCAGCACCAGAAGAAGGAGATTGAGACGGTTGCGAGTTCATGGCTGCGCCAAAAAATGCCGGCACCCTCCGGTACTTCCTTGATGGGAATGAAGTTACCGGCAGCTTGGGCAGCACGTTCTCACTGAGTGGCGCGATCAACTCCCTGAACAGTGACTTCTGGGGGCGAGCCCTGGCCCTGACCGATATTCTGGAGTCCATGCCTGCCGAGCAGCGGCACGCCTGGTATGACCAGATAAAGGGCAATTCATGCCCTGACTTTGAAGAAGGAACCGTCCGCAGCACCCTGGCAACTCTTGCGGCCCAGCGAACTCAGTTCGTGGCGGATCGTGTTGATGCCATATTCCGGGCGCTGAGCCCTGACCACAAAACGAACCTGCCCTTCGGATTTTCCAAGCGTTTTATCATCGCCGGCATGCTGGACTCCTATGGCTATGTTGATAACCGTAAGGCTGACTACATCTCGGACCTGCGGCAGATCATTGCCAAGCTGACCAAGCGCGAAGTCAAACCTCACTCGCGCACCAACGGCGTGCTTAGCATCATTGCTGCTCGCTACCCTGGCCGGTGGGTGGACATTGATGGCTGGGCCCTGCGGGTCAAGCTGTACAAGCACGCGGGCACTGCGCACCTGGAAGTTCATCCTGATATCGCCTGGCGGCTGAACGAACTGCTGAGCACGAAGTATCCGCAGCACATCCCGTCCGAGATTAGGAAGCCAAGTGTCCGCAAGGTTGGTTCGAAGCCCATCCAGATGCTTCAACGGCCGCTGCCCTTCGAGGTACTGAATGCCCTGAGCGAAGCAAGACCGTCGAGAAAAGGTGGTGAAAATCTATACTGGCTGCCAAGCGCGGTAGACAAATTCACCGCGCAAGAAGCAGGCCGGGTACTGGCAGCCATCGGTGGCGTCTTCCAGAAAGGCGGCTTCTACCAGTTCGGTTACGACCCCAGCAGCGCGCTCGATCACATCATGCTCACCGGCTGCATCCCTGAGCACCGGTCGCACCAGTATTACCCAACCCCGCCCTCGATTGCCGTTCAGGCGGTTGAGTTCGCAGAGATCGAACCTTGGCACTCGGTACTGGAGCCCAGCGCTGGGCAAGGCGGCCTCGCCGATCACATTCCTGCTGAGATGACCACCTGCGTCGAGATCAGCGAGCTGCACGCCAAAGTCCTCCAGGCGAAGGGTTTTGCCAACGTCATCAATGCGGACTTCATCGAGTGGGCTGTTTCGGCTCCGAAGTTTGATCGCGTAGTGATGAACCCGCCTTTCTCCGATGGGCGCGCGGAGCACCACCTGGCTGTCGCGGCTTCACTGCTGAAGCCGGGCGGTGTGTTGGTGGCCATCCTGCCGGCTTCGTTCAAGACCCGAGATGTCCTTCCGGGCATGCAACTGGAGTGGGGGCCGATCATATGCAATGAGTTTGCAGGCACCAGTGTCTCGATCGTGATCCTCAAAGTAACTCGGTGATCACGAAGCCTTCTGGCACGCGAAGCATGCGCTGAGAATTTGCCCATCTTCAGAACGGAGCACTGCACATGAGCAACGTCGTCGCACTCTCACAGTATTTCACCCCTGCATGGGTTGCAGAGGCGCTGGTGCGCAAGCACTTTGCAGACCTTGGGTCGAATGACTTCGTGATTGAGCCCACCTGTGGGCCTGGCCGTTTCCTTGAGGCCATTCCGCAGCATGTGCCGGCAGTTGGGATCGAGATCGATCCGGAGCTCGCCGAGATGGCGCGTCAGCGCACCGGCCGGACCATCATCACCGGCGATATTCGTGATGTGTCGTTTCCAGAGCGCCCCACGGTTTTCATTGGCAATCCGCCGTTCAAAACCTCGCTCTTCGATGCGTTCCTGGACCGGGCAGCAAAGGCGATGGAGATGGGGGGACGGATTGGCATGATCTTGCCCACCTATTTCCTTCAAACCGCAAGCCGAGTCGCCCGCTACAACCAGACTTGGGCTCTCCAGCAGGAAATGATCCCCCGGAACATTTACCAAGGCCTGGAGAAACCCCTCTGCTTCTGCCTCTTCCGCAAGGACGAGCAGCGCCTGATGGTCGGCTTTAGCCTCTACCACGAGCAGGAATTCGTCAGTCAGCTCCCTGCTGAAGCTCAGGAGGCCTTGATTGCGGGCCGGGCCTCTTGGGCGACTCTGGTGCGCGAGGCCGTAGAGCAGCTCGGCGGTGTGGCTCATTTGTCTGAAATCTACGACTACGTTGCCGATCGACGCCCCACTCAGAACCCGAACTGGAAAGAGCAGATTCGCAAAGTCTGCCAGCTCAACGCTAAGCGTGTGGATCGAGGCCAGTACAGCTTCGACTTCGCGGCCTAATCGGCTCAAAGGGTAAGCCTGCTGGTAGCTGGGCTCGGATCAACAGCACAGCAATTGCGGGCTTTTCCTCGCATGAATCCGACTGCGCAGAATGGTTCTGCCAGACGACTTACAGACCAGCGCCCAGCGCAGGAGAAAAACAGTGACCAATAACCACGATCAAGCCCCAGGCCCGGCCATCCACGGCTGGCTCACAACCAATGACCACCATGAGCTTGCAGGCCACATAGCGTGTCTGCGCCAGTACGACGCAACCAGCTTCCCCCCGGAATTCGCAGAGCAGTTCCTCGGCCTCATTGAGAAGGTTGAGTCCGTCATTACGCGCGAAGCGGCCCTGAATGTCGTGCATGTCGACACCCTTGGGGGATCAAGAATCTTTGCCTTCGTTGGCCCCAAAGATTCTGCGCTCGAATATCCCGTGGCACGGGAGCATCTGAACACTCTCGGTGACCCGGACTTTGGCGAGGATCAGGAGGCCGATGCGGAAGAAAATGGCTTCATCGTCAAACTGGCTCCTAATGCAATCGGTGTGTTCGATGGCGTGAACCTGAGAGGTGGATCGTGATCCAGGAGGTCATTCAGCGGCTGGGAGCAGATATCGCGGCCGGCCTTCAGCCAGCGGAAACTGACTGTTTAGCTGTTCGGGAGCAGATCGCGGCATCTAAACCTATGTCGATCGCCGAGATTTACGAAGCGCTTTCGAAGGCTGGGTGCATGGACTTGGAGATCGCCAGAATCTGCGGCAGGACGCTGCGCAATGTGCGGACCCTTTCTGCTGTGTACCGGCAGGAAGGTATCCGTAATCTCGTTGCCGAAGGTCGGGTTTCAGTTTCGATGGCTTACCAGGCCATCGAGGACAGCGACCTGACCGGGCTATCGGCGCTCGCGACCTTGCAGGCTGGAATCGTTATGTCCCTCAAGAAGCGAGCGCAGCGCACAGGCCGGGCACCTTCAGGCGGGCAAGGCGCAGCATCAATCCTGCTGGGTGAAGAGCTGGCAACCCTCGGGATACCCAGCATTGGCAAGCAGGATGCTGGGGAACCACGCGCCGGACTGCATGGTGCCCTCTCACGGCTCGCCCAGGTACTGGTCAGGGCGGCGAGTTGAACTTCACGGCCCCACTTTGGCTTCGTGAATATGCCTGTCGCTGTGACAATGACAGGCACGACTTACGCGCTTTTGTGAACGTATGTAATGCCTGCCCAGGAACTCAAACTTCTGTTTCCCAGCAATATCCGGATTCGGATTGCGTCCGTTGATGATCATCAACGAGTGCACCGAGCCCTGTATCGCCTTGGCTGCGGATATTACAAAGGCCGGCCCAGGCTGGCCCCGATTACACCCCTCGATATCCCATGCGGCTTCGGCGTTTCAGTGAGCAGCAAGGGCGTCATGGCTGTTCAGATGCAGTCGGAAGAGTTCGAGGCTTTGGACAGCCATCGCGAACTCCCGGCCGAGTTCATCTTGCTCGCGGGCAGTTGCGAAGAGCTTGTGAAGCTAGTGTGGGGATCAACCGCCTGGTCGTTCATCGAAAGCAAAAACACGAGGCTGAGTATGGTGGCACGCACCGCCCCCGCGCAGCATAGGAAACATCACCCACGCACAGTTCGTGCATCACGGAAATAGAGGAAGGGTTCATGGCTCGGGGAGTAAACAAGGTCATTCTTATCGGCAACGTCGGCGGCGATCCGGAAACCCGCTATCTGCCCAATGGCAATGCGGTGACCAACATCACGCTGGCCACCACCGACAGCTGGAAGGACAAACAGACTGGTCAACAGCAGGACCGTACCGAGTGGCACCGCGTGGTGTTCTTCGGGAAGCTGGCCGAAATCGCTGGCGAGTACCTGAAGAAAGGCGGCCAGTGCTACATCGAAGGTCGCCTGCAAACCCGTGAGTGGGAGAAGGATGGCGTCAAGCGCTACACCACCGAAATCGTGGTGGACATGAATGGCACCCTGCAACTGCTCGGTGGTCGTGGTGGCAACTCCGGCGATGACGCACCCCGTGCCCAGCGCCCGCAGCGCGAACCGCAGCAAGCAGCTCCACGACAGCCAGCCCCTGCATCAGCGCAACCGGCACCGGATTACGACAGCTTCGATGACGACATCCCGTTTGCGGACCCCTACCGCGGCGCACGCTGCCTGATCCAGTAAGCACCATCACTTCTGCCTGGCGGCCTCTACTGTTCAAGGGGCCGCCGGCCAATTCAGCAGGGACTCATCATGTTCAAAAGTAAAATTTCTGCGCTGATCCTCATGGCTGCGCTCGTGTCGGGCTGCTCTGAGCCAACTACCGGTGCCTACGAGGCGACGATGGTTTCGCCGAACGGCCAGGCCCGCCTGATGGGGATCGCGATCTTCAAAGAGGATCAGATCGTCGCTGATGGACAGTCGGTGAAGGTTGATCGCTGGGTCGAGGAAGGCGAGGTTTTGACCGCTTTCGCTGCCGACGATTCGCAGATTTTCCAGATAGAGCGGACGGCTGAGGGTGAGTTCAAGCAGGCAATCCCAACGGGGACCCTCGTGTTCAAGAAGTACGAGCTGTCAACGTCCCCTACCACCTGGTAGCGCAACAGAACTGCGGCCTTTTCCTTCCATGAAATCCGCCTCTTGCGCCGGTAAAGAGTAGTCCCATTGATGCCCAAACTGTGTTCTCGACTTGCCCTTGCGATCATCGCCAACCTCGCCTGTCTGCCGGCGTTTGGTGATGTATCTGTTCGCGAGGCCAATAGCCGTACCGAGATTTTTGTCACCGGCGAGATCACGTCGGATACCAGGGACGAAATCGCGCAGATAACGCGATCGGTCAGAGGCCCTGCGGTAGTCTATTTCGACACCATCGGCGGTGACCTGCTCTCGGGGCTAGAGCTAGGCCGGATCATTCGCCGAAGTGGATTCGCAACTGATGTAGGCAGGGCAACAGGCTCCAGCGGGGTTGCTCCGGGCAAATGCCATAGCGTCTGCACGATGAGTTATGCCGGCGGCTACTTCCGCTACTTGCAACCCGGCTCCCAGCTGGGAGTTCACCGTTTTTACCGGAATGGCAGAACAGGCGCGAGCGACCTCGATGTCGGTCAAGTGATGTCGGCGGCAATTACTGGCTACCTGACGGAGATGGGCATTGATCTCGGCCTGTTCGAGGTCATGGTCAAAGCCGGCCGCGGCCAGATGATCATGCTCTCATCAGACCAGATTGCCCGATTTCGGATGGCAAACTTTGGGTTTCAACCGCCGTCTTGGGGCATTGAGGGAGCCAAAGGCATCGTCTACCTGAAGGGTGAGCAAGAAAGCTTCAATGGGCTCGGCAAGGTGCTGATGACGTGCGCGAAGGGCGGCCAAGTGAAGTTCTCAGCGCTCTTCAATGCCGGCGCTCGCAATTCAGCAATCATCGCCAGCAACAAGGGCAACTCACTTCGGACCAATGACCGTTTTCTTCCGGTCAACCAGCTCAGCCAGGCCCCCGTAATCAGTGGTGACTTTATTTTGGCGAGTTTCATCCCTGATCAGAATCTAATCTTCGAAATCCGCTCAGCAACGCATGTCGGTTTTGCCTTCCACGGTGATCAATCAAGCACCTTCCACGGGTTCCTGGTCGACAAGCGGGGTAACGAGGATATGGTGAGTAGCTTCATTCAGCATTGCCAAGGGGTCGGGCGATAGCAGGCTGTCGGAATCTTGGTATTGGCGTCCCAACTTGGCGGGTGGACGTGTATGATCCGCCGCTGTTCAAGCACTCACGGCAGAGTAGGCCGCTTGATCAGGATGCTTTCGATCATTTTTAGCTGGTGATTTTGAGTGCAGGCTTGTTATGGATAGTCGAATTGTTTCTGGCTTGATCGTCGGCGGAACCGCCCCTCAAGACTCCCAGGATTCCCCAATCGGTCCGGGCTACGAGATCCAAAATCCCGAGGTCGATCCGAGCTTTGAAGGTGTAGCCAGCAATCTACTGACCCTGAGGTCACTACCGGCTTTAGAGCGCTATGTCGCTAACTTCAGGGTTCAATTTGGAAGCGACGTTTTTCTCGACTACGAGCTGCTGATCGACAGTGATGTTTTGCGGCGGTTTGTTGATGGCGCTGAGCATGGCCATGGCGTGACATTGAATCCGCCTATCTACGGTCAATCCTTGCCAGCACAAGCGGAACTGTTTGCTCAGTCCCTTTCCTGCCCCTCTCCAGACTGCTCAACGATGGATTCATCGACCTTGACCTCTACACAAGCAGGTCCTACCTCTTCAAGGTCATGCTTGCAGCTGGAGAGCTTCTCCATGGCCACGGCGAGTACCTTGATGATTACATCGAGGTCAGTGATGAGACTGTCACAGCGTTCATTAACGCCTACTACCGGGACATCTTCTCCCCGCAACCCATGAGCTGGCCTAACCGTGTTGTGGCGGCCCTCAAAGAGGCATTTCCAGGCTACGATTTCCGGCCAGGCCCAGCGAGCTCGATGGTTTCCGCATTCACCCTTGGTTTCAGCGCTCCAATCAGGGAGCCATTTCAGAACAGCCTATTTGCGGCCCAAGTGCGACAAGGGCTGACAATGGCTAACCAAGTTTGAGCCTTCCGATCTAAGTCTCCCTTCCGCTTCTCTCCACCTGCTGGCACGCCCAGGAACGATTGAGTATTCGCTCATCGGCCTGAGGCGCAGCTGCGCCTGCTCGGTCTGAAAACCCGTCCATAGAACAGTGGTGATAAGGCAATGATCATCCCCTACGAGAAACTTGAGCCCGACACTCTGGTTGCCCTGATTGAGGACTTCGTTTCACGCAGCGACACCTGTAGTAGCGATGAAACGCCCATGTCCGTTCGTGTCGAACGAGTCCAGGTAGCCCTGCGTAAAGGTGAGGCCTTCATCTTCTTCGACCCGGAAATGCAGCAGCCGATCTTGGCACCCAGAAGCGAAATCCCGGCCTCCGTAATGAAGGCCCATCGATCTACCTTGGAGGACTGAACAATGAACTGCGGACTCAACCTCACCACGAACTGGGCCATCGACAGCAACAACACCACCCTTCAGGAGGTGTGGGCCGACTCCTGGAAGGAAGGCGGCGTAACAGTTCAGGTAGCGGTCAGCGGCAGCGTGCTATCGGTAACCTGCGCAAGCCGTGCTGAACCGACCAATTCGCACGACCTGCTCAAGTTTCAAACTGGCAACAACGATGACTGCTCCGCAGCAGAGCTTTGCCCTTCCGTTAGCGATTGCGGCGACTACCTCTATGTGAAGTCCCGAGACTTGGAAGTCCATGTAAAGCTTGAAGCTGAAGGGCTGGTGGTCGACATCTACGATGAGAACGATGAGTCTCTCGATACTGCGTCAATCCTCTACGGCGATATCCTTGAGGCCGCATAGGCATCCTGCTCAACTACTGGCACGCCGGCGAATCAATAGACTGGCGCTTATCAACAGGAGGTAAGCGCCATGAAATTCAATTCAAAGACCCTTTCCCAGATGCTCAAGAATCCCAGGTTGCTGATGGAATACCAGACAACCGGGCGCATTCCTGTCGAACTGGAAGCAAAAGCACCCCAGGGCCCGCTGATCGACCTTCTGGAGTCCATTTATCCACGCGAGCGAGCGCGCATCACTGCGGTAGTTGTCGGCGACGCTCTTGGCTACACCGGTGCCCGCCGCTTCCACAATGCGGCTCAAGCGCTTCAGTGGGCCAAGCCGCAGCACCCGCATAACGCGCCGGCCGAATCCTGGCGCAACAAGCGATTCAACAAGAAGCTGACCATCGATGACCTTGCCCTGTGCAGCATCATCCCCCCCGATATCATCTCCGGATGGTGGCAGCGCAACTCACACCTCCAGCACCTGCGGAAACCGACAGAGTAAGAGAGAGGTGTTTCACAGGTCTGCTTTGGCTTGGCAGACCTGCTCAATCTGCAATCCTATGGACATACCACCTTAGGACTTGCTCGATGTACCGCGCTCCGTTTCTTGTGGCCGCGATTGCAGCCGCTTTCACGTCTGGTTGTTCATCCCCATCCCAGAGCACCGGTAATCCATTTGATGAACGGATTGCCGCCCCTGAATCTGCGCACAGCAGAGATCAATACCCGTTGCAGCAGTCTGCATCTCGATCCACATCGGCGGTGATCCTTCCTGCATCAGGCCTCATTGCCGCCATGGAGCCTGTCGAAGCTGCTGAGCCTGCTGCCGTATATGCCGCAGCACCTCCTGCAACCCCGGTAATCCCACCCCACGCCCCTGCTCCTATCGAGCAGATGCTGCCAACCACTTCAACCTCGCCCCTTGAGTCAGCACAACTGGCCATGGCCGAGGCAAAACGTATTGGTGCGAACGGGGATCAGGCCGGAATGTTGGACCTGATGGAGCAGTCGGCTTACATGGGTAACTACGAGGCGCTCTATGAGCTGGCTCGGATCTATCAGAACGGCATCGGCGTGCCTAAGGATATGGCTCGGGCAATTGCCTACCTGACCACTGCTGATGGTTTTGGCCACGCCGAGTCATCGCGGGTGCTGGCGTGGAATTACCTTCTTGGGAATGGCGTCCCTCAAGACCGCGGATACGCAGTCTCGCTATTCGAAAAGGCAGCTGCTGGCAGTCTAAGGGCCAAGCGTGAGTACGGGCTTCTGCTAACAAACCAGCTTTCGCCTGGCCTCAGCGATCCGGCGAAAGGACTGGCGGTTCTGGACCAAGCGATGAGGGCCGGTGATGCTGAATCTGCATACAGGCTGGGGACTTATCTGGCTGAATCCGGAAAGGTTGCCGAGGGTGAAGCTGCCAAAGCCGAAGCCCTGAAGCTTGGTTTTGTGGTGCCTAATTCGGCTCCCAAATCTTCGGCTCCAATTCAGCTTGGGGCTCGATCTGAAGTCAACGCCGAGGCGCTGAAGCAGAAAGCGCTGGCAGGCGATAATGAAGCCATCTTCAACTACGCCAACGGCCTTCTCCTGGGCAAGTACCCATCGATAGAACCGGACTTCGATGCCTATTGCTGGTTCTCTGTTGCAAGCGACCGTGGTCACCAGCAGGCCCGCACAGAGCTTGGGGCTATTCAGGGTGTGCGCGTAGCGGCGGATGCCAAGTCGCCAGGAAAGCTGGACGCCTGCATAGCGGATCTTCACGCAGCGATTCGGTAGATCTGCTGGCACGCACTTCGTATGGCTCAAATACCTCCATCGCGAGGTCATTCCCTCGCACATGAGGATTAGACATGAGCCATATCGAAGAACACAAAGCCCCCCAATCCATTCACAGCGTATTTGGCCCGATCGCGAAGAGCATCGCCGTTGGCCAGCTGGTTCAGCTTGATGGCTGGCCACAGCAGGCCTGGGCTGAAGTCATTCAAGTGACGAATTCCGATGCCGCATCCGGTTCCCTGAAGATCGTTCGCTATTCCGCGGATGGCTCTTCCCGCTTCACTGAGGTGGTCCGACCTGACCAGGTGCGCGTCTGCGCTGGGAAGTTCGACATTCCACCGATGGACTTCATCAGTGGCTCGGTTGATCTCTGCGACGGAAAGCTCGGCATCGCCCGCCGGCGCTGGCCTGTGAAGATTTCTTCGGCTGCTTCGATCCCTGAATCCAGCCCTGAACGCTTGCACTGAGGAATTGCCATGGACATCAATCTTCAAGAGCTGCGCCTTAAGGCTGAAACGGCAGTAGCTGCGTATCTGGATGCAGCTGGTGAGCCGGCAAGCATCAGCTTGCGTAATGGGTTCTCTATCGAGATCGATCACAACGAGTCGACCCCGCATGAGCTGTCGGTTGTGGTTGCCAAAGAACACTCAGGCTATGTGCGTTCGCGCTTCGTGGGCGACGAGGTTAAAGCGGCGATCTACTGCGAGGACGAAACGGTCCTTGATCCAGTACAGGAAATTTCCGCTCTGTCGGATGATCTGCGAGGTGACGTATGAGCCAGTCCGAAGGAAATGCGGTCATTACCTTCCTTGACGTGCCACTGGGAACGGACCCAGAAGATGGGTGGATTGGCCCTAAGAGCTATCCGAGCCTCGGGCAAGCTTTGGACAGAGCGCTCATGTACGTGGGCCCTCGGATTGGTCTAAGAGACTGGTCGGGTATGGACGACTCTGAGAAGTCGGTCGTCTTGGCAGAATACTTCCTGAATGCGAACGATGATGATCGTGTGGCCGTACTGTGCGTAGAAGCACCCAACTTCGTGCTCCAGTGCGGCTGCATTCAACAGCTCATGTGCCGGCCGACATGTTGAAGAAGATCGTCCAGGCAGAGTTTTCTGCCTGGACGATTAACGGCTAGCGCTGCGCAAGTCGGCACGCTTTGCGGCTCGTGATCTCTTCCAGCGATGGCGGCTCATCAACAAAGACAAACTCGAAACCCTCCGGGGAACTGTAGACCTCTAAGTACCCCCAGCTGACATCGAGATCACCCTGGCCGGGAAGAGGTGGATTTGCCCACCACGGCTCCCTACTGATCAGCTCTCTCATCTTTGCTACCTCTGCCCAAGCTCTGGGCCTAATCCCCGCCTGCGGTTACTTCCCCTGCTGCTTCTTCCAGGCCTCGAACTCGGCCCACAGTGCAGCGTGCGCCTCATGCTCAGCCTTCAGTTTCGCATGTTCGGCGCGTTCCTCCGGGGACAGCACGGACTGGATCTTGGCATCGCCGGCGGCATCGATGGCGGCCATTTCCTCTGCCATCTTGGCCTGCACGTCGGCGGGCAGTTGAGCGATGTATTTGTTGGTGAGGTGGAAGCGATCGCGCTGCTGGTCGAAGCGGATGGTATTGATCGCAATCTCTTTCTCTTCGGAGAGATTCAGGCCATAGCTTTGCCAGGCCTCATTGGTGAATTCGTCCTTATCCAGGCCCTCGTGTGCAAAAGCGGCCGTGGGCAGCAAAAGCATTGCGGCGAGCAAGCAGTTCTTGATCATTATCGACTCCAGTTTGGGGGCTGAATTGCCGTCTCGAATTTACATCGCGACTCCATTACTCCCCAGCGAACAAGGGGTCACGAAACCATCTCTGCCTGAAGTTACGATTCACCTCACGGACCCAGCCATCTTCCGTTTATAATTCCGGTACGCCTTGTGCGTTTTCTGCTTCACAGCGCCTTGGAGTCACCAGTTGAGCCGTCCAACCAACAGAGCCGTTGCGGACACACTGCAACGATTGCTATCGCTCCCGCCCGCTCCCAAGGGTGGTCGTAAGCTTGCGCTCTGTGAAATGGGCCAGAATCAAGCTGAAGGGGCCCTGGACAACCCGCACCATATTCTTCGGGTCCTCCTGGAAGACATCGCCGAGATCATCTCAGAGGACATGCTCAACCACCTCTCCCCCGTCGACCTGGAGCAATTTTGCCTTCAGACCGCCCTGCGCGATGATTCCGGCTCTTCAATGCTGATTCGACTGATCGGGGCATTCATAGAGGCCTACGCGAACGAGCAGACATCTGATCAGGCCACCCTTCTTCTTCGGGAAATGGAAAAGCTCGCCAGAACACGTTAGATCTGCTGGCACGCACTTCACCGGGTTTCACTTCGCTCCATCTTCCAAAGGAGTGAACACCCATGAAACAAGCTCAACCTCAAATGTGCCTGGACTTCATGTCCTCGACGCCGTTCTTCACCGGGGTGAATTCCCCAGTTGCAGATCCACAAATCAAGAAACAGGAGATGTCCGGGATTGCTCCGGAGCTGGCGCTGTCCGAGATGGTTGTCGACGATCGTGTTCTGCGCCTCGGTAAAACGTCCTGGAAAAACCTGCTGGATACTGCCATCGCTACCGGTCACACAGAGCTTTACGAGTCCTCTCAAGGCGAGTTTGGCCTGCGTAAACCCGGTTTCCGTTTTGGCCCGATTGCACGCGTGCCGGAGATTGCCGTCCCTTACCTCCGTGAACGCCTGGCTGCACGCAAAGGGGTCCAAAAGAGCCGCCATCGTGGGCACTAACGTCGGGCTCCAAATTCTGGAGAGGATTGCGTCCGGCGCACTGGCAGGCTGCTCAATCGACGATGCGAAAGCGTTGACACGTGCGTGTGCTGAAGCGGTGAGTGACATTCTGGCAGGCCATGGGCTGGCGACTATCTCTCACGCAGACGTGGACGGCGGGACCTCGATTGAAGTTCTCTGCCAAGAAAAAGCTCAGGTCTACGAGGCGGTTGTAAGCGCAGCCCTGATGCAAGGAACGGGGCTTGTCACGCTCATCGCATTGCCAGATACAGGCTTCGAGACGATCAAAGCGGCCGCTGGCAAATTGGACGCACAGCTCCACCTGGTTGGCAGACGTTGGTATGCGTCGCTGAACGATACCTCGATCGAGGATCTGGTCAGCTACCTGCGTGCGCCGGCGGAGGAATTTCCGCGAGATCACTTCGTTGCTCTGCCCCTGGCAGCATGACGCTGAGAAAGAATTGGAGGTCCATCAGTGAGCGGAATACAGATACGGTACATCCGGAAAGGGCACTACCAGGTCACCAAGGGCGGTGTCGTCGCGGCAACGATCGAGAGGGTCGCCCCCATGGATCACGGCAACTGGCACAAATCTTGGCACTGGGCCTTGAAGCACCGCTCTGGCCGAATTGATCGGCACGCGACTCTGGCAGATGCCAAATGCGACGGACTCAAACTGTAGAGTTTCATCAGCCCGGCTTGAGTTGAAGAACGACGGGGCTTCGTTACCCTGTGGCAACACAGCAAGGAGGTCCCATGTTTTTCAATCAAGCCATCGCCTATCGCATCACCCAACAAATCGATCTCACCGCCGAAACTCTCGAAGCCGCACTTCAGCAGAAGCAGAGCCAAGAGCCCGACTCGCAAGTCCTCAGCACTTGCGGCTTTATGCCACCGGTTGGCAAAGGCCCTGACGCACCACTGGTCTTTTCTGCCGACGGTTACCACCTGATCTGCTTCCGGATGATCGAGCGCATCCTGCCAGGCTCGGTGGTACGTGATGAGCTCAAGGCCAAGGTTGAGGAAATTGAAACCTCTCAGCAGCGCAAGGTGTACAAAAAGGAGAAGGATCAGCTGAAGGATGAAATCATCCAGACACTGATGCCACGGGCATTCCTGCGCCGGTCCACCACGTATGCGGCCATTTCCCCTGCTGACGGGATCATCTTCGTCAACAAGGCATCCCCTCAGAAAGCTGAGGACCTGCTTTCTACTCTGCGCGAGTGCATCGGTTCGCTCCCAGTGCGCCCGGTGACCACCAAGATTGCCCCTTCGGCCAGCATGACTGATTGGGTTCGCACTGGTCAGTCACCGGCCGGTTTCACGGTGCTAACCGATGCCCGACTTCAAGACACCGGTGAAGACGGCGGCGCAATTCGCGCGACCAACCAAGACCTGACGCACGAGAACATCCAAAACCACATCAGCTCAGGCATGGTGGTTCACGAGCTCTCGCTGGCGTATGAGGACAAGCTGAAGCTTGTCATCGACGATCGACTGAAGATCAAGAAACTGCGCTTCGAAGACATCCTTCAAGAGCAGGTGCGGATTTCGGAGCACCGTGACCGGCCGTTTCGGTTGATCGTGACCGGTCATTTCGCTAACGCGTGACCGCTCATTTCGGTAGCAACGTGACCGATTTTCCGCCTGTTCCGAAACAGGTGGTCACGGCTTACCGAAATCGCCGGTCACGACTTAGCGAAAGCCTTCCCCTTCGTTGCGCATGACCTGATGCGCCGCCATCCTCGACCGATTTCGGGAGAGGAAGATGGCGGCGCCGCGAGTAGCCATGCGAAACATCAAAGAATGTCTGCGCCTCAAGTTTGAGGCCGGCTTGTCCCACGAGAAGATTGCCCGTGCCTTGCAGCTGTCCAAGGGCGTGGTTAGCAAGTACATCGCGGCGGCGCGGGTGGCCGGGCTGGACTGGCCGGCGCTGGTGGCCATGGACGAGGCCGCGCTGGCGGCCGCCTTGTTTGCACCGACGTCGACGAACAAGCCGCGCGGTGAGCGAGTGCTGCCCGATGTGCTGAGCATCCACCGCGAGTTGCGACGCAAGGGCGTGACCTTGCAGCTGCTGTGGGAGGAATATCTCGCCGCGCATGCGGGCCAGCCGACCTACCGCTACACCCAGTTCGTCGAGCACTACCGGCGCTACGCCCAGACGCTCAAACGTTCGATGCGTCAGCTGCACCGTGCGGGCGAGAAGCTATTCATCGACTATGCCGGGCCGACGCTGCCGGTGGTCGACCCGGCCACCGGCGAAGTGCGCCGGGCGCACATCTTCGTCGCCGCCCTGGGCGCCTCGAATTACACCTATGCCTGCGCGACGCCAGGCGAAACCCAGGTGGACTGGCTGACCTCGCTGGGCCAGGCTCTGACCTACTTTGGCGGCGTGCCGGAAATGGTTGTGCCGGACAATCCGCGCGCCCTGGTCGCCCAGCCGGATCGCTACGAGCCGGGCCTGAACCGGGCCACGCTGGAGTGCGCGCGTCATTACCAGACGGTGATCCTGCCGGCACGGCCACGCAAGCCTCAGGACAAGGCCAAGGCCGAGGTGGCGGTGCAGGTGGTCGAGCGCTGGATCATGGCGCGGCTGCGCCATCGGCAGTTCTTCAGCCTGCATGCGCTTAACCAGGCCATCGCCGAGCTGCTGGAGGATCTGAATCGGCGCCCGTTCAAGCGGCTCGATGGCTGCCGGCGCGACTGGTTCGAGCGCCTGGATCGCCCGGCCTTGCGAGCGCTGCCGGTGCATCCCTACGAGGTCGCCACCTTCAAGCGCTGCAAGGTCAGCATCGACTACCACATCGAGGTCAATGGCAGCTTCTACAGCGTGCCCTCCGCCCTGGCCCGGCAGAACGTGGACGTGCGACTGACGGCACACACCCTGGAAGTGCTGCATGGCAACCGGCGGGTGGCCAGCCACCTGCTGCTGGGGCGACGCGGCGCTTACAGTACCCAGCGCGAGCACATGCCCGCGGCGCACCAGGCGCATCGCGAATGGACGCCACAACGCCTGCTCGACTGGGGCGCGCGGATCGGCCCCTACACGCGCCAACTGATCGATCACCAACTGACCCACAAGCCGCACCCGGAGATGGGCTACCGCGCCTGCCTCGGCCTGCTCTCGCTGGCCCGGCGCTATGGCAATGCACGCCTGGAAGCCGCTGCCGAACGTGCCGTACACCTGCGCGCCTTCACCGGGCGCAGCGTGCGCAACCTGCTCCAGCAAGGCCTGGATCAACAGCCGCTGCCCCAGCGTGCCGCCGAAACGACCTTACCCGGCGACCACGAGAACGTCCGTGGCGCCGACTACTACCAACCCCCGCAACAGGAGCTGTTCGATGATGCCGCAACACACCCTGAATCAACTGCACCAGCTACGCCTGGACGGCATGGCCCGCGCCCTGGAAGAGCAATGGACGCTGCCGGCCAGCCACAGCCTGAGCTTCGATGAACGCCTCGGCCTACTGCTCGACCGCGAACTGGCCTGGCGTGACAACCAGCGCCTGGTACGGCTGCGCAAGAAGGCCAAGCTCAAGTACGCCAACGCCTGCCTGGAAGATCTCGACCGCCGCACCGGACGCGCCCTGGACGAGCGTCTGATCGCCACCCTGGCCAGTGGCGACTGGATCCGCCAGCAGCACAACCTGCTGCTGACCGGCCCGACCGGTGCCGGCAAAACCTGGCTGGCCTGCGCCCTGGGCAACCAGGCCTGCCGCCAGGGCTATAGCACCCTGTACCTGCGCACCCCGCGCCTGCTGGAACAACTGCGCATCGCTCATGGCGACGGCAGCTTCGGCCGTACCCTGCAACAGCTGGCAAAGGTCGACGTCCTGGTGCTGGACGACTGGGCGCTAGCCCCGCTGGAGGAAGGAGCCCGGCATGACCTGCTGGAGGTGATCGACGACCGCGCTGGCAGCCGCTCCACCATCCTGACGAGCCAACTGCCCATCGAGCACTGGCACGGCTGGATCAACGACCCGACCCTGGCCGATGCCATCCTCGACCGCCTGGTGCACAACGCCTACCGACTGACGATGAAAGGCGAGTCGCTGCGCCGAAAAAAAGCCGAGGAACAAGCCGCATCGTGACCGATGCGATTACAATCCAGAACCCGCGCAACCGGGGTGGAAGCACCGGTCACGTATTAGCGAAACGCTCGGTCACGTTCACCGAAATCCGCAAGCAGGCGAATCAAGACGGCGGTGATGATGCCGATGGTCAATTCGCAGCTTCACTCGTGTTGATGATGAAAACACTGCTGCAAGCGTTCCCAGCGCTTCTGACGGCGCTGGGGGGCGAGGAAGTCCCCCAGGGGATCTGAAGTAAAAAAGGAGCCGCCATAGTGCGGCTCCTTTGCTTAATGAGGTATTGATCGCAATGAACATGGGAGTGTCTTCGAGTGTTTAACCCGGCAGATTTCATTGACGCCACGGCAGGCCTCAACCTTCCGGACGACTACGACAAAAGCCCCCTGATTGAGCTGGTCAAGTCTGCACATGCGGCCGGGCTCGATGAGTCGGCTGACTCTTCCCAAGAGCAGATCCAGGCTCTGCTGAAAGCGCTACGGTCAATCATCAAGACCACAACAGATCCAGTAGCTAAAGCCGCGGCCATTCAGGCGGTAGCGCTTCACGAGGCGCTTGAATGATCAGAGAGCTACTCGACCTGAGCCAAAGCCTTCAGGCAGATGAAGTCGTTGAGCTAGCAGTCGCTGGAGGCTGGCCAGAGTGTGTTGACTCGATTCGTTCGGTGCACTCAGGCGATTCGAGGGAGAGCTATGCGATTGTCTCTTTCAATATCGATGGCAGAACCGGGGTCGTTGGCCTTCGCCATGGGGTGAACGGCATCGAGGTCGGGTGCAAGCTGGCATTTGGTTATCCCGCCGCCGGTCAGAACGATCTTGATGGTGATATCCAGTGGTATGCCATCCCGGACACCTATTCGCTGGTTGACCTTCAGCAGATTGCGCTCGGGACGATCACCTTCGAGGCCTTCCATGAGCTGACGAACCACTCTGCATTGCGCGACATGCGAGAGCCCAGAGCCAGGTTCCCATCCTCTTGCCTGATCATGCTCGCCGGAGCTCCCTCGCCCTTGCGCAAGGGGCTGCCGCAGCCCCCTGAGCACTACTTTGCACTGTGGACGCAGGTAAACGGTCGCGTCGCGATCACTGAGCTACCCCGGACATCAAGCCCGTTCAAGGCGGCAGAGTCTGCTCTTGAACTTGGTTTCGCGCCGACTATCTACCGCTGTACCTCCGGCGCAATGGTCGCCTTCAAAACAACTCCAGGAGGGGTTTTCCTCTGATGCGCCATCTGTTGAAACTGACATGTCTGCTTCTGGCTTGCGCCAGCTCTCCCTTTGCTACAGCGGGAGTTGATGTCCCGTTGAAGGCAAGCCTAACGGTCGACAAGGACGCAATCCTCTGCACCAGTAGCGAATCGCTGTTCCTGCTCTATGAGGGGGCTTACCTGGCCAGCAAATCAGGGGGGAAAGAAGCCTTCGAAGGCTACTTCAAGAACGCGGCCACAACCCTCGAAACAGCCGGCGTCTGCACGCTCAACACTGATGCACTACCGGTGGAAATTGTCGGCTTTGACGTGTTTACGAATGCGGCGAAGGCCAATGCGGGGCAGCGATTCTACGGGGCTTTCGAGCTACCGAAGAGTCGGCGTCTGGTTTATGTGAACGCCGATTCTGTTCCAGGGTTGATGGCTCAGATCTCTCAACTGGCCAAGTCAGCCAGTCAAAAACAGTAGGCAACTGCGAATCCCACCTCACTCGGAGGTGGGGGCTGCTTCTTCGCTTTGTTTGGCAGGAGGTGGATCAGCTCGCTCGACTGTGTGCCGAACGAGAGGCAGCCCATTGGGCTTCTGCTGAATCCTGTAGACGCTGACCTGGTACGTCTCCCCTCTCGGATAGCAGCGAGTCGCATCGCAGATGCTTGTCTGCTTCACGGCCTGCACGGCTTCATGCTTGCACTCAATTTCAGAGAAACCTGCCTCGCACTGGTAACCCTGCAAGGTTAGATCTCGAACTAGGGCTTTAACGGTTGGACTGGGGCTTTGAACCCAAGAGGTCATGCAGCCAGATAGCGCTGCCGACAGGACAAGCAGGGAGCACGCTTTACGCACGTTCACGCTTTTCCTTCTGGATGCGCTCATAGATCTCTTCCCGATGAACCTCGATTTCCTTCGGGCAATTCACGCCAATGCGGACTTGGTTACCTTGCACGCCCAGGACAGTCACCGTGATGTTGTCGCCGATCATCAGGGTTTCACCTATTCGACGTGTCAGAATTAGCATTTGAGGCTCCTTGGTCTGATTGCTGTTGGCCACACGATACAGGCTCTCAGTCGAACATCCAGCCAAGTTGCTGTCCCCAAGTGGTGTTTCGCGAGCCCACTTTGGCTTTGAGTTTTTCCCGTGCTGGGTAGACTCCGATCGACTCTTGATCGTTGCGGCCACTATGAAGAAACGACACTACATCCCCTTGACGATTTCAGTTGTACTGCTGGCCGGCCTGGCAGGCACTGTGTACCTATCAGATCGCGATCTATTCGTTGAGGATGCCGACGAAGCAAAGTCTGCCGTTGCCGCAGAATTTCTTGCTCAGCCTGATCTGTTCGATTTTGATTCGGCGTCTGCTCGGCTGGCGGCGAGTCGCATGGAGGGGGGGTATGGCGTTTGCGCTTCCGGAGTTGAAATCACTGCTGAGCAGTACGTTGAGCTCGCCGAGACAACTGCCAAGTACGCTGCCACTCCTGGAGTGAAGTTGGCTCTGAATAAGGCCCTCCAGGATGGCAGCATCAGCGACTGTGACTACCGGGTGCTTTTGACCCTAACGTCAGCCCTCAAAAAAGAGGGACAGAAACCGGCTATTGCAACCAACTCATGACCGCTTCCTGGCCCCACTTCGCCTTCCATTCTTTGATCTGGCCGTTATTGATGCTCTTAACGGTCACAACCTCGCCGGTGTGCGGGTTCTTGAATGTTTTTTCAGCGCGCACGCGGCGAGCCGGTGCCTGCTTCTCTTCGGTGCCGAAGATTTTGATGATGTCCTTAAGGGACCGCCCGTATTCACCCATCAGCCCGGTCAACTTGGCGTGGAACTCCGCTTCTTTTTTGAAGCTTTCAGAAGACATCAGCTTCTCTCGCTTCGAATTCAACTCACTGATCTGTTCATCGATTAGCTGCAATTCATGCAGTAGGGACATGATTAACTCCAGTAGCGACTATGAGTAGTTCAGATATGCAAATGGGATTTCCATCGCTGGCTGAAGATACTGACTTCAATAGTGGTGCTCAACAGCGCCGTGTAACAAAATCTCCAGTTGCTGCGCCGCGCAATAAGGCGCCTGACCAAGTAAAGCTCCCGCTCACGGAGATGTTTGAAAACTACCTATTGAGCGAGTCGGTACTGGCCGGCTACGGGAACTTGGTTGCCATCTATGATCTCCTTCCAAGATTCTATGGTTGGAAGAAGCGTACCGACTTTGGCGATGGTCTATGCACTGAGTTCACAGGGAGCATCAAAGGGAACCTATTCCACGTACAGATGACCGCCGCGGCGATCCAGAAGCGCATTAGGATCAAGGACGATTCTCATGGACAGCCTCTTGAGGAAGCCCAGGAAATCATTCCGATATCGACGCGCACGCGCACTGAAACGGTTTTGATGTATCCAGGAATGCGCGAGGAACTCGTTGAGGATGCTCTTCGAAAGTTTTCCGTTATCGGCAACGGCTTCGTTGATGGCAGCCAGCTAAGAGTTAGGTTCACGATCCGTGACCTAATGCAGGAGCTGGCCAGGAATGGCCATACGTATTCGTGCAACGAGATTAAAGAAGCCCTCGAAATTCTCAACAAGGCCCACCTGGCCATTAAGTATCAAGTTGACGGGGGTGTAATTGAGGAATCCTCAACGTACCTCCCCCACCTGTCTTTTGCGCATAAGCGCAAAGTTGTGGACGGCAATGACGTGTGTATTGCTCAACTCCACCCTCTAATCGTCGGTGGTATTCGGACCAACAGCTTCCGCATGTACTCATATGACACGTCGATGGCGGTCTCTTCCTCGCTTGCGCGCTACCTCCATAAGTACCTCAGCTTCAACTGGCTCAATGCTTCGCCCGATCACCCGTACACGCTTGGTCTGGTCGAGATCATGTCTGCGACCAGTCGAGGCCTACAGCCCCGCATGAATGACAACACCAGGTTCATGGAAAAGGCCCTTCAAGAGCTGATCGACAATGGGGCTCTTACCTCCTATGAGAAAGAAACCATTCAGGCACCCAAGTCGAAGCGGATTGTCGATGCACGCTACAAGGTGTGGCCGACGAATGAATTCGTCAGCGTGATCATCAAAGGGCACCATCAGGCAAAGGCCGGGGATGCCAAGAAGCAGCGCGCAGTGCTGACCAAGGGCAGCTCTCTCAGCCGCAGCAGCGGGCCTCGCGCAGCCATCACCTCCTGACTCAAAGCTCCCCTGAGCATTCTCCTATCCCTGGGGCGAGGCAATCTCGCCCCTCTCTCGCCGCCACCCCCAACAGCCAACTCACCGAACGCCAGCCGGCTGGCCGTCTTCGCTTGCCCGCCCATGCGATAAGGCCTCAAGTTCATGTGAGGTTTCGTCCGCAATGTGCTGACAACACTGCCTCCCCATAGAAGGTTTTGACCGCAATTACGCACAGGGCAGTGGATCAGGACAGACCACGCAATGGGAGGTTTTGCCCGCAATTGGCCGTAATCCTCGGCACCCTCATGGAAGGTTTTGACCGCAATTACGGCTTTGGGTGGTAGATAGCCTCACAGTGGTTATGTGAGGTTTCGCCCGCAATTGGCCGGACTCCCCTCACCTTATGGAAGGTTTTGACCGCAATTTAGAGGCTGGGAACTGGATCTGTGCAGACATCTTCATGCGAGGTATTGCCCGCAATTCCACGGAGACGACGCCATTTCATGGAAGGTTTTGATCGCAATTGGTGAGCCTTCGCTGGTAATGCCGAAGGCTCCCGGTTTCGTGTACGTCCCCTGGCCCAGCTCTCTCGATGGAAGGTTTTCACCGCATTCCTATAGAGGTAATGCCCGCTATCGTCGGTTATCCACAGATGGGGCTCGATCACCGGTGCTGACTGGAGCAGTTTCATGGAAGGAGATCATCGCTTTTCACAAACCTCATGGGAGGTAATCGCCGTCATTCCTGATGGCGATGGAAGGTATTGCCCGTTATGGGCCACCTATTGCGGACCACTGCCTGCGCCCATGGAAGGACTAGCCCGTTATTCTATGGAGGTAATGACCGCAAAAGAGTGTCTTTTTCACTTTGCTTTCAGACACTTAGCCCGGCTTCCTTTGCTCTTCCTTCTTCCTTAGTTTTTCCTAGCGGTATCTGTTGGCACGGGCCTGACACTGTTTCGATATCAACCGTCCAGGCTGGTATTGCTTGGTTGATGAATTTGCTTCTTGAAGGGGGACTGACAGTGGATCAACTGCTCGAACGGGCTCAAACCTGGGTGCGTGACTCGAAGCCAGACGCTGAAGAGGTTTTGCTCGCTCACAACAACCTAGCCAAACGTGTTCTTCGCGGAGCTGTACAGCATGAGGAATCGCACGCTGTTCTTGAGTTCTTGGCGGAAACCTTCATCGAGGCTGATGGGGACATGATGCTGCTGATGAGCGTAGAGCCAGAACTCGCTGAACCGGCCGCACTGGCTGTTGCTGCTTTCGACGCAGCGCCATTGGTCGCATACGACGATCAGGCCGGCTCGACAATGCTCACCGGTGACGAAAAGCGAAATGCATTCGACAAGCTGAAGTCGATGCTGGGAGTCCGTGATGTCGCTGCTGTCGGAAACTAAGACCTGGCTGTCAACGGAAAAGCCGGATCGCGAAGAAATCCTTCTCACGATCGACAACCTCTCCCATGAGTATGGGAGGGCATCTCCTGAGCGACGAGCTGAACTCAACAAGTGCATTGCTTTGCTCTGCGGCAAAGCTGGGCTTGATAGAGCATCGGTCAATCTGGAAGGCGATTCACCAGCACCGACACAAATGGAGCTCGATGCTTCCCCGCTGGGAGAATGCGGATTTCGGTGAACGTGACCGAGCGTTTCGCTAATACGTGACCGGTGCTTCCACCCCGGTTGCGCGGGTTCTGGATTGTAATCGCATCGGTCACGATGCGGCTTGTTCCTCGGCTTTTTTTCGGCGCAGCGACTCGCCTTTCATCGTCAGTCGGTAGGCGTTGTGCACCAGGCGGTCGAGGATGGCATCGGCCAGGGTCGGGTCGTTGATCCAGCCGTGCCAGTGCTCGATGGGCAGTTGGCTCGTCAGGATGGTGGAGCGGCTGCCAGCGCGGTCGTCGATCACCTCCAGCAGGTCATGCCGGGCTCCTTCCTCCAGCGGGGCTAGCGCCCAGTCGTCCAGCACCAGGACGTCGACCTTTGCCAGCTGTTGCAGGGTACGGCCGAAGCTGCCGTCGCCATGAGCGATGCGCAGTTGTTCCAGCAGGCGCGGGGTGCGCAGGTACAGGGTGCTATAGCCCTGGCGGCAGGCCTGGTTGCCCAGGGCGCAGGCCAGCCAGGTTTTGCCGGCACCGGTCGGGCCGGTCAGCAGCAGGTTGTGCTGCTGGCGGATCCAGTCGCCACTGGCCAGGGTGGCGATCAGACGCTCGTCCAGGGCGCGTCCGGTGCGGCGGTCGAGATCTTCCAGGCAGGCGTTGGCGTACTTGAGCTTGGCCTTCTTGCGCAGCCGTACCAGGCGCTGGTTGTCACGCCAGGCCAGTTCGCGGTCGAGCAGTAGGCCGAGGCGTTCATCGAAGCTCAGGCTGTGGCTGGCCGGCAGCGTCCATTGCTCTTCCAGGGCGCGGGCCATGCCGTCCAGGCGTAGCTGGTGCAGTTGATTCAGGGTGTGTTGCGGCATCATCGAACAGCTCCTGTTGCGGGGGTTGGTAGTAGTCGGCGCCACGGACGTTCTCGTGGTCGCCGGGTAAGGTCGTTTCGGCGGCACGCTGGGGCAGCGGCTGTTGATCCAGGCCTTGCTGGAGCAGGTTGCGCACGCTGCGCCCGGTGAAGGCGCGCAGGTGTACGGCACGTTCGGCAGCGGCTTCCAGGCGTGCATTGCCATAGCGCCGGGCCAGCGAGAGCAGGCCGAGGCAGGCGCGGTAGCCCATCTCCGGGTGCGGCTTGTGGGTCAGTTGGTGATCGATCAGTTGGCGCGTGTAGGGGCCGATCCGCGCGCCCCAGTCGAGCAGGCGTTGTGGCGTCCATTCGCGATGCGCCTGGTGCGCCGCGGGCATGTGCTCGCGCTGGGTACTGTAAGCGCCGCGTCGCCCCAGCAGCAGGTGGCTGGCCACCCGCCGGTTGCCATGCAGCACTTCCAGGGTGTGTGCCGTCAGTCGCACGTCCACGTTCTGCCGGGCCAGGGCGGAGGGCACGCTGTAGAAGCTGCCATTGACCTCGATGTGGTAGTCGATGCTGACCTTGCAGCGCTTGAAGGTGGCGACCTCGTAGGGATGCACCGGCAGCGCTCGCAAGGCCGGGCGATCCAGGCGCTCGAACCAGTCGCGCCGGCAGCCATCGAGCCGCTTGAACGGGCGCCGATTCAGATCCTCCAGCAGCTCGGCGATGGCCTGGTTAAGCGCATGCAGGCTGAAGAACTGCCGATGGCGCAGCCGCGCCATGATCCAGCGCTCGACCACCTGCACCGCCACCTCGGCCTTGGCCTTGTCCTGAGGCTTGCGTGGCCGTGCCGGCAGGATCACCGTCTGGTAATGACGCGCGCACTCCAGCGTGGCCCGGTTCAGGCCCGGCTCGTAGCGATCCGGCTGGGCGACCAGGGCGCGCGGATTGTCCGGCACAACCATTTCCGGCACGCCGCCAAAGTAGGTCAGAGCCTGGCCCAGCGAGGTCAGCCAGTCCACCTGGGTTTCGCCTGGCGTCGCGCAGGCATAGGTGTAATTCGAGGCGCCCAGGGCGGCGACGAAGATGTGCGCCCGGCGCACTTCGCCGGTGGCCGGGTCGACCACCGGCAGCGTCGGCCCGGCATAGTCGATGAATAGCTTCTCGCCCGCACGGTGCAGCTGACGCATCGAACGTTTGAGCGTCTGGGCGTAGCGCCGGTAGTGCTCGACGAACTGGGTGTAGCGGTAGGTCGGCTGGCCCGCATGCGCGGCGAGATATTCCTCCCACAGCAGCTGCAAGGTCACGCCCTTGCGTCGCAACTCGCGGTGGATGCTCAGCACATCGGGCAGCACTCGCTCACCGCGCGGCTTGTTCGTCGACGTCGGTGCAAACAAGGCGGCCGCCAGCGCGGCCTCGTCCATGGCCACCAGCGCCGGCCAGTCCAGCCCGGCCACCCGCGCCGCCGCGATGTACTTGCTAACCACGCCCTTGGACAGCTGCAAGGCACGGGCAATCTTCTCGTGGGACAAGCCGGCCTCAAACTTGAGGCGCAGACATTCTTTGATGTTTCGCATGGCTACTCGCGGCGCCGCCATCTTCCTCTCCCGAAATCGGTCGAGGATGGCGGCGCATCAGGTCATGCGCAACGAAGGGGAAGGCTTTCGCTAAGTCGTGACCGGCGATTTCGGTAAGCCGTGACCACCTGTTTCGGAACAGGCGGAAAATCGGTCACGTTGCTACCGAAATGAGCGGTCACGCGTTAGCGAAATGACCGGTCACGATCAACCGAAACGGCCGGTCACGGTGCTCCGAAATCCGCAGGGAGAACCGGCTTCTGAGTCATGTGAGGTATTGCCCGCAGCTGCAAAGGCGAGGATTTTTGCCGAGCTGAAGGATCGCCTGGCAAGGCCGTTTTAGGAGCGATCGCGCCCCTTTAGCCTTTCCGCTGGCAGGCTTGGCACGTAGGCCGAATCCACATAGATCTCTGCGTCGAACATCCGAACGACATCTTGGATTTCCGGGTCACGCAAGAGGTCGGCTAAAGGGGGGCAGTTGGCATTGATCTCGTGCCATGCCCTCTGCTTCATGGCTTTTGACAGACCGGATATCCGCGCCCACTTGTTTTCGTCTTCGACGATTGGGATCGCTTCCGTATCTGTCCAGTGTCTAATCGCTTGTTCGTCCACGAACCACCTCATGTCGTGTGCACATCATTCCCTGAAGAGGGTCGATGTCAAACGAAGGCGGGGTTTCGAAGATCACCCGTGTTTCACGCATGTCATTTGGCTGGCCGTGGCCCCCGTGCTCGTTAGAATCGGGAAATCTATGGGGGGTCTATGACAGTTGCGGCTCTAATCTACACATGCCCTGAAGCGGCATTCTCCGCCTACATGGCCCTGGAGGGGCTATGTGAGGCTGTTGTGATCCTTCAGCCAGGAAGTCATCCCGAGCAAAGCGTTCAAGCAGATGTGGTCTTCGTTGATGCCGCTGCGTTGAGTGCTCCTGGTGTAAGCCCGCTGTTGGGATGCTTCCCCCACGAAAATACCCGTTGGTGCGTTCTTACCTCTCCAGAGCGCCCCATGGTGTCAGTCGGCAACATGCCTACCAATAACTTCGCCACTGAATGCGGGCCTCTAACTTCAAGCATGGCGAGCAGTTACCTGTCTGCTCATAGCCAGAGCCAGCTGCCGTGATCCACCTACTCTCCATCCAATCACAATCACCCAGGAATATCCAAATCATGCGGAAAATGCTCTCCCCTATCGCCCTGGCTGTTCTCGTAACAACCGGCTGTGCCCAGAAGCCTGTCGTTGACTCGTACAGCTATGAGTCGCAAGTCCACTCGGGCACTGTCTTCGTTCACGACCTGTCCTACGGCGACAGTGACAAGTGCCCGAAGAAGTGGCGTGAAGCTGAGCAGGTTTTCAAGCATGGTCTTCCGCCGATGCTGGGGATGACGCTGAAGCTCAAGGTCGTTGCCCCTGATGCAAATGGCGTCGAACGTGAACTGCCGCTGCTGGTCAGCTCCGGCAATGGCAACCTCGTTTCGCTCAAGGACTATCAGGTCGATAAGGGCCTCGTGGTGAACTCCGAGGTCAACGGAGCTGTTGAACAGGGTGACTTGTTCACTTACCCGGAAGGCTACTTCATCCGTGCAGCCAAGCCTGAAGTCGACTCCAACGAGTTCAGCCTCTGCCTCGGCATTGATCGCATGCAGAAGTCGACCGAGACCGATGGCGGTGCTCCTGCCCTCGATCTTGATCGCCTGAATGTCCTCTTTGAGGCTGAGCGTGGCGAAGAAAAGACCTACGTGTTTGGCCGCAACTCGGACATCAAAGTTCGGGTTTCTGTCACTCCGAAATGACCATCCAGATCCTCTGCGAGCGAACGGCTGGGGCAGCTTTGAGTTGCCCCCTGTCGCAAGAAACAACTCAAGAGCTTGCGGGCTACATCGTTGGCTTCTATGAGTCGCTTTTTGCTGGTGCTGACCCCAGGTATCCAAGTTCAAAGCCTGAGTTCGTCTATCAAGTCCTCCGGGATGGCTATGCGCTCGCAGAGGTTCCCATCGACATGACATCTGAGGCATACGTCCTCAGCGATCAGATAGCACCGGCGCAAGACATCCAGGCGCTACACGAGCGTTTTCACGACAAGTTTGCCTGGAAGCTAATAACAACCACGTTTACCCAAATGGCCTGAGGTGTGTATGCGAGTAATTTTTGGCCTTTGCTTGAGTGCATTTGCACTGATGGCGAATGCTGCAACCATCGACGTATCTGTGATTGAGGGCAACCACGCGCCGCAAAAGTTTACCTTCGCCCTGAGCGACAGCCGCGAACATGTCGACCTGCGTAGCGACAACAGCTACACCGCGGCATTTCGAGATCCAGCCACCAAGAAGGACATTTGCCGCGACGGCGTGTTCCGCACTGGGCTACTTCTGACTCTTCGCCCCATTGAGGCGGCCGAGAAAAATGAAGCTCCACTGGAGATCGTCGGCATGGTGACCAATCTCAAGGGCCTGGTGCCGGGTGAGGCCCTATCTTGCGGGACGAACCATACGCCTGACCTGGAGACCACTGACTTCAGTGATACCGTGGTGCTCAAGAAAAACCGCACCAAATTTATCGTGATTGACACGAAGTACACCGTGCTCTTGACGCTGCGCTAGTTCCTGCCAATGGCCGGGGGGGGGTGATTGAATGTGGCAATACCTGAGAATCGATCACCTTCCCCCTGGCGCTCGCTGCACCTTCTGTGGCCGTGAGCTGCGCCGGGGTAAGGGCATCATCGTTGCTGACAGTTCCGGGCAAGAGCATTTCTCCGGCCCGGCCTGCGCCAAGGAGCATGTTGGCGAAGCTGAAGAGCGGATTCTGGACATCTCCCGCATCGCCCTCTGCGTTGTCGTCAAATCGAAGAAGGTCAAGTCGAAGGCTGCTGTACCTCCGGCGAGTTCGGTGCCGAACGTCGGCAACGAAAAACCTTCAACACCTCCCCTGCCTCCGCTCAACAAAGTCGAGACCTACGTTCGCCTGCGATGCGAGATGATGCCCGACTTCAAGCTTCACGCCTCCGCTGTGCTCAAGGAAGCGTTTGAGGTGCTCGAACGTGACGGGAAACTCCCTGAGCACTTGCTCCAGAGGATCAGCGGACTCATGCGGAATGCGGATCGGGATAACTCGATCTTCTCGGATGCCAACGTCCGTCGCTGCGTGGCTGTCCAATACTGGATATCCGTTGCCCTCGATCACACCAGGGAAGGCCGTCAAGATTTCCTGCGGGGGATTCAATCGGCACTCCATAGTCGGTGGTTGCTCACTCAGTCCCAAATATCGGGGCTGAACAGTTGGGGGCAAAAGCTGCGCTCTGAAGTGGATGACTTCCCCTTGCTGATGACGGATGCCTTTGACGGGGTGACCGTTCCTGACTTCATGCTGGGCAAGCGCAGCGTCAAGTAGATTATTCGGAGTGCCTCTGCTGGCACGCATCGGGATCGGTGAACCTGTGTCCAATTCAACACAGGAGCAATCCCACAATGACTGCCGCTACTACTGCTGTAGGTAACACTGAACTTCGTTTGCTGGTTGCCAAGCGCATTCGTCGCAACCCCGGCATCGACCCGCGCATCAGCCGCAATGCCACCAAATACAACTCGATTAAAGAGAGCATCGCGCAGCATGGCGTGCAGCAGGCAATCCTGGTGCGCCCGGTGTCGGGTGACGCGGAGCATGACTTCGAGGTTGTAGCTGGCAACACGCGCCACGCCGCAACCCTCGAAATCGGCGTGGAGCTTATCCCTGCCATGATTCGCCAAATGACCGATGCAGAGGCCCGAGTAGCTGCTGCTATCGAGAATATGCAGCGTGCCGATCTCACCCCGGTAGAAGAAGCCAAGCACGCGCAGATCGTTCTGGCGGATATGGGCAATGACCACGAAGCGGTGTGCAAGGCTTTGGACTGGTCGCGCACCAAGCTGAACAGCCGAATCCTCCTGTCCCACTGCAATGAGGACGTTGCAGAGGCGCTGGTGCAAGACCGCATCAAGATCGGCCACGCCGAACTGCTGGCCGGTGTCGCTCAGGATAAACAGTCGAGCATTCTGGAAAAGATCATCGAGCGCGGCATGTCTGTTATTGAGGCCCGTGACCGCCTCTTTGCTCTGAGCCGCGACCTCACCAAGGCCAAGTTCGATACCGCTGACTGCCAGAACTGCCCGAACAACTCGGCCACCAGTCGTGATCTGTTCGATACCTCGCTGGAAGGCTCGATGTGCCAGAACGCTTCCTGCTGGGATACGAAGGCCGCAGCCTTGATCGAGGTGAAGCTGATCGAAGCGCAGAATGAGTTCGGCGTGGTGCATACCGATCTGACCCTCCCGGCTGGTGCGTATGTGGCCCTTCAAGCGCAAGGTGCTGATGGCGTTGGCAGTGAGCAGATCAGTGCCTGCGTGGGCTGTGCGAACTATGGTGCGACGGTATCTACGGTGATCGGCAACGAAGGCGCTATCACTGGAGGGCTGTGCTTCAACAAGGAGTGCAACGCCGAGAAGAAAGCCGCATACAAGGAAAAGCTGGCGGCTGTTGCTGCTGCCTCCAAGGCGGAAACTGCTCCCCAGGAAAAGACCTCCGGTGCCGCCTCTTCGCAAGCAGCTCCTGCCGCACAAGCTCCGAAAGGTGCTTCTGCTGAAAAGCCGGATGCAGGGAAGGCTCAGGCTGCCGTGATGCGTAAAGGCATGCGCCGTCAGGCATTCACCCTCTACTCGGCAATGGGCATGCAAGCGGTCAAGCAGACCCCCACCTTGGGTCTGGCAATCGCCATCGTGAGCCTCTACTTCGACCTGCGGAAAGATGTGCCTGACGAGCTTGTGAAGCGATTCGATACCCAGCTTGGGGTTAAAAAACACCTGACCGCCGAGAATCGCAGTCAGATCGAGGTTGAACTGGCCAAGCGTTCGGTCGATGACCTGACCCTGCTGCTCCATAAGATGGCCAGTTGCACCGTCTACCGCCGAGACCTGTCTGACCAGTTCGAGAAGTCGGTGTCTGGCAGCCAGAGCCTTGCCTTCATCGAGTTTGCCGATCTGAACCCTAAGGGCTTTTTCAAAATGACTGCCGACTACCTCAAGACCCTGGTCAAGGCAGGTGTTGTCGAGGAATTGAAGCGTTCCGGCTTTGAAGCCAAGTACAAGGCTGAAAAGGGCGACAAGGCGTTCACTCAGCTCTGCGGCATGAAAAGCGACGAACTCATTACCGCTGTCATGGCCTTCACCGAGTTCGACTGGACTGGTTACGTCCCGGCTGCGCTGGAAATTTCCGCGCAGAAGTCTGCTGGCACGGCCAACTTGGCTTGAAACTGACCCCACTTCAAAAGGAGCAACAAGTTATGAGCAGTTCGATTTTTCAGTTGGTGTCGAATGCCTTCGCACAGACCACCAGCAAAGTCAGTTTCGAGATTCATGGTCAGGGCAACGGCAACGTCAAGGTCGTGCTGACGGCCAAGCTCGGGCCGGTGTCCGATAAGGCCAGCAAGGAGGAAAAAGCCCTCCACGCAGCAGTGGCCACCCCGCTGGTTGTCGTTGGCACCCCCGGCGACGTTGAGTCTGCCCTGCTCTCCCGGCTCGATGGGTTTGTGGAGCAGGTAAACATCGGTTCCGTCGCCCTGGAGCAGGTGCGCGAACTGGCAAGCAAGGCGGTGGCTGCTGCCACCAGCAAAGCGGCCAGCGCCCCCGCGAAATCGGCACAGAAAGCTCCGGTGGTTGATGAACCAGATGGTAGCGATGAAGAAGAGGGTGACGAGCCGGATGCGGTAGTGCCCCCAACCCCCGCCCCGGCTAATTCGCCTGTGCTCAAATCTTTCGACGACTTCTAAGGGGGCGTTATGACTGCTGTTGTTCTCACGCTGGCCCGAGTGTTCCGTTATGACGGCATTGATCTGCCTGACCCCGACCCGACCGCCAGTCCCGAAGAAGTCCTCGCCCACTACTCCCAGCAGTACCCCCGCCTCGCTGGCGGCAAGGTGATCGACCCCGTGGTCGAGGGTGACAAGCTGGTCTACGAGATGCGTGCGGGAGGCTTCGGTGACAAAGGCTGACGAAGCCCTCGCCGCACTGGAGCAATGGGCTGGCACTGGCCAGCCCTCTGCTCAAGCCAGCGAGCAGGAAGATCAGATTGAGCCCCTCACTACCGTCCAGAAGAATCAGCTATGGCAATTGTTGAGTTCGCCCGAAAAGCCCGCAGCTATCAGTTCCCAAGTGCCCCGCTAACAGCACTGAGCCTGCCCTGCATTGATGAAGCAATGCAGGAGGCCCATCGCACGCTGTTTGAGCGCAACTATGGGTATCTGGTGGAGCCGAAGCAACATGCGCGGTTCTGCCTGGACAGTTACCGTGCAGGCTTCCTGAGCGATAGCGATATCGCCAAATTTGGGCAGAGCCAGCGTCCGTTCTACCTGCACCAGATGACTCAGAAGGCTGTGGGCAGCATCGGTCAGCGATTCTCTATCGAGGGCGACGGTCTTTTTCAGGACAGGCTTCGCCTGGAAACCGTACTCACGAAGCGCGAGGTTGATAAGACTCTCACTGCCGAAGTTGCGCTTGGACTCGTAGCCGCAGGATTGCTCAAAGCAGATGACCTGCACCACTGGG
Source organism: Pseudomonas saponiphila (assembly GCF_900105185.1). Lineage (NCBI taxonomy): Bacteria > Pseudomonadati > Pseudomonadota > Gammaproteobacteria > Pseudomonadales > Pseudomonadaceae > Pseudomonas > Pseudomonas saponiphila. The sequence goes on along the minus strand of NZ_FNTJ01000003.1, from coordinate 261,080 downwards.
TGTCTCAGGGCGCATACACCGCACCGCTGGTGGCTGAGGCGTGCTCAGAGGCATTGAAGTCGCTCTGCGCCGACATGAACCAGAGCGCGTACTTCACAGGCAATGAGCTGACTGTCGAGACTTACGAGCCCGTCTATTTCGATTTCAGTCTGGATGACGTTCCGCTCGACGAATTGCATGAGTTCTCTGTGTTGATGCAGAAAACTTTCGATGCGATCAGTGAGTTCATTTTCCCTCTGCACACACCGGCCTCGACCATCGGGAAAAACGCCTACTTCTGCGTTCCGGTCGATGATGCTGTTTCAGGCATGGAGTCTGTAACCAGCGATCTGAGCGTTGAAGGCATCAAGAAGTTCTTACAAGCCACTCCCACTCACCGCTGGCCCTTTGACCATGAGGTATTGGGTGTGTGCGAGGAAGATGATGGCGAAATTGACGAAGAGTCTCTTGATCGACTCGCTCTGTTGATCGCGCAGGGCGTAACAGCCAGGAATGACTACTCGTACACCCTCCAAGGCGATTCCGAAGAGGAAAAGATCGCAGAGGTGAAGGCTCTGCTGGGTCAGGCGCAAGAGCTATCGACCAGCACCAAGGTGACCGCAGCCGCTTATGCGGTTCTTGTTGAGCTGCTAAGTCTGGCGCTGGAGTACGGCGAGCAACCTACCTCGCACCTGCCGGAGTCGGGCGATACTGAGTGCGAAGGCTTCGGTTTCTTCGAGACAATCATGATTCGCATGGATGAATCGAGACTGTCTGGGCCGTACGGGGAGGCTTACAGCTACATTGATGCCGAGGTTAATGGGTGCGGTGTTCAGCCCCTCGTTTTCGAGTGTGACCGGGACGTTGTGGCACGCTCTCTGGTGCCGACAATAGTGGCCATGAAGCGGGTTTTCTCGCTACTCCAATCGCTGTCATCCACTGTTGAGGCTCTATCTCAATGATTAACGCTCAGACCTCCAGCATCGCAATGCTGGTTCACCAGCACTGCGAAACCAAGAACGTCGATATCACCACCCATCCCATCCTGCCGGTTGATGGCGGCCAGTTCACTCTGGGTGCTGGTCGCGCTATGACTCTCGCTGACAAGGATGCTCTGATCGCCATCCTTCTCAATGAGCAGCCTGAGCCTGAGTTCCTCGATGACTCGCTGCTCGTTTGTTCACGCTCGACCATTGTCTGGTATCGCAAGCCAGCCATCGTGGACATTCCGTTCCACGATGGCGTGGTCAAAGCTCCGATTCCGGGTCTGATCTTCATCGCGATGGCGGGCGAGAACCTGCGCTGCTTCGCCTTTAAGGGGCGCTCCCGCCCGACGCCTGAAACCCGTCTGTTCTACGCCCCATTCGGCAACGTCTACTCAGGCGGCACCTTCTGCACCGGCAATGCCCACGTTCCCGCGACCATCTTGCGGTCGAACATTCCGGCCTGGGAGAACTTCGTGCTGGGGGCAACCAACACCCATGCAGGCACTATTCACCCCGTGACCGAGGTGGATTCGATTGGTGCTCTGATGGGCTTCTACCAGTCCCTTGTAGCAGCCGGTAAGCAGCAGTTCCCCTCTGATCGTATGGTTTCCTACCGTACGCACAAGACCTATCAGCACCCTCATGGTGTCCACATCACGCTGGGCATGGTGCTCGGGGGAGCTGTGGAATGAGCGCCGTCCCCCTCATTAAGCAGAAGGTCGAGTTCAAACAACCCAAGTCCTGGCATGGCCGGGAGGTGCGGGTTGTCGTCATCGGTGCGGGCGGTAACGGTTCTGAGGTCATCGACTCTCTCGCGGCCTTCCACCACGCCATGATCTGCCTCGGCAGGTCTGGCGGCCTGCATGTGACGGTGATCGACGACTCCAAGGTTCGGGAGCCGAACCTAGTTCGCCAAAGGTTCTGGCCGTGCGACCTCGGGCAGTACAAGTCGGTTGTTCTGGCCAACCGCTACAACCTCCAGCTCGGCTTGTCCTGGGAAGGACTCCCATGCCGGTTCCCCTCTGTCGAAACCGAGGCGGCCATGAGCAAGGCGGACATTGTGATCTCGGCAGTCGATCTGCCTTCTGCCCGAGTTGCCATTGCCGACTACAAGGGAAGGCTCAAGCGTGATGCCATGTGGCTAGACCTTGGAAATGGCCATCGACACGGGCAAGCGGTCTTTGGTGCGCTGGCCCCGGCCATGAGGGCTGAATACCCCTGCGTCCTCGATGTGTATCCCGAGGTTCGTCATCTGCAAGATGACACGCGCAAGTCGTGTTCTACCGCAGAGGCACTCGCCAGTCAGGACTGCTTGGTAAATCGCACTATCACAACGGCAGGTTTGAGTGCCCTATGGGAAGTCTTGCGCTATGGTGCGACCGATAAGCACTGGATTGTGATCGACCTGAAAACAGGTATGCAGTCCGCCCACAGCTTCCCGCCGATCTAAGAATCGAACAGCCCCATCTGGCCGTTCAGTACGGGGCTGCCTTGCCCCGGCTGGCCTGCCAGGATGGCAAGGGCGTTGGTGATGTGGCCTTCGCGGGCAAACTTACGAACACAGCATGGGCAGATTTGCATCGCGTACAGGTTGGCGGTGTCTGCAAGGTCGAGGTGGCCGTGCGGCTCATGGCCGTGCAGCAGCGCCCCGCAGAGAGTCAGCTTCCGTTTGGATCTGAATTTCGGGCGCGAATGGTGAAGGTGTACTTCCCCTGCAACAAGGATCAGTGATGTCTTGCCATTGGGAGCAAATGTGAGTTGATTCGCCTGCTGCATCGACGACTAATTCTGCTGGTTTTTCGTGAGTATAACCCCCGAGCTTCGGGGTGGAAGCCAATGTGGGTGTCACAGAACCCCGTCCAGCATGACCGGAGCACTTTTGCATGAACCTGCACTTCTTTGATGTCCTCACTGCCGGTAAATCTCCAGCAGAAGGACAGGTGCTGCGCTTCCACGCGATCAACTACAGCGATGATGAAACGGTCAGCCAGCGGATGCTCTCCGTCCGCATGAGGGATGATGTTTACGTCCCCGCCAAGGACATTGACGCAACGCCTCTGGCGCTGATGGAGCTTGGCCAGGGGATATCGGAGTGTGAGTTCTCACGCGCCGTTGCGCCGGTATTCGAGTCGCCTGACACTCTGCACATCGGCATAGGCACGACATCAAAGCTCGAACCGTTCGTGCGTCACGCCCTCTATCGCAACCTGATACCCGCGCGGCTCTCCAGCAGCTCAGGTGGCAGGCATCTCGACCTGGACACTCTCTTTCGGGCTATCGCCATCCTGCGGCCCCAAGAGATGCCGGAGCCTTTCACTGCCGACCTCTCTTTGCTGAGTCGCCAATTTCGATCCTCAATGTGGGATGCGAATTGGGACTTGGATAATCGGGCGCTCAGGGTCAAGGAGCTTTTGGGTGCGGCCCAGGAGCGCTCGCCAAAGCTGATCGAGCACTGCATCGCCAGGTCATCCAGCTCAGCGATCAAGGACGCCCTTGGGCTCGACGCCGGAGAGGTGTCCGACCTTTCCTCCGTGGTGCCCTCAATCGTGATTCATCCAAGCATCATCACGCAGAGCGGCTACGGGCTTCTCTACCCGCTCGCCATCGATGTCACCTACCCGGACATTGCCTACATGGCCGACCTGGAGTGTGATCTCTCGGCCTTGGTTGACGACTCGGATGCAGGGCTCGAATCGCTACTACGCAAAGCCAGGGGGGACGGACTGCCTATCGTGAGGGTACCGCTCTCTCGGATTCCCTTTGTGGCCCCGCTCGGTGCCATTCGGCCTGATGACGCTAGGCGGCACAAGATCAATCTCGGTTTCGTCAAAGACAACATCGCCCGACTCAGAGCTGCAACTGGCCTGGCCGCCCGGCTGCGAGACGAGCCTATCCTCGAACTCTCTCCGCAACTCGCTGATGTTGACCACCGAATGTGGGCGGGGGATTTCTCCCGACATGACATGGAGGTGATGCGAGCCTTGCATGAAGAAGGTTTTGACCGCTGGATCGATATCGCGGCCGGCGCGCACGACCTTCGAGTCATGGATCTGGCTGTCCGGGTGCTCGCAAGAGAAGCTCCGAACCTGTTGCCGGAAGGGCAACGTGAGGGCTGGCGTGCTCATGTTGCGGCGAGACTGAATTCCACGACCCCAGGTTCGCTGGCGCAGGAGTTACAAGCATTTCAAAATGCGTCCTCAGAGTATCCCTCTGCTCCTGGTATCAGCTTCTTGCTCAGGCGCATTTCGGGGATAGCAGTTCGTGAATAGGATGCGCCCGTGGAAACTTTCGACCCGTACCAACCGCTTCCCTTCAAGGCTTATGGCTTGTTCGATGGGGTTCAAGTCGAGCAAGAAACTTGCGCGTCACTGATGCACTACGTCGAAGCTGAGAAGTTCCTTGGCGTCGACGAGCAGTACCGGAGATTCATTCTCTCCATCCAGGAGAAAGAAGACTTCATGCTCGAAACTGCCGGGGTTTCACAGGCCCGGCGTCGGCAAGACTGGTTCGACGTTCGCGAGCGGCTCATCAGAGCTGGGGCGTGGATGCAGCTGGTGCAGAACAAAGACGAGCTGTGTGATCGTCTTCTGGCAGGCGAGCTTGTCTGCAACCTCGGCCCTATCAACGATGCGATGGCCTCTATCAGGGAAAGACTGCTGAGTGATGATCCGCTCAGAAAAGTGCTCATCACCGGCGCGGTTGACTTCACTGACCAGGCCGCAGTCTTCGCGATGCTGGATTCGATCTTCGCCAGGAGACAGGCAGACGAGATCATCGTCACTGCCGAACTCGGCGTCGGTCGAATTGCTGCTCGATACGCTCACCAGCACTACATTCCGATTCGCGTAGTGGGCGACACCACGGAGAGTGATGAATCAGTGTTGGAGCTGGTGCTGACGCATGCCAGCCATGTCTTTGTTGCCACGCACCACGGACAGTCTTCGCCCTTTGCTGACACCTGCTTCGAGGCCGCAGCGGAGGCGGGCAAGTTCGCCCACAAAGTCCAACTTGAGTTGCTATGCGCCTAGCAGCATTGCTTTGTATCAGCGCGCTTGCCGCAGGCTGTGCGGTAAAGCGTGAAGAGCCCCAATGGCTGAAAGAGGTCAGCAAGGTTGAGTGCTCGGCAAGCGTGACACCCGAATGCATCAGCGTTCTGTCAAAGCAGCTCCTGGAGCAGTCAGAGCACTCCCCTTTCGCTTGGAGGGGAACCCTTTTCTTCGTTGCCGCATCTGAACTGCGAAATGTCCCGTGGCAGGCTCCGGCCGCATTTGAAGGTGCGGAGCGGAACGCCCTGTCAGCTTATGCGGATGCGATAAAGCAGATTCGCACAGGCACCCTTGATAAAGCGCTCCAGGCAGCCCTCAAGCTCGATGATCCAGAAGCAAAGTCCTTGGCCCTGTATTTCATCAGCATCAAGGGGTTGAGCCAGAACAGCGGAACGACAACTCCAGCCCTAGAAGAACTGGCGCGTATCGACCAAGACCTCTACAGAATGGCGATGACTTCACGATTGGAGTCGCTGCTCCATGCAGGCGACCTGGAAAGGGCTTATGCGCTGAGGAAGTACATCGTCCGGACAGCCAGCATGTCAGATCCGAATCTCGGGCCTGACCTGAATGACGTTGCCTTGGTGTACGCCCGAACAGGCATGCTCGCCGATCTGGGTGACTGGGTTCAGCGCCTCCCTGAGAAGATCGTCGACCTCAAGGTCGGTGACGAGGAAAAGCTGAGAACGGCAATGGTCAATGCTTCCCTCGGGAAGCCGCCCGGTGTGGCCGAGCTTGGCTCGATCAAGCGGCAGGAGACTCGCTTTACCGCTTATTTGGAACTCGCCAGGCTGTATCGCTTGCTGGGTAACGGCATCTATGAGAAGAAGGCGATTCAGGATGCGGCGCTCTATGGCCAGATGGCGTCTATGACCCTGGATCGGGCCATCGTGGTTGAGTACCTGAGCCTGATGCTTGTCGAGTCCAAGGCTCTCTGACATACCCACAGAAGCTGTGGATAAGTATGTGGAAAAGCTTGGCGCATTCCTCTCCCCTCCCCCCCTTGTCAGTGCCTTCAGCGAATTGGCTAAAATTTGAGCACCGCTGATTGATGGCGTCTACTGGCACGCGCCGCATGCCCTGAAACTGCTGACCATCTACTTAGGAAAGGTGGCCAGCAATGAAATTCAGCATCAACGCCTCTGTCTTCGCTTCTGTCCTGAAACAGTGTGCCCGTGTTGCATCCCGCAAGGGAGGTACCGCTGAAACCCACGTCCTTATTGGGGTTGAGGCTAATGAGCTGACTCTGATCGCGCAGAATGGCAGTCAGCAAATCATCCGCCGCGTCCGTACGTCCAGCCTGGTTGTTGAAGCTCAGGGGCATATCTGCGCGGCTGCTCAGAAGATGGAGCAGATCGTCTCGGCCATGCCCGGTGATCGAGATGTCAAGGTGTCCTTGAGCGACGAAAAGCTGGTTATTACGTGCGCTCGCTCACGCTTCAGCCTCGCCACGATGAATGTGGATAGTTTTCCGCTCATTAAGGTTTCCACCCCCGTTGCTGAGTTCAAAGTCAATGCAGCGAACCTACGCGACTCGGGGAAATCGGTGGCTGTGTGCTGTGCGCGGGAAGATGTTCGCCAATACCTCAACGGCATGCTGCTGGATGTCCGCGAGGGCACTCTTTACCTGGCTGCCAGTGACGGCCACCGCATGGGTGTATGCCGGATTGAAGGCGTTACCGGCAGCGACTCCCAGGCAATCATTCCCGTCGCGTCTGTTGATGATTTCCTGACCTTCACAACCGAGAGCGAGGCCTGCATCCGTCTCTATCCGAACCTCGCGGTCGTGGTATCGGACGCTGGTGAGTTCTACACGAAGCTGCTGGAGGGCAAATACCCGGACTACCAGCGGCTGCTCAAGAAGCCATCCAGCCCAAGCACTTTGAAAGCGAACCGCCCCGCCCTTCTCGCATCTGCTCAGCGGGTAGCGCTGATGGCCGATCAGCGAAGCTTCGGCATCAAGTTCAATCTCGGCCGCGAGATCACCTTGACCACCGCCGCTTCCGATATCGAGGGGAACGCTGCCTCTGAAGTCATCGAAGGGCAGTACATCGGCAGCGACATGGAAGTTGGTTTTTCCGCCCGTTACCTGACGGACATTCTAAAGACGGTCACCGCGGAAGAAGTGGAGATTGTTTTTGATGGGGCAACTGGTGGCACGCATCTGTCGCCAACAGACTGTGCTCAACAGTCGTTCGTACTGATGCCAATGCGTATCTAAGAAGGTAACCAAAATGTCCATTGCAGTGACCAGAACATCGAAGCGTAAGGTTCAGCTTGGCACTATTGCTGAGGCTGGTTTTGACATGCCTCCGCTGCCGGCCATGCCCGTTGATCCGGGGCATGGAGCGATCCTCTCCACCGAGGATCAGCATGCGCTCGGCTATCGCATCATGATCAGCCAGATTGGCCTCATGACCGCCATGTGCGCCCACACTGATGTGGTGTCGATGCTCCTGGCTGACGTGAAGGAAGTTTTGAGTAGCGGCGCTCCCGTGGGCCAGGCTTTGGCGTTGATCAAGGTCGGCTCCAAGTGGGTGCGCGCTGAAAGCATCCCGACCGATGAGTTCAAGGCGCTGGCGCTGCGCAAGATCAAGTCCATCGAGGAAGCACTTGCTGAGATTGCAGAATGCGAGAACGCGGTGAGCGATCTGTTCTCGATGGCCCTGCGTGATGAGCTTGCATCTCGGATGGCCGAAATCCTGCCGTACGACAAAATCCTCTTCAAAGCGGCTGACTGCTTCCGGGCACAGTGCCGCGATCTGGAAGTTGAGTGCCGCAAGCTTGTTGGCTTCCTGAGTTCTGAGCTGAAGCTACCGCGTCCTAAGGTCAAGGCGATGATCGGTGAGGCATGGGTCTCGGCCGGGCTGATCTCGACCGTAAACACCAGTGTTTATGAGGTGGCCCTTTACCCCGCCAAGGCCAAGAAGGCGCTCCGTGACAACCTGCTGAGCCATCAGCGTGCGATCCAGGAGATCGTTCGCCAGTCCTCTTCGTCTGCTGGCGACCTTCTCGCAGCCTGGTCGGCGTTCAATGCACAGGATCGCATCCTGAAGGGATCTGTCTCGCTGATGTATGAGCGTAACCGTTCCTTGGTCGAGGCCCTGGTAAAGCAATACCGCCATGTGGGTGATGAGTCCCAGATTCGTTCCGCCGGCGACATGGGCCTGCTGCGCGCGATCTACCGCTTCGCTCCCGAGATGGGCTACCGGTTCTCGACTATCGGTACCCAGTGGATCAAGCAGATGATTGTGCGCGAGCTCCAGCAGCAGGACCTGATTCGCCTCCCAGAAGGAAGCCAGGCCAACCTCTTCGCTATTCGAGCTGTGTTGAGCGAAAACCCCAACGCCTCGAAGGCGGAGATTGCTCAAATCACAGGTCTGAAGCCTGACGATGTTGCCAACCTGCTCTACTTCGTTGGCGGCACCGGTGGCATCTCTCTCGATGCCACGTTCCAGGATGCTGGATCTTCTGAGACCGAAGGCCTCCATGAAGTCCTCGCCGACAGCAACTCGCAGTTCGAGACCCACGTCGACGAAGAGGATTCAGCCGCATTTGTTGAGCGAGCTCTCAAGGAAACGCTCACTGGCCGCCACCTCGATATCGTCTGTGCGCAGTTCGGGATCGGCATGCCGGAGCAGAGCCTGAAGGAGATTGGCGCTCGACTGGGGATGAGCATGGAGCGTGTGCGCCAGGTGCGCGAAGAAGCCATCGTAAAACTGAAGTCCTCGAAATACTTCGACGACCTGATGACTCTGTGGGGTTGAGCTATGTCGCTGCCAATCGTTGGAACCGAAATGGAAATCTATGGTGTCCTGGGCGCTTTCATCTCTGCTGACATCTCAGCGTCGGGTGAAATTACGTTCACTGTCAGGGTTACCGAGGGTAATGCCAAAGTCATCGGGGCTCGCGCTGAGGCTGCTGGTGGATCTGCTGTGCACCTGAGCCCAACGATTCTTCAGGTCCCGGCCGTTGCTTGCATGAGCAAGTACCTGACCAACAGCATGGAGTCTGAAGGCTACCTGAAAGCTGAGATGTCTCAGTCGCTGCATAGCCTTCAGAGACTGCTTGCTCGGCGAATGAGGATGTCGGCCTGATTGCGCTGGCGGGGAGATGCATTGGGGTCGTTCAGGGCCAGCTCGGCAAATTCAACCATGCCCTCTAAGTCGCCGATGAAACCTAGTTTCTCGGCGATATTCAGCTGCTCTCTCACATGCTCTGAGTCCGGCACTACATCCTGACTTATCGCTTCAGCGACCACTTCTTCAGGCGAATCGTGGCTCTCGATATCCGGGCCCAGCTCTTCGCGCGCATAAGGCTCTCCATCCTCAAACTTTGGAGCCAGAACGATCTTCAACGCTGGCGAAACCAGAGCCTCGGCAGGCTCTTGTTCGTCATGGCTGGCTACGCTTGCCGGAGACGATGCATGCGAGTTCATCTTGTAAATCCAGGCGACAGCACCTGCGATAGCAAGCAGTCCGAAGCCTACAGCACTTAAATCCACGCGCACTCCTTAAAGCATTTATCGATGTCGCATGTTATGGCACGCGCGCCCTCACGGGAGAATTGGTGCCATCTGAACAAGGAGTCTGCCATGCCTAATCAATCCGAGTTGGAAATCATCCAGGTCCCTGTGAATCTGAATGGATCGCTTTCTGTTCGCGTGCCAAAGAACATGCACCGAGCAGAGGTTGAACGTCTTGCCATTGAACGCTTCAGCGCGACAATCGCAAAGCCATTCCATATCGGTGAAAACGCTGAATCTCACGCTCGCTTTGAGGGTGAGGCCTGGGGCGAGGTCGGGAACGCCAAGGTTGGGAATCTGGAGTTCGAAGTGCGGCACGATTCTAAGACTGGCGTTTCAGGGGCAATGGTCGCTCTTGCGCCTGCGCCGGGCAGCTTTGGAGCATCCTCTCTTCGGGCTCGTGTAACCGCCTATGTGTCCAGCAATGCTGTCTTTGTCACCGCGCGCTCCCCGCAGAACGATGACGAAAAGGTAATGGTGGCCATCCAGATCGTTGAAGGAGAGCTCACGGCATTCCTCATGGACCCCGAGAGCGCCAACGCAGAAGGCGAATCCAACTCTTCCGACGTGTACATGCGCTATCCAAACCTGGTCAGCCGGGTGAATTGATCCGCGAGAATGGACACCTCTGGCCCGTTATTAGTCATCAGCACTGATGCAGTGCAACCAGTAACGGGCAGAGGGCCGCATGGATTTCACACGCCGCAAATTTATGAAAATGACTGCCGCTGGGGCGGCGGCCATGTCTTTAGGGTTTGGGGTTAGAACTCCTGAGGCCCAAGCGTCCGCAGCCAGTATTGCGACTTTCCTGTCGATCGATCCGGTCACGCTGGCCTACAAGATATTTTCTTCCTGCTGCTACTACTGCATGCGGATTTCGGAGCACCGTGACCGGCCGTTTCGGTTGATCGTGACCGGTCATTTCGCTAACGCGTGACCGCTCATTTCGGTAGCAACGTGACCGATTTTCCGCCTGTTCCGAAACAGGTGGTCACGGCTTACCGAAATCGCCGGTCACGACTTAGCGAAAGCCTTCCCCTTCGTTGCGCATGACCTGATGCGCCGCCATCCTCGACCGATTTCGGGAGAGGAAGATGGCGGCGCCGCGAGTAGCCATGCGAAACATCAAAGAATGTCTGCGCCTCAAGTTTGAGGCCGGCTTGTCCCACGAGAAGATTGCCCGTGCCTTGCAGCTGTCCAAGGGCGTGGTTAGCAAGTACATCGCGGCGGCGCGGGTGGCCGGGCTGGACTGGCCGGCGCTGGTGGCCATGGACGAGGCCGCGCTGGCGGCCGCCTTGTTTGCACCGACGTCGACGAACAAGCCGCGCGGTGAGCGAGTGCTGCCCGATGTGCTGAGCATCCACCGCGAGTTGCGACGCAAGGGCGTGACCTTGCAGCTGCTGTGGGAGGAATATCTCGCCGCGCATGCGGGCCAGCCGACCTACCGCTACACCCAGTTCGTCGAGCACTACCGGCGCTACGCCCAGACGCTCAAACGTTCGATGCGTCAGCTGCACCGTGCGGGCGAGAAGCTATTCATCGACTATGCCGGGCCGACGCTGCCGGTGGTCGACCCGGCCACCGGCGAAGTGCGCCGGGCGCACATCTTCGTCGCCGCCCTGGGCGCCTCGAATTACACCTATGCCTGCGCGACGCCAGGCGAAACCCAGGTGGACTGGCTGACCTCGCTGGGCCAGGCTCTGACCTACTTTGGCGGCGTGCCGGAAATGGTTGTGCCGGACAATCCGCGCGCCCTGGTCGCCCAGCCGGATCGCTACGAGCCGGGCCTGAACCGGGCCACGCTGGAGTGCGCGCGTCATTACCAGACGGTGATCCTGCCGGCACGGCCACGCAAGCCTCAGGACAAGGCCAAGGCCGAGGTGGCGGTGCAGGTGGTCGAGCGCTGGATCATGGCGCGGCTGCGCCATCGGCAGTTCTTCAGCCTGCATGCGCTTAACCAGGCCATCGCCGAGCTGCTGGAGGATCTGAATCGGCGCCCGTTCAAGCGGCTCGATGGCTGCCGGCGCGACTGGTTCGAGCGCCTGGATCGCCCGGCCTTGCGAGCGCTGCCGGTGCATCCCTACGAGGTCGCCACCTTCAAGCGCTGCAAGGTCAGCATCGACTACCACATCGAGGTCAATGGCAGCTTCTACAGCGTGCCCTCCGCCCTGGCCCGGCAGAACGTGGACGTGCGACTGACGGCACACACCCTGGAAGTGCTGCATGGCAACCGGCGGGTGGCCAGCCACCTGCTGCTGGGGCGACGCGGCGCTTACAGTACCCAGCGCGAGCACATGCCCGCGGCGCACCAGGCGCATCGCGAATGGACGCCACAACGCCTGCTCGACTGGGGCGCGCGGATCGGCCCCTACACGCGCCAACTGATCGATCACCAACTGACCCACAAGCCGCACCCGGAGATGGGCTACCGCGCCTGCCTCGGCCTGCTCTCGCTGGCCCGGCGCTATGGCAATGCACGCCTGGAAGCCGCTGCCGAACGTGCCGTACACCTGCGCGCCTTCACCGGGCGCAGCGTGCGCAACCTGCTCCAGCAAGGCCTGGATCAACAGCCGCTGCCCCAGCGTGCCGCCGAAACGACCTTACCCGGCGACCACGAGAACGTCCGTGGCGCCGACTACTACCAACCCCCGCAACAGGAGCTGTTCGATGATGCCGCAACACACCCTGAATCAACTGCACCAGCTACGCCTGGACGGCATGGCCCGCGCCCTGGAAGAGCAATGGACGCTGCCGGCCAGCCACAGCCTGAGCTTCGATGAACGCCTCGGCCTACTGCTCGACCGCGAACTGGCCTGGCGTGACAACCAGCGCCTGGTACGGCTGCGCAAGAAGGCCAAGCTCAAGTACGCCAACGCCTGCCTGGAAGATCTCGACCGCCGCACCGGACGCGCCCTGGACGAGCGTCTGATCGCCACCCTGGCCAGTGGCGACTGGATCCGCCAGCAGCACAACCTGCTGCTGACCGGCCCGACCGGTGCCGGCAAAACCTGGCTGGCCTGCGCCCTGGGCAACCAGGCCTGCCGCCAGGGCTATAGCACCCTGTACCTGCGCACCCCGCGCCTGCTGGAACAACTGCGCATCGCTCATGGCGACGGCAGCTTCGGCCGTACCCTGCAACAGCTGGCAAAGGTCGACGTCCTGGTGCTGGACGACTGGGCGCTAGCCCCGCTGGAGGAAGGAGCCCGGCATGACCTGCTGGAGGTGATCGACGACCGCGCTGGCAGCCGCTCCACCATCCTGACGAGCCAACTGCCCATCGAGCACTGGCACGGCTGGATCAACGACCCGACCCTGGCCGATGCCATCCTCGACCGCCTGGTGCACAACGCCTACCGACTGACGATGAAAGGCGAGTCGCTGCGCCGAAAAAAAGCCGAGGAACAAGCCGCATCGTGACCGATGCGATTACAATCCAGAACCCGCGCAACCGGGGTGGAAGCACCGGTCACGTATTAGCGAAACGCTCGGTCACGTTCACCGAAATCCGCAACTGCACCGACAAGTTCATCGTCTCCCACTACCAGCCGGTCGCCTTGATTGAGGTGATCAAGGGTGGTGGTGATTCTGCGCTCGGAGTTGGCCTGGGGTCTTTGTTCAGCACCGGTGTCGATAACAACGACTACACGACGTTCGAGGCACGGATCTATGAGATTCCGTCCTGGGCTATTGCGATGGCTATGGCCTACCAGGACTGCAAGCTGTGTGGTGTAGACAAGGCGAAGACCGGGAACCCCAAACTGTCTTCCGCCACTTCGGTCTGCTCGGCTGCAACGGATCAGATCGTCAGCAAGGCGGTGTCTCAGTTCAATAAAGCAATGCCGGCCTGTATGCCCAAACTGCTCTACTCGACTGAGTTCGATCCCGCCTGGCGCACGGGTTGCCGGGACATGGCCCATACGTTCTTGTCCAACCCGATTACGTGCAATGAGCTCACTGGCAACATTTCGATGTTTGGCATGGAGCTGTGCATTGGGCCGAAGTGGGGGCCTCTCTATCCGCGGCAGATGGCAACTCAGAACGATTCAGCACCAATTGCGGCAGGCATCGCCGCCTACCGTGCGATTCACGTCTCGGCCTTCGCCCAGGGCTCGTTCCCGTTCAACGGTTCGCTGGCCATCGGGAAGCTTCAGCAGACAAGCCCAATGGTGACTGTTGGCTTTGGTGCCGGAAGCATGATGCTTGATACCCAGATGCGCGCTGGCCCTGTCGACCCGATGCATACCTACACCTTCGTCTGGTGGGTGCCAGTCACCTGCTGCAAGGATTACGAAGAAATCATGGGTATCTGCGACGGCTCATCTAGCTTCTGCGGCTGATTATTTTCGCCCACCTTCTGGCACGGGAAAGGCGGCCATACAGTTGTCCTCGTTCTAATGAGGACAACAAGCATGAGTACCGCTCACGTAATGACTTCTGCCCTTCTGAGACAGTTTGCAGTTAAGACCGGCAGTTCCATCGAGGTATCAACGAAGCTCGGCCCCCACACCCTGCTTCGCACCTCTTTCGATCAGGACGCATTTCCTGACGATAGTGAACTGCAAGCCTCTTTCCTGAAATCACTGATCGACGATGTGAAACCTGGCGCGCTGGACATCCTTGCCGGGAACGTAGCTCGTTGCCTTGAAGATCAGGCGACTGCCGTTAGAAAGGTTATTCAGGCGGAAAGTAAATCAGCCACCAACAATCAGCAGGTGAACAAATGAAAGATGCTTCCAACGGTGCAGAGCTCGCCGGCCGCGACAAGGCCCTCGCTCAGTGTTTGAGCCAGATCGAAAAGCAGTTCGGCAAGGGCGCGATCATGCGTATGGATTCGGCCTCGCTGACCCCCATCCCCGCCATCAGCACGGGCTCCCTGAAGCTTGACCTGGCCCTCGGCATTGGCGGTCTCCCGAAGGGTCGTATTGTCGAAATCTACGGCCCTGAGTCTTCGGGTAAGACCACCCTCACCCTTTCGGTTATCGCTCAGGCGCAAAAGGCTGGTGCTACCTGCGCTTTCGTCGATGCCGAGCATGCGTTGGATACCGGCTATGCGAGCAAACTGGGCGTCAACGTAGATGACCTGCTTGTGTCTCAGCCTGATACCGGCGAGCAGGCTCTGGAGATCACCGACATGCTGGTGCGCTCCAATGCGGTAGACGTAATCATCGTCGATTCCGTGGCAGCACTGGTGCCTAAAGCAGAGATCGAAGGCGACATGGGGGATGCTCACGTTGGGCTCCAGGCCAGACTTCTCAGCCAGGCGCTGCGCAAACTCACCGGCAACATCAAGAATGCGAACTGCCTGGTGATCTTCATCAACCAGATCCGCATGAAGATCGGTGTGATGTTCGGCAACCCGGAAACCACCACCGGTGGTAACGCCCTCAAGTTCTACGCCTCGGTGCGTCTGGATATTCGACGTACCGGCGCGGTCAAGGACGGCGACGAGGTGATCGGCAGCGAAACCCGCGTCAAAGTCGTGAAGAACAAGGTCGCCCCGCCGTTCCGTCAGGCCGAGACCGAGATCATCTACGGGCATGGCTTCAACTTCTTTGCAGAGTTGATCGATCTGGGTATCGAGCAGAATCTGGTTTCTAAGGCAGGTGCTTGGTACTCCTACGCCGGCAATAAGATCGGCCAGGGCAAGGCGAATGCGGCTGCATGGCTCAAGGAAAATCCCGAGGCCGCTCGCGAAATCGAGGATGCTGTGCGCGCAGCACACCAGCCTAAGGGCAAACCTCTGGATGCTGCCGATGCAGAGCCGCTGGAAGAAGTGGAAGAAGATTCGCCGGACCTGGCTCCTATGGGCGAAGAGGTCTAACTCTCCAGTAGTGGTTAGGGCGCAGCAATGCGCCCTTTTCATTTGGCCGGCGAATTGCCGAAGATAGAACACCCATCTGCGAACAAGGTGAATTATGGGCATCAAGCGAGTGCAGAAGCTGTATCTCTGGACAGTCGGAGATCCGAGTGTAGGTATTGCCGGCGAAAGCGCCGAGGTTTCTGCTCCGGGCTGGCTGGTCGAATCGGAGCAGTATGAGGCGGAGGACTTTAAGTCCGTTCTGGAGGATTTCCGCCAGAAAATCCAAGAGGCTTTTGAGGTTATTTGGAGCGGCGAGAAAGTCTTTGCCCGATACGACTTTGAGCTCCAAGAGGAAAATGCTCAGGGCCTGAGCCACTAACTTTTAGGGGACCACTTAATGCCATCCAATGAACGAATGGAATCGGTGCTGGTTTGCAATGGACAGGTCCAGATCAGTCATCATCTCGACGAGATCGATGCGCCTGTGTGGCCATTCATGAACGATCAAGCGGTAAAGGTTGGCGCGAAGACCGGCCACATCGACAACTATCGCTACGAGTTAGCTTGTGGTGGCGTCGTGGCCTTGTGGGACGGCAACCATCTCCATGCCCTCGCAGTGACTGTCAGGGATAGCATGAATCGCACGCGCTGCGTTCGTGTGCTCGCATCGCCTAAGGTGGAAGTGGTCACCGCCTGTGCTGTTGAGGCTGAGCCAAGCGATGATGTATTCGAGTCCGAATTTCAGTCATGGTGGGAAACTGAGGGGCAGTATGTTCGCGCGGGAGGCGGGGACTACGAGAAGTCATTTGCATACCAGGCGTGGAGGCATCTATACCCACGCATCCATGCAGCTTCAGGCGTGCAACCTCATACAGAGCAGGGGCGTAACGATGGCGCTCTATGACGAAATGCGAGTGGAATTGCAGGAGCTCGTTGACCTGGTGCAGCAAGACGAGCGCTATGCTTCTGCCGTTGCTCACGGAGCAATACATGCTGACCAGGAGACCGCTGAGACGCAACGCCGGCGTGCCACTCGGATAGTCGAGTTGAAGCGTCGATACGGACTGAGCTGATCGAGCTGTAAATTCCCCCCACAAAAAAAGCCGCATGATTGCGGCTTTTTCCTCTGGCAGTTGCCGTCAGTTCAGAAGCACAACTCCGAACCCATATGCCTCTGAAACCTTCCGGGCGAGCTCGCTCGGCGGGCCGCTGAACTGGACTGCGTTGGTCTCTCGTGCCGCGTCCGGCATGCTTGAAGAAGCGCAGGAAGCGTGGTCCTGGGCCATGATGCTTTTGACCTTGCCCTTCAAGTCCCGCACCGCTGCTGCGCCATCCTCGCCCATCCCAGTGAGGATCAGGATGTTCGTCCGTTCCTTGGAATACGCATGAACCGAGCGGATAGCCTGGTTGATGCTGGGGTGGAACTCTGGGGGGGTCACGTTCGGCTTGAACTCGATTATCGCGTTGGGCGAGATGTTTAGCGTTACGTCCCGAGGGATGAGGATTACCTTGCCCCCCACCACCTTTTGCCCGTGATAGCCGATCTCTACGTCCCAATCCTTGGCAGCCTCTTTAACCTGCCGCAGCAGCAGGCCAAATGCTGCTTCAGGCATGTGCTGAGCAATGAAGATGGCGATGTTCAGGCGGGGCAGGTTGGAGAAAAACTCCTTCAGCGCCAAAGGGCCACCGGAGCTAGATCCGATCACCAGCGTGTCTACCTTCGAAGCGGCGAATCTGTCGTTTGCCTGCTTGATCTCATCAGCAAGGTCAGGGGCCAGCTTCTTCATTTCTTCGATCATGCGATTTCGCCAGGCAATGCGTTGCTCCGGCGACATCGGATAGAGGTCCG
This sequence comes from Pseudomonas saponiphila, assembly GCF_900105185.1. Classification (NCBI taxonomy): domain Bacteria; kingdom Pseudomonadati; phylum Pseudomonadota; class Gammaproteobacteria; order Pseudomonadales; family Pseudomonadaceae; genus Pseudomonas; species Pseudomonas saponiphila. The sequence goes on along the minus strand of NZ_FNTJ01000003.1, from coordinate 243,895 downwards.
TCTCATTGAACAGGCAGGGAGGCTCATTGCTATCCATCTGCTCATTCAAGTCTTCGGACTCCAGCAGTGATGGATCTGAGATGTCATAGATCATCAGGTGCTGGTTGGTGGTGCGAGCCAGACCTGATTCAACCTCGGGGATGCTAAACACCCGCACATTTGCAAGAACGGTGGAGAGTTCTTCTTGTATCAGTGTGGCCTGAACGCCACTGGCACTGACGATACCGACTTTCATGCTGCATCCTCATTGCGAATAAGGTCTGGCCGGCATTGGCTCACGGCCTTATCCATACCTGGGTAGTCGACAGGCTTGTTCAAGAACACGTTGACCCCGGCCTCAGCTGCCTGGGCCTCAAGCCCGGTTCTTGTGGTCAGCATGATGATCGGGATGTGGTCGAGTTCAGACATCTGGCGAAGACGGCGAGTCAGCCCAAAGCCATCCAGGCGGGGCATTTCAACGTCAACGGTGATGATCGAAGGCTCACGCTCAAGGGGCAGCATGTCCAAGGCGTCCTGGCCGTCACGCGCAGTGATCACCTCAAATCCACGAGCCTCGAAGTATTGGGTCAACTGCCGGCGATAGCTGGTGGCATCGTCGACCACAAACGCGAGCGGACGATTCTCGCGCTTGACCGCTCTGATCCTGTTTTGACGAACTCCGTAGCCCTTGCTCCCTTCCTTCAGGTTGATTCGGATCAGTTCCATCACGTCCAAAACGAAAATGGCTGTGCCGTCAGAGAGTTCCGTTTCGCCGATGAGACCGCGAACATTACTCAAGATCCCATCCAGCTCTCGGATGTGAATCTCAGGCATGGAATCAACCTTCTCGACCTCGATGGCAACCCGCGTCGAACCGTGGCGGCAGAGAAGGAGGGTCACAGGCTTGGCTGCATCAACACTTCCCTTGAGCTCAGGCATAGCGATCAGATCAGCCAGTGGGACCACGTTGTAAACCTCCCCCTCATGCGAGTAGGTGGCATGGCCATTCAGGCGCAGTTGCTCATCCAGGTCAGCACGCGCGCAGTACGCCACACTGGACATGGTGAAGGTCGGGATAGCAAACCACTGTCCACCGGTGTTGCAGATCATTGCCCTGTTCGATCCGATCGAGAACGGAAGAACCAGAGTGAAAGTGGTTCCCTGCCCAACCTTGGACTCGATCTGCAACATGCCGCCCATGGATTCGACGGCAGAGGCAACGATATCCATGCCCACGCCACGGCCCGAGATGTGACCAACACTGTTCGCGGTAGAAAACCCGTTGTGGGTGATCAGGCGAATGATTTCGCTATCCGTCAGCTCATCCTTAGCGGAGATGATCCCGATAGAGAGAGCCTTTTTACGCACGGCTTCCGGATCAATGCCTCGGCCATCGTCAGAGATAGTGACGATCATGTTCTTCGCCCGGCGGGCAACCGTGACGCGGATTAGACCTTCCGGATTCTTACCTGCTGCCGCTCTATCGGCTTCAACCTCAAGGCCATGGTCGATTGCGTTCCGAAGGATATGGAACAAGGGATCTTTGATCGCATCGAGGATCTTCTTGTCCAAGATGGTGTCGCCACCACCAAACTCAGTTCGTACTTTCTTCTTGAGCAGCTTCGAGGTGTTCTCAATGGTGCTGTTCAGGGCTGGCTTGATGTTGTTGAACGGTACAAGCCGGCTGTGGATGAGATCACGCTGGAGGCGGGAGATAAGGCGTCCCTGACTACGAATGGACTCCTGCATCACATCACCAGTTTCCATCACATACTGGAGGTCCTGGATGATTTGCTCGATGTTTTGCGCGGCATGGACTGCCATCGAAGAAATGTCATTGAAACGCTCAAGCTGCATATCAGCCGAAGCATTAGTGGTGCCTGTCATCCCGCCTGGCAGGTTGATGTAGCCACGAAGCATGTGGATGACTTGGTTTTGATGTAGATAGTGAGCCTCCATTTTCTCTCGGATGGAGATCAGGCCGATCGCAACCTCTTTCTGGAGGGCGCTTTGGCGATGCCGAGAAGCAGTAAGCTCGCTTGCCTGTTCAACTGCGGTTTCCAGAAGTCGCTGGTCAACCTTGATCTTCTCGGTGCTCACGACCCGTTGCGCGTCTAGGGCCTGGCCGTGGGCCTGCTGAGTCCGCTGCAAGAGAGATCGGACAGCTTGGGAAACCACTGGCATCAGCGGGGTTTCTTTACCGTCATCGAACGGAGCTTTACGGGAGCTGCGATGAACAAGCATCTCAGCCGCAACTGCATTGCCAGTGGCTGCGCTTGGCTTGTTCACGCTCTCCTTCCGGACAGGCTGCTCAGTCGCTGGCTTTTGCTCCGCCTTCTTCGGTTCAGTAACCGCAGTAGCTCGGGGTGCAATTTGAGCCTCGGCTTTCGGAGCAGCCACTACAGCAGGCTTAGCGACTGGCTCAGGGACCGGAACTGTGGCCTGTGGCTGGGCTTTGGGCTGCTCTACGGAATGTTTCTCTTCCGGGATATGGGCCTCACCTGTCGTCTGCCCTTCAGCCAGCGCAGCCATTTTCTCAGCGTGACGCTTGGCGGCTCCCTTGCCGCGGCTTCTGCGGCGGGTCTTCTTGCCTACCGTTGGCTCCATACCCACCGAGCTTTCTGCCCCGTGGTTATGGTCTTCATCATGCTCTTGCTCGCTGATCTGTGGCTCGCCCTGGTTCATGCTCAGCAGCTGAAGATTGATGTGATTCTTCTCGACAGCGCACTCAAGGCAGTTGATCAGGGCGTCCGGCCGACGAAGGCCGCGGTAAGCCCTGACGGCGGTGGATAGGCCGCCGATTTCCTGAAGCACAATCTCCACCAGGTCTATGCAATCTTGGTTGGCGGGGATGATATTCAAGCTGAGCGACTCGAACAGCGACTCCATCAAGTGAGTCACTTCCTGAATCTCGGTCAACTGCGCCATGGCAGCAGCACCCTTTAGGGTGTGCATCTGACGCTTAATCGTATGGATCAACTCACGGTTATCGAGATCGCTGAGCCATGCCTGGAAGTTGTCCTGTAGCTGCGGCAAACGCTCATCGGCCTCTTCGATGTAGAAGCTGGCCAGCTCTTGGTCGTATGTCGCTTCCATAACAGCGTGGGACTGGGTGGGGATCGGAGCCTGATATTCGGGCTCGACTTCCACTTGAGCCTCAACTTCAACCTCAACCTCAGCTTGTGGCTGCTCGGCGACAGTCTCTGTCACTTCATCAACCGTAACTGGCGCAACTGCATCGACCTCGACCTCGACCTCGATTGCTTCTGGCTCAACAGAGTCAACTTGATCAGTAGCGGTGGTTACTGGAGGATCTTCGGCCGGTACGGCTGGTACCGCGACCTCTTCATAAACTGCTTCCTCAGTGGTTCCGCAGATCGACTTCGCCATATCGATCCAGGCATCTTCAAGCTGGGTGGTTGCCTGCCACGGGAATGCAAGATGGAATTCCATGCACTCGTTCAGCAGTTCAATAATCTGCGCGCAATCGTGAGTCGTCAGCTCGACTTCAGAAGTCCGAATCTCGTTCAAGCGATTTTCGAGGACTGCGAACACGCGGTTGAGAGGCATGCACTGCGCAGAACCAGAGCATCCACGGAGCGTATGGACCAGCCGGCACGCATGGTCATCCAGCTTGGGGGCTTCTGAGGACAACATGGCAACCAGGCTGTCATGGTTCGCTTTGTACTCAGCCCGGTAGAGTTGCATCATGAATGCATCAGTGCCTTCGGGATATTCGACCTCTTCGCCTTCAGCCTCCTTCGCGAGGATCACCTCCGAACCTTCGACTTCTCGGATCTCTTGGGAATCAACAGGGGTGTCGATTTCGCTGACGCGATCCACCGATTCGTTCTGGTGTGCTTCAGGTTCAATTGGAGCGGCATCTTCAGTCGTCTCTACCTCTCGCCGGGCGGTGTCTACCATGTCGATCAGGCGGATGGCCACGTCTGCAACGAAGATTGCTGCTGCCCCTTTTGCTGCGTACTCATCGAAGCAGCGCAAGATCAATGCGGCAGATTCCTTCGCAGCTTCAACTGCTGCGTTCGTGTCGAACTCTTCGTCACGAGCAACGCTGTAGACCTCATTGGCAAAGTGGGCAATGGCCTTGCTCAACTTAGCCAGAGGCTCGACGCCTCGAATACGAGCTGCCATTGCAATACGGTCCGACGCCATGTGCAGTGTTTGCAGCTGGGCCTGATCCGTGAAGTTCGGCAGTTGCGCGAAGGCCTCGAAGACATGGCGCAGCTCTTGGATTTCAGGAAGCAGCGTGTCTTCATCATCTGCGGCGCTGGCGCTGACGTTTTCGAAAATGGTCAGCAGTTCTGACTGGGTAGGGGCTTCAACCTCGCCGACCTCGATACCGTTCTTCGACAGTGCCTGGATCGCCGAAGTAAGGATGCTCGGATCAGGTTCAAAGCCGGAATGGATGGACTCAAGGTAGAGCTCGACAGCCACCAGGGCCCGCGCAGCATTTTCGTAGGCTTCTGACTGGGACAGCGTTCCACCGTCAAGCATGCTGATCATCGAATGCGCGACACCCTTGAGGATCGCACCGACCTTGCTGGCACCTGCGAAGCTCGTAACAGATGCAACACTCAGTAGCTCTTCCAGCCCTTGGCGCAGCCCTTCCTGAGCGGTACCGCTGTCCACATGCAGGGCAATCGGGCGTCTTACGCTCACAAGCACCTTGAGCGATTCAGACACTATGCCGCTGATCACATCAGGAGCTACGCCCTCGATACCCAGCGCCCTGGTGGCTTCATTTTCGGCAAGGTTCTTGAGACGTGCATCGAGGTAGAGCAGGTCGGACTTCAGGGCTTCGACAACCTCAGTAGTCATGTCCGACATTTGCGAGTCTTCGCTCACACGGGTAGCGGCTGTACGAGCGATCGAAGCCAATTCTTCATCGTTGACCATGAAGAAGATATTCGCGAGATCCCGAATAGCCGTAAGGAAGCTGGCGATCTGAATGCCAAATACATCTTCTTTGGTCGCAGATACCGCCCTGCCGATTGCAGCCATTGCGTGCGAGAGTAGGGACTCAACTTCAAGGGCAACCGTCTGTGCGGTTGCTTCTGATGAGCGGTCAAGCTTGGCCTGTAGGGACTTCAGGCTATCGTTATCAACGCCAGTTGCGACGTTAAAACGGCCCAGGACTTCTTCACTTTCGTCAGTCTGCGTTTTCGCCAAGGACATGACGTACAGCAGCGACTTGAAACGCTCAACCCCAAGGGATTCTAGGGCCGCGCTTTCCCCTCCAAAACTGCCCTTCTGAATGGCAACAGACACAGTGCGCAGTTGAGAGACGGTGTTGTTGTTATGCCTCAGACTACCGGCAATGAGCAGGTCTACGAGCGCGCCAGCAGCCCACCAGTAACAGCCAATCTCCTGCGAGTTTGTCACCGTCTGTAGATCGGTCAGGATGCCTTTCATTTCACGGAGTGACTCTTTGCTCTGAGTCCCGATCCATGACCCGAATGCGGCCTGGAAGGGTTTTGCAGATGCTTCGAACACTCGGTCACGGTGGGCCGGGTCTACGGCCAAGTCCTTGAGAGGGGGATCGATGAAACTGAAGGCAAGGTTTGGCAACAGGCTCTCTTCAACAAGAAGAGGAACGCCACGGATCTCACGAATTTCGTTGATAGGCTTGGAAAGAATGCTTGGGCTGTCAGGTGCTCCAGAGATCACCATGCTCATGTAGTTAGGCAGCACCACCAGTCCAGACATCAATGCAAGCAGAGCCTTATCCTTCTGCTCATCATCAAGAATGCTTTCTTGGATATTGCTCGAAATCACATGCATTTCAGAGCTAAGTGCCGCCCCGCCCTTTGACCCGATCATCACCAAGGCGCTGTGGATGAGGTTAATTTCCTGACCGAGCACGCCGAGCTTTTCATTCGCCTCTTGCTGTTGCCGGTCAATCCAAGAAGGCTGAACGCCAGTTGGCGGCGACCTGAACACCTTCATCTTCTGGAAGTAGGTATCCAGAGCAACCTGTGCGCGACCGATCGCCTTTTCGATTGGCGGGCGGACCCAAGAAAGGTGGGCTTTATGCGTGGCACTGGTCATGGTCAATCCTTTCTGAAAACGGCTGCGTGCGTGTGAACAGTTCGAGTCATGCCTTTGCATTTCCATCCCGCATCTTCAGCGGGGCCGGCAATCAGATAGCCCCCCTTAGGGAGCTCCAGCGCCAGGCGGTTCAGGATGTGATGGCGAGTCTCGGCTCGGTAATAAATCAGCATGTTCTGAGTGATCACTACGTCAGGAGCACTCATGGCAATTGGCACATCTGACAGGATGTTGTGCACGTCGAACCTGACCATGTGGCGTATCCAACTATGGAATCGCGACCGGCCTTCGCCGACTTCTACTGCAACATCGTTGCTCAACTTCGGGTGTGACTGATAAATCCCCGCCCTGGCTGTTTCGATGCAGGGGGCTGAGATATCAATACCGAGGATGTCGAAGCTGGGATGCCCGTTTCGCAGAAGAGCCGCTGCAATGCTGTAAGGCTCTTCACCGGTGCTGCACCCCACTGAAAGGATCTTGGGGGTGGTCTTGCTTCGACAGAACTCGATGATCAATTCGATGGTTGGTGGGTGCCTGAAGAATCTGGTTTCGTGGTTTGTGGCCACATGCAGAATTTGAGACCACGTTTCGGCGTCAACCAGTCCGGCCTTCATCGCGGCAACCAATGTCTCGACGCATTCAAATCTTCCGCATGCGGAAGATTTGACCGCGAAGTGGAAAGCGTCCAAACGATCAGAGTTGATCTGGATGGAGAAACGCTCTTCGATCAGCGAAACCAGGTCATGGATCGCTTGGTCGGTTTCAGTCGCCGCGATGTGCAAGGTCATTACTTACCTTTGAGGAAGCCCTGAATGACCCGCTGAAGCTCTTGAGCGGAACGGTTCACGTTGGTGATTGCCTGTGCCGTTTGCTCAGAAGCTGCCGCGTTTTCAGCCGAGTAATTCAGAACGGTTTCCATGGTGTGGGATACCTCACTCGACTGAGCCATGAGTGATTGGGTGCGTTCAGTGACATCGCCTACAGACTCGCGGAGCGAAGTCGACATCTGGGAAATGTCCGAGAGGGCGGACTGCGCCTTAGCAGAACGATCCAGCAGGCCGTCGATTTCACGCTGCGAGCTATCAACGGCGTACTGTGTATCCCGAGCTGACTCGTGCATGTTCTTCAGCAGGATGTCGATCTCGCCGACCGCCTGCTTACACTGATGAGCAAGAACGGTGATCGCTTCAGCTGCTTTGTTCATCGCGTGGGCCACTTCGTCGTTGCCCTCGATCTGGTCTGCTACCAGGTGAGCGTTGAAGGCAACGAGGTCGCTGCGGTCGGCCACTTGGTTCACAACAGAAGAAACACGGCCCAGGGTCTGGAAGGACTCGATCATGTTCTTCGAGCGGTGTTGAATCGAGACGTTGTGGTCTGCAATCAGCAGAATCCCCTCGTGCACCTTGGCTACCGCATCCGAGCCGGCCCCGACCTTTGTCGATACTTCGTTGGCAACATTCAGGGTATGGCTGGTCACTTCCTGAATGACCTCGACGTAGCTACTCATGTCAGCAAACAGGCTGGAGATATGCTCCAGGGCACGCTGCTGCTCCTGTCGGTTACGCGAGACGTTTTGGGCAGTTACCAGCGTCTGCTCAGACGCAGCGGCCAGTCCGGAAATCGTCTGATCGGACTCCTGGATGATCTCCCGGATCTTGCCGAATACAAGGTTGAGCACCTTGGCAATCTCTTTGGTCGACTCCCGGTCATCGGTGACTTCGTGGTTGATGATGCCGCGACCGAATTCGTTGATGTCGTTCAGCAGGATCGACAGTTCCTTCGAGCGCTCTTTCTGAGAGCCGATGATCGAGTTCCCACGCGACTCAACAGCTTGGGCGCGGCTGGTAGCTGCGAAGTGGGCAAGCACAGACGTGAACAGCGCCATGAGGACGGCAAGACCACCCAAGGAGCCAACAATCAGTGGGGATACAACGTGGGTGTTTGGCAGAGCCTTGGCCGTTTCGACGAGCGACTGCGATGCGGCTTTGAAGCTATCGCGCTCAACCCAGATAGCACGGGCCAGGGGAATGTTTGCCTTGGCACCGGTGGCGCTATCAACCAGTTTGATGTTTAGGCGTTGAGCGGCTTGAGCGCCACGGTAAGCCTTGGTGAGAGAGTCGAACAGCTGCTTGTCTTGAGGCAGGTTTCGACCAATCGAGCTGATGGAGCCGAGGAAGCTACTGATGCCAGATTCCGCAGCGCGAAGCACATCGGCGTCAGCGCCATCACGGCCAAGGATGGAGGCTGCCTCTCGGAGGGACTCCACCGCTTCAGTCAGGACCTTCTCCTGGGAGTCGCTGGCCGGCAGAGTGCTCATCCGAGACAAGGATGCTTCTGCATCAGCCAGGGCAGCATCGATCGCCTGTTTCGTTTCGGTCTTTGCGCGCGTATAGGACTCGGTATTCCCTCGCGAGGACAGAATCTTGCCGAGGTTCGCGGAAATGGACTCCCAAGTACCACGCAGATTCGAGACCTGACTTTGGAGGGCGGCCGGCGCGGGCGAGATGCCATTTATGGGATCGCCATTCTGAATGCGCCCGAACGATTGCTCGACACTAGCCTCCAGCTTCTCCAGCTCGGAAAGCAGGTTGCTATCAGTAGCAGCTCGCTCGCTGAGATAGATCGCCTGAAGTGCAGCAGAGCGCAGCTCCGAGGACTCAGCCAGGTAATAGGCGTCAGCCTTTGCGCTCTTGTTGTACTCGTAGCCTGTCCAACCCGCACCGATGCTGGCTGCGATCATCAAGATAGCGGTGAGTGGTACGAGGGGGGTCGAATTAGACATCTGTTGCGCCTCAGTTAAGGTCAATTTTCTGGAGCTTTTCGTCGCTCACAAGCTGAAGGAGATCGATCAAGGCCCACACCTTGCCGCTACCCGAGACAACACCGGCCAATGAAGAACCAAGGCCTGGCGGGATTCGAAGATCACTCTGGGGAACGTCTTCCATGGTCCCGGTTGGGTAAATGCCAATCAGCTCATCGACGAGCAGCCCCACGTTGCCCACGCCCTTTGGGCCACGGACAACCAGGATCGGCTGATTGAGTACGTCGCCTCGGGACTGAATGTTCAGAAATCGGGCGATGTTGATGAACGGGATGAGTTCGTTGTGTAGCTTCGAGGCACCGAGTATCCAAGGCTTGGTTCCAGGAACCTGCACAAGGTTGGTCGGCACTTTCATCACCGCGGAAATAGACCGGCTTGGCGATAGGCACAGAGATTCGCCTATGCGGTAGCCAACGAGCTTGTAGCGCCCGTTCTTGAAATCGTCACTCATGGGCACCCTCTGCGATCTCAACCATGGACGCAAAGGCCTTACTGATGGTCTCACCGCTAAACGGCTTTGTCAGATACAGGTCCGCGCCAACAAGGAATCCCTTTTGCCTGTCGAATGCAGTCGTTGCGCTGGTCAACATGGCGATTGGTCGATTCCCGAATTCGGGGTTGGCCCTGAGAATGGATACAAGGCGCAGGCCATCCAGATTGGGCATGTCTACGTCGATGAAACATGCATCTGGTTCCTCGCGCCTAATGACTTCGAGGGCTTCAAAGCCATCCTGTGCCGTTACTACTTCCAGGCCGAGCGCAGACAGGAACTTTGCGCCGACCTTTCTCATAGCCGGGGCATCATCGACCATCAGCACCTTTTTAATTTTGCTCATGCGGGGCGGACTCCATTTGTTATTTAATAGCCGCGATGCACTGTCCAAATCCGGCCAACACCGGGGCTCAGAACCAAAATATTTCTGCCGTTACTGTGGTTCGAGCTAAGGAGTAATCGAGTTGAACAAGAAGCATCGGGCGGCCTTCGCTGCTGACCCCTCATTCCTGGCGCGCATCGCGCACACCAAATCCGGCACTAATGCAGCTTCTGTCGCAGCTGATCAGAAGCTCCCCAAGAGGGAGCCATCGAAAGCTGTCCTCAGGGCAAAGAAGGTTCAGGAAGCGAACAAGGATGGTCGCTACGATGCAGTAGTAAGCGATGAGTCTCTGGGTACGCTGACCTTCATTTTCAGCGGGGCAATGTTGCTCTCGCTGAACGTATCCCTACGGATGCATGACGCTAAGGCATCTGCCCTAAAAGACACATGGAAGAAGCGGGTACAGGCAGTCGTTCTGGAAAACCGTGCGCTCATTTACGCCTGGCAGCAGCGCTGCCGGTTCCCGCTGATTGTTGAAGAGGTCTATATCACCGCTGAATCAGCGCTGCTCGATACTGAGGCTGTAGCTGCGGCCTGTAAGCCGATCATCGACGCGCTGGTATTCAACCAGGTGGTTCCAGACGACAACTGTAAGTTCATCTGTCAGCCACTTGCATACACCGAGCGTGGCCCCTCCCCTGCCCTGCTGATCTCCTTCAAGCCATCTCCGAAGCCTTGGGGCTTCATTGATGATGCGTCAGTTGAATTGGCACGCGCTGCTGCCAAGCAACGGTCTGTCGACTAATCTGCTAATTACTGCTGGTATTTCTCATCTTTGGCGTTATGGTCTGTGTATCCGTTTCACGCCAAAGTGAGTGATACACGTGTATCCATCCGACGACGACCACAAGCATCTCGCATCCATCAAAACCTTCGGGATTGGCGAGGTTCCGCTGACCTTCCGGCGAATTGATGTTGACCAGCTGCATCGCGGGCCGTGGCAGTTCAGGCGAGATTTCTCTGATGCCTCGATTAACGAAATAGCATCAAGCCTTCTCAAGGCCGGAACAAACATCACCCCGCTGATCGTGACACCCCGCCTCGCAGGTGGCTGGTCCATTGTCTGCGGCGAGCGGCGCTGGAGAGGTGCGCAGAAGGCACAGCTTCATGAACTGAACTGCCTGGTGGCCAACTACACCGAGGAACAGGCCAGCTTCGTCTCCATCGTCGATAACATTCAACGAGAGCAGTTTAATCCCATCGAGGAAGCTAACGCTCTAAAGGCGTGGGAAGAGAAGGGGCTTACTCATGATGAGATTGCCGAGTCGATTGGCAAGTCTCGTGGCTATGTCTCGAACTATATCCGCCTGGTCGGCTTGGATATTCAGGTCAGGGACCATCTCATCTCCGGAAAGCTGTCAGCTTCCCACGGCCGGTTGCTCTGTTCCGTTGAGTCGAACATGGTTCAACGCCAACTGGCATCCGCGGCAGTACGAGGGCAGTGGTCTTACAAGAGGCTCCAGCAGAAGATCAATGAAGTCCTCAATAAGCCAAAGCCTGTAGCTGATCTCGGCAGCGGTGACCCAGACGTTGACCGTCTTGCCCGGATCATAAGTGAGCACACTGGTTATACATGCATCATCAAGAAGACCCCATCCGGTTGGCAGGCAGGATTCGCTATGACCAACAATGAGCAGTTCGCCGGCCTGCTGGAAAGAATGGGTATTGATGTAGAGCTCTAACTGGTTGCCTTAAATAGGCCACCTAAGTCGCGTTATTAGTGAATTGTGTGTGTGCCGTAAGTCTGGCCTCGATCTGAAGGATTATGATGAAGACTCCCTATCTACTCACTGTGCTGGCCGCTTCGATAGCCCTATCCGGCTGTTCAACTGGCAAGAAGCCGGCTGAGTTGGCGTTGGAGCCCCAGTCTCAGTACGACCAGCGTTATCAGGATGGTCTCGCCCCTCAGCGTTACACAGAGGCGCAAATTCTCTATCAACGCCAGATGAATGAATTCCAAGGCCAGATTGATACCTTGGAAAAGCAGCGGCGGGCATTGGAGCAGGGCCTTGCCAACGCAGCCTACGAGAATGACTTGAGCCCGGCTCCAGCTTCTTCGTCCGAAGCGGCGCGTGTTGGTGAGTTCCAGGACGCCTCGCGTAAGACTCAGGCCAAAATCGCAAAGGCTGATTCTGAGCTTGCTGTTCGGAAAGCACTGCTTGAAAACGAGCGTGATGCAGAGCTTTTGGATGCACAGCGCAAAGCCACTGAGAAACTTGCCGCAATTGAAACCGAGTATTCGTCACTGGTCTCATCCGCAGAGAAATCGACCCGTGACCTGATTGATTCGAGAAGTCGGCAAGAGGAAGAGCTTCAACGCGCGACGCAGAAGCTTCGCTCTCAGGAGAACGAGATTCTCGAAAGTCAGCGCTTCCAACTCGCTGTTGAGAACGCCACAAAGGTGACCAATGCACGCGGAACGATGGCTTCTGCTGAGCAAGAACTGGTTTCCACCAAGGCTCGTTTCGAAACTGAGATCGCCAATCTTGAACAGCAGCTCGCCTCTCTTAGGGCGCGTGCATCTCAGGAGATTGCGCTCAAAGAGGCTCAGGTGGCGACCGCGAAGACTGAAGTTGATCGACTGGTTTCAGTTGGTGAAATGCTGAAGCAGCAGAAGGTCCAGTCAGCCGAACCAAGCCTCGCGAAGAGTGAGGAATTCAACAGGTTTGTGCGCGAGCAGGAATCCCGCCTGGCGGAACAGAAGAATGAGATCGAGGCGCGAAAGCAAGCTCGCATCGCGGAAGTTAAGAATGGACTCGCTGCTGAGCAAAACCTGATTACCAGCCGAGCTCGAACCAAGTTGGCCGGCATCGAAAGTGTTGCGACCATTGAGAAGTCCTCAGTCGTCGCACCGGTCATCACGGGGCGTCGTGTTTATGCGGATGAGAGCGTTCGCCCTTCAGCACCGACTGCCCCTGCCCCAGTTGCCCAATCGGCTGCAAAACCTCTGGCTTCCGCGGTAGCGTCGAAGCCCGTGACCATCACCACGTTCAAACCCAAACTTGAGCCTGCAATCGAACCTGGCCGTGAGCCGCAGGATGTCGTTATTGCTGGCGGCACTACCAATGCAGTTGCATCTGCCGGAGCCCCTGTTGTCGAGCAGGTGAAAACTCGTGAGGTCTTTGATGTTCTCTACACCTACACCGACAAGCCCAGCTGGGAGAAATTCCAACTCTATCTGAAGGCCTATGGTGTTAATGACTTCCTGGCCTCCCGGAACTCGAAGAAGGGTGAGTGGTACATCTACGCTGGTCGCTACTACGACGAAGCTTCCGCCGCGCGAAAGGTTCTGGAGCTGAACATGAAGACATCCACCAACCACGCAAAGGTAATCCGGAAAGAGATTCCACGCTGATCCACCATGGTTGAAAGGGCGCATTTAGCGCCCTTTTTTTTCGCCTAACATTGTCCAGATCATCGCCCCGCTCTCAGCCGGCAATTCAAATCTTCCGCATGCGGAAGATTTTGGAAAGTGACAGGCAAGCACCTGTATCGCGCAATGCGGGGTTATTTTCATATTTCATGCCGCCATGCGCCCCATTTGACTTGAACCCGTCGCCATGCCGGTTATAGTGATGCCCATCAACTAGGAGGATTTATGGGCAGCAAACGACGCGCAGGACCCGCCGACATCATCACCATCACCAATGAGAAAGGTGGCGTTGGCAAGACAACCATTTCGGTGAACCTCGCCTTCTACCTTGCGCAGCAAGGTTACAAGGTGCTCGGCATTGATCTCGACGGCCAGGGCAACTTCAGCTCTCGCTTTGTACCGATCGCTGAGCGCGTTGGCGGTCTTCGTTCTTGCCATCTGTATATGGAAGAAATGCCCAAGTACGAGCCACTCCATTCGCCGAGCGGAGTTGACTTGATCTATTCGCTGGACGGCGACGTTGATCTTCACTCGATCGAACAGAGCGATCTGAGCGTGCTGACTGCATTCGCCGGCAACATCGCAAACCTCTGCGATGACTATGACGTGATCATCATCGACAACCCGCCAACCAGCGGCATCAAGATGACTGGTTCCATCTTCGTAGCGGACCACATCTTTGTTCCCGTTGAACTTGCTGCGTTCGCGGTGAATGGCGTTCTCAGCCTGCTTGATAGCTTTGCACGCATCTCCCGTGCTACAGGCAAAGAGATCAAGCCAACGGGGTTTATCTGCAACAAGCTGAATACCCGTGTCGACGCCCACAAGTCGTCACTCGCGGCTCTCCGTAAGGAGGTGGGCCCCCTGATCATGCGCAACGCGATGTCGAACCGCGGCGCGGTAGATACAGCTGTTACGCAAGGTGTTGCTGTCTGGGATCTCAAGAACAGCGGTGCAGCCCGAGTGGCAGGTAATGAGATGCTGCTGCTGTTGGAAGAGATCGCCGCACTGATCGGCTTTGATGTGGAGAAGTGGGCCACCTCTGCCGAAGACTCGCCGGCAGAAAAACGCCCTGCCAAACAGAAAAGCGCCCCCCAAAAGAAGACGCTGAAAAAGCCGCAGAGTAACAAGAAGGAGAAGGCCAAATGAGCGAAGCATCCCCGAAGAAAGAGTTTGCTTTGGCTGGTCTTAAGTCCCTAGCAGGAAATCTTGCCAAGCTGGATCAGGTCGCTACTGAGGGACGAGTCCTTGAGCTGGACCCTTCCCAAGTTGTCCCGTCCCTTCAGGTGCGTACCAGCTTCATTGAGATCGAAGAACTGGCTGACTCGATCAAGCAAGGAGGCCAGCATACGCCCATTACTGTTGGCCCTATGGATACCGACACTGGGAAGTATCCGCTGCTTATGGGCGAGCGGCGCTGGCGCGCTGTTCAGTTGATACCTGGTCTCAAGATCCGCTGCATCGTCGATGCAAGCCAACGCTCTGCTGCTGACCTCATCAAGGCACAGGTGACCGAGAACGAACAGCGTAATGGGCTTCTCCCCCACGAGGTCGGGATTGCCATTCAGCGGTATAAGGAAGCTCGCCTGGCGGACGGGGTGAAACTTACTTACCCGCAGATCGCAACTGAATGGAGCAAGCCACTCCACTACATCAACGTACACGCGGGGTTGACCGATCTGCCGGAGTGCATCCTCTCGCTGATCACCAACAACATTACTCGTGACTCGGAGATGCTTTTTTCGCTGAAGACGCTCCACAAGCTGGAGCCAGAAACCTGCGAGAAATTCATCGCCGAAGCCAAAGACCAGCCGGACCTGCTCACACGTGCAACCGCCCGTAACATGGCCCGCGAAGCGAAAGCCCGTGCCACCCAGCAAGAGAACGGAGGCAATGCAACTGGCGGACTGAATGGGAACGCTGGCGCTGAGAAACAGTCTGGCGCATCCGGGTTTGCCAGTACACAGGCTGCCTCGACCGCAGCGCCCAGCTCGAACTCAGGGGCTGGGGAAGAGCAGGGCAGTGCTGGTGCTGAAGCAGTCGCTGCCGGCCAGGTTGACGTTGGTGGTACTGGTCGATCGGCCGAGCCCAGCAAGGGCTCCGAGTCCGGACAGGCTCAAGGTGCACCCCAGGAGAAGTCGCGCCCGAAGTCGGTAACCCGCGATATCGATGCCAACCGCATTGTCATCGCAGTAAACATCGTTCGCGAGGAAACCACCAAGGGGCTTCTGTTGGTCAACAAGGTTGTCGATGGACAGCCCGGCAAGTGCGTTGTCGAGATCACGAAGCAGGGCAAACAGACCGAGCTGATCGTCGATACCGACTGCATTGAAATCGTAACCATGGCTGAACTCGCTGCTATTGAGTGAATGAATCAGCCGTACTGAAAAGGGCAGCCTAGGCTGCCCTTTTTTCTTCCGCATGCGGAAGAAATCATCCCCGTATCCTTCCCCGAAAATCGTATTGTTCACCCGTGAATCAACCGGCTGAAATCTTCCGCATGCGGAAGAAATCCCAGCAAACCCAATCCGGCGGCCCGTCTGAAAATCTTAGAAATCTTGGGCGTTTGCGCTTGAATTGGGAGGGCACTCTTATCTAGTCTCTACACCGTACTTCCGTGATTCCGTAGTTTTGAGATCTCTCAAAGCGACAGATCACACCCCAGGATCGATCGCGAACTCGCTGGTCTTTTTTGGGTGTTGGATTTCGGGTTGTTCTACTTCTCGCTGTCCGACGACCGTCTTACTAGATGCACGCCTGCCCCTGCATGCTGCATTTAGAGTTTTTCCCGATTCTCTACTTGCTGGCATTGCTGGTTTGTAGGTTCGGTTCGATCGTTTGGCTTCGCCTTGCGATCAATCTCTGTCTCTTCTGGCTTCGCCACTTGAGATTGAGCACGCTCTTTAACAGTCAGTCTCTCAGATTGTTTCTGTTGTTTTGAACAGTTGTCTGTGACTTTGCGTTTGGATGTTTTCACATCGATTCGCCATTTCCATGACGGTTGCTGCTTAGGTGTGGTGATCGTTGAACTTGGTTTTGGTGTTTGATGTGAGTCCCTTGGCACTCTATTCATTCGCTATTACCAGTCGCACGACACCCGTTTTTTGCAATTGAAATCCTGAGACCATTTGGTGTTCACAATCACCAAATGGGGGATTGTGGGCGCTTCATACGGAGAACCCGCAATGTCCAAAATGAACTACGCAATTGTCTTCGGCTTGATCGCTGCTGCTGCTCTCTTCTTCCTTCCGGGAAAAGATGATGCGCAACAAACAGTGAACAAGGCTAACGAGTCACGCTGTGCTGCCTTCGCCGCCGCTGGCTTGGATGAGTGCTAATCGTTTTGGCCCAATGACTGATGTCTTGGGCACCCTAGTTACGCTTCCGCAAGGCGTAAGTAGAGTGCCCAAGGCGAAAAGAACCGAAAGCCCGAGCCTAACCGGCTCGGGTTTTTTTTTGCCAAATCTTCGGCAAAACGACCTTGAATCTGGGCGGGTGCGGCGCTAGGTTGAACGTGATCTTTCAACCTAGCCGTATGCCGCGTCTTGCTGCTGCTGCCAGGTGAAGATTCCAGATGACAGCTCTCTGTCCTGGAGTTCTTTCAAAAATCAACTTGCACGACCCTATGGGATAAGCCAATCCCATCGGGATATGGCTGTTCCTTCTCGGAGAAATAGCTATGTCTCGAAAACCACTGAAAGAAGAGGTTGAGGATCTCGTACAGTCGAATGGTGGTTGGTTGAGCGTGATTCCACGTTTCACCACAGCCTTTGACCATGGGATTCGTAACCTGGGCAAACCGGTTGATTGCCCGTTCCCTAGTCGCCACAAGCGTTCTGGTGGAATTGGTGATTTCCGGTTTAGTGAAAAACTGGAGCACGAAGGCCGGGCCATCTGCACTTGTTTGCCTGATGGAGCTGGACCTGTTGATTTGCTCATCGAGGACGGCGCGATCGGAACCGATTTCGTCACCGTGATGCGCAATATCCGTGACTCACTCACTGGCGTTAAAACCTTAGCCAAGCGCGAGGCCCCCGTGGTTTCGCGCGCACCTGAGGTTCCAGATGAAGACAAAGTGCGTTGGGCAACGGAGAAGCTAAAGCGAATAGCCAAGGATTTGCTGCCGCTGAACCACCCTGATGCGAAGGTCGGAAGATGGTATTTCAAGCGCCGTGGTATCCCTCTCAACGCGATGATTGGAGACGTAAAGTTCCATCCGGGGCTTGAGTATTTCAACACCGTGAATGAGAAGGGAGAGAAGCGGAAGGTACTGGTCGGTCGCTTCCCTGCGATCGTATCGGCATTTCGTGGCAAGGATGGTCGTTTGGTGAATCTGCATAAGATTTACCTGACCGATGACGGTAAGAAGCTCGATTCCGTCAGCAAGCCGAAGAAAATTGACACCCCCTTACCGGGGTTCAAGGGTAGTTCCATGCGCGTCGCTAGCGTCCCAGGTTGTCGGACTCTGCATCTGACCGAAGGCGTTGAGAAGGCATGGGCTATCCATCTGGCGACAGGTGAGACCAGCCGAGCCGCGAACTCGTGTTCAACGCTCGCCTCAGTGGATGTGAATCCGTCTGAGTTTGACCGAGTAGTGATCTGGTCCGATAACGACCCGAGAAACGAAAAGACAGGCAAGGATGGGGTAGGGCAGACCTATGCTTATCGGCTCTTCATGGAGCTGCTGAGCAAAGGGTTTGAGGTGACGTTCATGTTACCGATCGTCGACCATAGCGAGGCAGCCAAGGGGCCTGACTGGGAAGATCTGATCGTGTCGCATGGCGTTCTCGAAATGCCGACTGAACAGCGCGTCCCATTCCTGCGAACCCTCGCGGAAGAAGGTGGCATTGTTCAGATGTGGAAGTGCAAGGCAGCTTAAAGAAAACCCTCATGCGCGTGATTGCGCATGGGGGTTTTTGCTTGACGGGGGAGGGGGCATCGTATTGAATAAAACCGTCCCACTAGCCACCTCTCCGTTTTCGAAGAGATGAGCTAATCCGGCCTACAACTGAGAACTCTCAGTGGTTTGTCGGAGTGCAAAGCAAGCTGCGCAACTGCGTGATTGCTGAGCACAGACATCGCAAAACCAACTTCGGCCATCCTGAAGCACCTGCTTCTGATCGGCCACACCTAGAGACACCAGGCTAGTCCATGTCGCATGTAGACTGGCTTTACCAGGAACGTGTGTCTCTCGCTCAAGCCCTCATGGCCCTCTATCGACACCTCTCGTTTGATAGCGCTTTGACGTACCTGAGCAACCACAAGGCATTCGCCTGAACCCCTGCATGGGATTGAATCGTTTAACGACCATCCCTGATGCAGCAGGGTTGTGTGGAGGTTTTATGGAAGTGCAACTGCTCGAAGCTCCGGAACCGTTTGTCAAAGCAACCGGCCAGGAGTTTGATCGTGAACGCTCTGCGTTTCTCGAAGGTCTCAAGGAAATCGTCCTGACGGATGATGACCCAGCGGACGAAGAAGCACCTTTCTAACCAAATCCCCCCTACAGGGCACAACGATGCCCTAGGGTAGTCGTGCGTGCCCAAAGGAGACACGCATGACAGCATTTATGAATCTGCACGACTTCTTACCCTTGGGGCCTGTACCCGAGGATGAGGACATTTCGCTCAGCCCTTCGATGATCAACACTGCCCAAGTGTGTATGCGCTTGGTCGGCTACAAACGTGCAAAGCTTTCCAGCGTCAGCGTTCCACAGAACCTGGTGTTTGGTAGTGCGTTGCATTGGGTGATCGAGGGTTACCTCAAGGGTTTCATCAATCCGAGCCCTGAGGAAATGGCGGAAAGGTTTGGCCAAAAGTTTGAGGCGCTTCGTGTTGGTCGGCTAATCGCCATGGCCAAAACGAAGACGACTGAGATTCAAGAGGTCATCGGACGTAAGCTTGCGATGGGTTTCCCGTCGTACTTCGAGAACCTCGGCATCCGGCCGGTGGTGATTGAAGGTAACTTCAAGCTGAAGATCGGACCGCGCGAGTACATCAACATGGTCATCGACTTTGTTGGTGTGTGCGAGCGCCCTATCTACGGCCCCGATGAAGAGTTGTTAGCCGATGTTGGTGATACGGTGATCCTCGATTGGAAAACCGCCTCCATGTCTGCTGGCGACTTGTTTGTGCAGTATGGATACCAGCTGACCTACTACTGGCTTGCGGTAACGCTTGCTTGTGATCGGCTGGGCATCAAACCGCCAAAGCTGTGCGGGTACGCGGAAGGCTTCAAGCCCAACGTGTCGAAGCTGAACAGCACCTCTCTGAATAACGCAGTTTGGAAACCCATTCACTGGGCTAAACGTCGTCAATCAGACCTTGATGAAGCAGTCGCATATGCGCTGGTCGTTGCGAAACGGCTACGTGCTGGCGAGTTCCACCGCGCGCCACACATGGGATACAACTCCCCTTGCGATACCGCTACTGGAAAGTGCGATATGGCTGGGATCTGCCTAGACGGGAGCCTAGCTGGCTACAAAAACCCGAAAGGTTTCAACCTGGCAGTTCTCGTGTGAGGTGTGTATGGAGTTCATCGATTGGATACAGGTCCGCTATTCATCACCAGTCGCGGTAATCAGTCTTCTGACTTGGTTCATCGCCTGGTGGGGTGCAGACCTACTCTCAAAAGCTAAATCCCCATTCAAGGCTCATGTGCTCTTCACGATCAGCAACCTGCTGCTCATCGGAGTGCATGCTCAGGCCGGCCAATGGGAACTGATGTTGATGGCTCTGACGTTTCTCAAAACGTCAGTCACCGGATGCATTCATCACCGTCCTACAAAACCACTCGCTGGGTCCATCACCCAGCAGGGGGAGGGCTCTGCGTAAAGGAGAGCCCTATGCAAACGAAACAAGAGCAGGAAGCCAAAGCATTTGCCGAGGCCAACGAGAGCCGCATCGCGGCGATCAGAGGTCGCTTGATGGATGCTGGGGCAGCCTTCATGCGTACTTCGATAGCGAGCCAGCTGCCTGCAATGGTGGCGAGGAAGGCCAACGAGTGCCTCGAAAAGCATGATCCGGCAATGTTCGGTTCGTGGTTACGACAAGCACCTGTTGGAAGTCCTGGCACGCAAGAGGGGGGCATGTATTGGTCATTGGTCGATGCATGCATCTTCTTCGGAGACGCAATCGGTACCCGCTGGACATATCTCACTCAAGAGGGGAGGTCGCAATACCTCGCCTGGGTAGAGATGTTCCTGGAGGAAATCAGCTCAATCGTGGATGTTGCAACTGCGGAGGTGTGTGATGCGAAGCTCTGAAATCGCTGAGCGTTATGCGCAGCGTGCCGTCAACAAACGTCGGCAACTTGAAGAGAAGCAACGCCAAGAACGACGCATGGGTGACTTTGCGCTCGTTGGATACCTTTCCGAAGGTGCCCACTTGGAGTCCGCACTTCGGAGCTTGTCTCATGAAGAGCGGATTGGTTACATCCTGAAGAACAGCGAGATGATCGCCAGTTCAGATGGAGCAGAAGGGATACATATTGTATGGGGTCCAAACCGTGCAGTATTAACCCACCGTTTGCTTACTCTGGAAATGCGTCGGCAATTCAACAATAAACACTACCTGAAGAGTTGGTGGCGAGACACCATTTTCAATGGCCGTCATGCTATTCGACACTCCATGGTAGAGCTACTTGAGAAACGGGTTAATGCCCGTCGTGAGCAAGCAAAGCAAGGCGTCTTGGGAATCGATCTAACAGTCGAGGAAATTGAAGCCGAAGCACCGCAATTCCTAGTCGATGGCGACATTGGCAAGGAGGAAAAAGCTCATTGGGAATTCTGATGTAGCTATAGCAGGTCCCTAATCTCCAGAATCCTCTGGGGATGCCGGAAAACAACTTCCGGCGGGACGCCTCGGATGTTGTCAAACCTAAAGCGCGACGGCGTAACGAGGAAATGCGATGAACTTAGTTCAACAATTGATGGTTGCGATCATCAGCGTTGTGTTAGGCGCAACTTCCGCAGAGGCTTTCAAGCCGCTTACTGGCCAAGAGCAGCAAATACTGTTCTGGGTTAGCATGGGTATGCTGGTACTGATATTCATAATGGCTGGTCTGGAGTCTCGAAAGAAGAAGCCAACCTTACGACGCAAACTGAAGACGCGAAAGCGTAAGAAGGGTAAGCGTCGTGCACGTGGTCCGTAGTCGGTGATTGATTCGCAAGAGTTAATCATTATCTATAATCCCAGGAGGGAAAACCATGTCCATCAACTTCGTTTGCACATTGATACTGCTTCTCGGCGCTTTTGGCGTTTGGATGTATGTGGAGTGCAAAAAGGGTCAGGTGTAATGGTTGTGCATTAGCGCCTTAAAACGCTAAATCTGTAGATACACCCGCCAGGGCAGTCATTGCCCTGGGCAATGATTGTTCTTGGCGGCTTCCGACTTGTCGGAAAACAATAAGAAAACAATCTCACGGGGTATATCACTATGAAACAATTAGAATCTTTTAAAAAATCAGTAAAAGCGCAATTAAATGCAATTTTACTAAGTAGCTACATCATGTTCGGTGGCGACAAGCCACTTCCTAAGCCATTGGTTAAGCCGTTGTACTTAGTGAGCATGGTTGGTTACAACGCATTCGGTGTTCTTTCCAATCTCGCAAGGGTTCTCAAGGTCTTAGGCCTTGTACGTTTGACGGGTCTGTTTGTTCCATTCAGTTTATTGGTAAGTGCAACTGCCTTTAGCTATCGAGTCGCGTATGCGGCTTTGGTTGTTGAGGTAAAACACCACAAATTAGCAATCAACGTGTAATCCACCCTTCCGGGTGAACTCGCCCGGACTACAGCCGGGCGTTTATGAAAAAACATCTCCCGATCTGTAGCGGGTAGGAGAGTCACATGAAAAACGTATTTATGGATGGTAAGAAAGCAGCAATCCAAGGCGTAAGCCACATGGATAACCCACACCAGTTTGGTTCCGAAGCCTACGATGAGTGGGCAAAGGGCTGGTTGGTAGGGGATGACCCGATCGTCTACGGACATCTGGGTCCGGTACCGGAGTATGTGGAGCAGCACGGCGCACTTGTGGCGCTGGTTTGCGAAGCAATGAAGGTCGACCCCTATGAAACACCATGGGAAGCTGGCCGCCTGGCCAGTCACAATGGTGCATCGCTTGCTGACAATCCCTATGAGCCGGAAACGGTTGATGGGGAAGAATGGGATCGCGGCTTCGGTCACGGCTCCCTGGAAAATGTCAGCAAGTCCGCACTGGTTGAAGCGATGGATCTTCCTGGCCTTCCAACCGTGCAAATCCGCCCCCATCGGTCCTTCTGGGCCGTGCTTAACAATCTCCAGATTGCGCGCTCGCTTTCCGTAGGGGAGCTTGCTCAATACATCGGGATTGGTCAGGACCGCCTCGTGGCGGCGATGACTGAGTACGGCTTTTATGACTCGGACGGCATCCCGCTGAACGAAGTTGTAGCTGCCTAAACCTGGCCCCCATCTGGGGGCCACTTCCTCCCTCCTAGTGAGCTGGACCAAACATCCGGCTCACGCCGGGTGTTTGTTCGAGGTCACTGATCTCAACCACACCTGGCCTGCGCCCAGGTGTTCAAACCTAAAAATTTGCACTGCGCGCAGCAGTAGCGAGGAAATACCCATGACTAACGTAAACACCACCACCAACATCACCGTTGAAGAAGTACAAGCTGCACTGGTTCAGGAGTACACCTCTCAGAAGTTTGAGAAGGTGATGGTTCACGAACTCTTTGGTCTGTCTCAACCGCTTCCGGGCTTAGAGCAGCCGATTCCTGTTCCTGTTGAGCGTCATCCGCTGGCCCCCAAGGTTCAAGATGGCTACGTCTTCAATGAGAAGCTGCTGCGTCGCACCCTGCTGTCCATGCGTACCCGTGACTCGATCATGTACGTTGGCGACAAGGGCACCGGCAAGTCGTCGTTCGTTCAGCAACTGAATGCCCGCCTGAATCGCCCGGTAATCAACATCAACGCCGGCCCCGGTGTTGACGAGTCCTACCTGGTTGGTTGCAAGACCATCGAGAACGGCAGCGTAAAAGCTGTAGACGGCGTGTTGAGCTATGCCTACCGGCATGGTCTGACCTGCCTGATCGACGAAATCTGCACGCTGCGTCCTGGCGTGCTGGTGAGCATCAACGACCTGATCCAAGGTGACGAAGTGGTAACACTGAAGCACCACGGTATCGACCCGAGCCTTGATCCCAAGATGCTGATGGGGCTCAACAACGGTATGACCCTCGTTCGCCACCCGGCCTTCCGCCTCTTCGCTACCGATAACACCGGTGGCAAGCAGCAGAAAGATCCGCGGTTCTCTGGTGTAAACAACCAGAACAGTGCCGTTCGCAGCCGTTTCACCTCGATGAAAGTGGGCTTCATGCCTGCTGACAAAGAGTTGGCTGCACTGACCAATACCCTGAAAGGTGGTGTGGTCGAAAACGTGCATCTGGCGATGATGGTTGAGTTTGCCTTCCGCTTCCGTAGTGCTTTCGAAATCGGCGAAGCCTTCGACAACATCTCGTTCCGCGAGCTGCGTCGTTGGGCTCTGAAGATGGAAGTCTACGGCTGCATTCATGAGTCATTCATGGATGCGATCTACGGCAACATGGAGCAGTCCGATCAACTGCTGGCTGAGCATCTTTTCGAAGAGACCTTTGGCCAACGCCTGATCCTGGACGATGTGTACACGATGTCCTGTGCTGACCAACTCGATGCAATCAAAGCCATCACGGCCGCGGCTGCCTAAGGGAGGTTGGTATGTTCTATCTGGAAAACGCATCACGGAGGTTCTTTCTCGGCTTCATCGAGAAAGATTCCTCCGTCTTCACGGCTGTTGAAGGCACTCGCGAAAAAGGTGTGTGCAGCAAAGAAGAAATGCTGTGCGCCTCACCTGAAGATGCTTGGTATCAGCTCAGTGCTCTGGTGTGCCGGAAGCGGGCAGAGGGGTTCATCCCCGCTACCGTAACCAGCATCAGCAACTACGTCCCACCAACCGACGTGTTCATGGATGCGTTCGTTATGGAGTTCACCGGGGTGTATGTGCAGTTCAGTGAACTGTCTGATGAGCAGCTCGCTGCTGGTATTCGACGCTTGCAGGAAGTCCATGCCGCTTTAGGGCGCAAGGATGTCCGTTTGGCTGTAACCGACAACTCGTTCGAGCTCGCTTCGAACGGGGCGTCGGTGAAGGTCTGCAAGCTGACCCAGCAAGAGTGGGATTCGATGCCCGCAAGGGCTAAGGACCTCTTCGGTGACCGGAAGTCGATCGATTCCTCCACCCTGCTTCCTTCGGGGGCTGGGAATTGGTGGTTTGGTACTCAAAGTGGGGTTCTGGATATCTACCTTCGCGCTTTCTTGGGCGAGGTGTGGAATGCCGGTGCCCGTTTCACCGCTAGCGGTGATTTCAACTGGGAGTTCCAACACAAGAAGCCATTCGACGTGGACGCTGTTTCACGCATGAACTGGTATCAGGATGATCCTTCGCTTCTCAACCTACTGAATCAAAGCGGCCTCTTGGGCGGCGTCACCCTCGTGGTGAAGCCCGCCCCGGTGGCAACTGGGTTCGAGCTGTTCCTGTAATCCGTACCCCCTTCGGGGGGTACACCCTCCCTCCTAGTGAGCTGGACCAAACATCCGGCTTACGCCGGGTGTTTGTTCGAGGTCACTGATCTCAACCACACCTGGCCTGCGCCCAGGTGTTCAAACCTAAAAATTTGCACTGCGCGCAGCAGTAGCGAGGTAACACCATGAAAGCTCTGACCAATTTCGCAAAGAACCTGATCGCAAAGATTGACGCTGCCCTGGACTACTTCTGGGTGGGGATCGTTCTGTATCGCATTGAGCGCAAAGTTTCCGAGCTGTACTGGAAGCGGGCTGCTTATGTTCAGGACTATCACGTCCATGTCTTCTTCAAGGTTCCGACCCAAAAACTGGAAAAGCTGCGCCACCAGGCAAAGCGTCACGCGCTTCAAGCTCAACTGATCAAGGAGTCCTTCAAATGAATGCTGTCGTAAAACATCGGCCGCGTTCGGCCAAAGAGCAACAAGACGGTTGGGCCAGCTTCCTTCGGGTGCTGGCGCGTAACTCAAAGCTGAAGTTCCGCATCGGCAAGAATGTGGGGCCAAGCACTGATGGCAAGACGATCAACCTGCCGGCACTGCCGGCAAACCTGACCCCGGAAGACCTGGTGCTGTTCAAGCGCTTTGGTTATCACGAGGTTGGTCATTGCATGCACAGCGACATTGAACACTTCATGGCCTTTAGCAAGGAGCACGGCAGAAATGCTCAGTTCATGCTGAATGCCCTGGACGACGTGTTCATGGAGGAAGCGCAAGCGCGATTCTCCAAAGTTGCTGAACGGACTTTCCGTGAAGGCATTGCACTGATGGTCGAACGCAAGATTTTCCGCGACGGTAGCGCCTCCCCATTCGAAGCCATTTGCTGCTATGTGCGTACTGCACTGGGCGCTCGCAAGTGGCCTGAGTTTGTGGGCATGCGTGACATCGTTAAAGAGAACTTCGATAAGCACTTCGGCGAGCACGCAGATGACCTGCGCGCGACCCTGGATGAAATCCTGTTCCGTGAGTTCCCGAACGTCCGCAGCACTAAAGACGCCGGCATGCTCACCCTTCGCATCCTCGCGATGCTGAAGCAGCAGAGTCAGCAACAGGAAGAGCCCAAAGACAAAGAAGAGCCAGAGGAAGATCAGGATCAGTCGAAAGACGATTCTGAAGATTCCGAAAGTGATTCGGACAGTTCAGAGGGTGACGATGAATCTGAAAGCGATGAAGGCGGTGATGCTGGCGACGAAGAGCAATCTGAAGGCGACAGCGACGACGATTCGAATGAGGGTTCTGGTGAGTCCGACGACCAAGACGGCGACGATAGCCAAACTGGCAGCGGAAGCGGCTCCAATGGGGACGAAGATGCTGATGGCGAAGAGGGTGATGATGCTGGGAACGGGAAACCGTCTCTGGCTCAGATCCTCTCCGAGGCACTCGAAGAAGAAGTCGAGGAAGGCGAAGTGTGTGATGTACGCAAGTACATCGAGCAACTGGCTGAGGACGTGCGGTATGGCGATCATCCTGATTATCAGGGTGAGATGCCGGTTCCGGACTTCGAGATTGATGGTGAGCCCGTAAGTCAGCAATCGACTCGCGGGGCTGGGAAGACCGATCTTGTTGAGGGGATGCTTGTTTGCCCTATCGACAAGGAGATCTCGAACGAAGTTAGCAAGGGCATGGACCGCAAGTTCCAAGTCCTGGCGACCAAGCTCCAATGCCTGCTGATGTGCCAAGACGAAGCGGATGTGCAAGTAACTCGCCGCGGTCGCATTGGGGAAAGCAACCTCTATCGCTTTGCTCTTGGGGACACCCGTTTCTTCGAGCAGGTTGATGAGGTAGAGCGGGTGGCTGCTGCGGTTTCGATCGTAGCTGACCTTTCCGGCTCGACCTGCACCGCCGATGCCAATGGCGTAACAGCGTTCAGCTCTATCCAGAAGTCGCTGATGATTATGGAGAAGATGCTGGATCAACTGGGCAACCCGCGAGAAATCATCGGGTTTGCGCCGTGTACCGGTCAGTTGTCTACGGTTGTTCGTACCTTCGGGGACGATCACCTGACGGCGATGGGTCGTATCGGCGGTCTGAGCCACGTAGTAGGGGGTGGTCACACCCCTATCGGCGAAGCTGTGTTCAGCGCAACCAATCGCATCCTGTCTCACCAGGCTCAACGGAAAGTCATGTTCGTAATGACTGACGGTGCGCCGAGCAATGTCGATCTGGCTGTTGAACATACTCAGGCTGCGCAAGCAGCCGGAGTGACGGTGGTGTATCTGCTCATTGGCTCGGCCGTTCGTTCGGACTGGCTTCATGATGCAGGCATCCCGTTTGCCCATGCTGTAAATGCTGACGAGCTCTGCCCAGTCCTGCTGGAGCAAGCACAAGCGTTGCTTATGTAAGTCAAACCCACCCCCTTCGGGGGGTGGTTCCCTCCTAGTGAGCTGGACCAAACATCCGGCTCACGCCGGGTGTTTGTTCGAGGTCACTGATCTCAACCACACCTGGCCTGCGCCCAGGTGTTCAAACCAAAAAATGCACTGTGCGCAGCAGTAGCGAGGCAACAACCATGACTAACAAAGTAATTTCCGCAAACACCAACGAAGACCGCGTAGTAATCATCAACCTGGCTATCAGCGCTTTGGCGACTGAGCGTCAAATCGATCTCGATCACCTCGGGATCAAGGTTGAAGAACTGCCGGAAGCAAGCAAGAAACTGCTGCGGGAGAAAATCTTCTCTCAGGAGTTTCTCCGCAACTACAGCTACATCCGTGAGCTGGCAGAGGCGGCTGTTTCTGCTGGCGGGTCGACCAAAACCGAGCTGGGTGCCGTAACAAGCTTCAGCGAGGCAATTGGTAAGGTCCGCGTACTGCGCGATCTGAAACAACAGTGGGAGGAACGTGTTCGACTCGATGAGTCGCGCTACGACGCCATGTGTGCTGAGCACACCCTGGCTACCTCCCAAGCAGCTATTGCGGCTGGTGCTGATCCCGTCCAGGTGAACATCCTGGTAACGGCGATTCAGGAAAAGCAGCCGCGTTGGGAAGAGGTAAAGAGCAAGCTCAAGTTCAACTACACCGCCACTCCGGTGTCGCTGGATGAAAGTGAGTTTGACGCTGATCTGTTCGAAGCGCAGCGCGACAGCGTTGTAGCGATCAGAGATGGCGTCCTCGGAAGCCTTGTGCAGTTCGTCTGCAAGGAGGCCAAAGAGATGCTGGAGAACCTGCAAAAGCAAGAAGCGAAGAAGGGCTCGATCAACCTGCGTGTAAACCCGCGCACCGTTGCTCGCGCTCGGATGATGCAAGAGAAGCTCAAGTCTCTGGCGTTCATTCACCCGCTGATTCGCCCGCTGCACACCGAGATCGCCGCGGTCTTGGATAAGGTCAGTGACACCGACGCCCTCATGGGTCGGGATTACCTGAACTTCAAGGAAATCTGCGTTGCCCTGTGCGATCAGACCTTGGTGCATGAGCGTCTTCAGAAGGGTATCCCGCTGATCAGTGTGGCCACTCCCTCGGCTTCACAAATCGCAGCTAATGCAGTCGCCGCTGCTATGCAAAACATCCAGTCGGGTGTCGCGCAGAGCACCGCTGTAACAGTGGCTCCGGCAGTGCAGGCAACTGCATCTGCTCCGGTCGCTGCTGTTGCTGCAACCCCGGTTGCGGCTCAAGCAGCTGTACAGCCCGTTGCCCAAGCTCCCGTTGTCGCGCAAGCGGCCCCGGTCCAGCAGAAGGCTCCGGAAGTGCAGGCTGGGTTCTTCCTCTAACTAAATCTCAACAAACCCTTACGGGCCACCACGCCCGTAGGGGAGTGGTGCGCTCAAGGAGTGCATCATGCAAAAGCAAGTTGATCTTTTTGGCTTCGACACTGTTGGGCTGAGCTTCAATGAGCAACAGGAAGTGAGGGCCGTAACTCGGAAACCATCGGTAACGGTGGTGATTGCGGATTTCGGTGAACGTGACCGAGCGTTTCGCTAATACGTGACCGGTGCTTCCACCCCGGTTGCGCGGGTTCTGGATTGTAATCGCATCGGTCACGATGCGGCTTGTTCCTCGGCTTTTTTTCGGCGCAGCGACTCGCCTTTCATCGTCAGTCGGTAGGCGTTGTGCACCAGGCGGTCGAGGATGGCATCGGCCAGGGTCGGGTCGTTGATCCAGCCGTGCCAGTGCTCGATGGGCAGTTGGCTCGTCAGGATGGTGGAGCGGCTGCCAGCGCGGTCGTCGATCACCTCCAGCAGGTCATGCCGGGCTCCTTCCTCCAGCGGGGCTAGCGCCCAGTCGTCCAGCACCAGGACGTCGACCTTTGCCAGCTGTTGCAGGGTACGGCCGAAGCTGCCGTCGCCATGAGCGATGCGCAGTTGTTCCAGCAGGCGCGGGGTGCGCAGGTACAGGGTGCTATAGCCCTGGCGGCAGGCCTGGTTGCCCAGGGCGCAGGCCAGCCAGGTTTTGCCGGCACCGGTCGGGCCGGTCAGCAGCAGGTTGTGCTGCTGGCGGATCCAGTCGCCACTGGCCAGGGTGGCGATCAGACGCTCGTCCAGGGCGCGTCCGGTGCGGCGGTCGAGATCTTCCAGGCAGGCGTTGGCGTACTTGAGCTTGGCCTTCTTGCGCAGCCGTACCAGGCGCTGGTTGTCACGCCAGGCCAGTTCGCGGTCGAGCAGTAGGCCGAGGCGTTCATCGAAGCTCAGGCTGTGGCTGGCCGGCAGCGTCCATTGCTCTTCCAGGGCGCGGGCCATGCCGTCCAGGCGTAGCTGGTGCAGTTGATTCAGGGTGTGTTGCGGCATCATCGAACAGCTCCTGTTGCGGGGGTTGGTAGTAGTCGGCGCCACGGACGTTCTCGTGGTCGCCGGGTAAGGTCGTTTCGGCGGCACGCTGGGGCAGCGGCTGTTGATCCAGGCCTTGCTGGAGCAGGTTGCGCACGCTGCGCCCGGTGAAGGCGCGCAGGTGTACGGCACGTTCGGCAGCGGCTTCCAGGCGTGCATTGCCATAGCGCCGGGCCAGCGAGAGCAGGCCGAGGCAGGCGCGGTAGCCCATCTCCGGGTGCGGCTTGTGGGTCAGTTGGTGATCGATCAGTTGGCGCGTGTAGGGGCCGATCCGCGCGCCCCAGTCGAGCAGGCGTTGTGGCGTCCATTCGCGATGCGCCTGGTGCGCCGCGGGCATGTGCTCGCGCTGGGTACTGTAAGCGCCGCGTCGCCCCAGCAGCAGGTGGCTGGCCACCCGCCGGTTGCCATGCAGCACTTCCAGGGTGTGTGCCGTCAGTCGCACGTCCACGTTCTGCCGGGCCAGGGCGGAGGGCACGCTGTAGAAGCTGCCATTGACCTCGATGTGGTAGTCGATGCTGACCTTGCAGCGCTTGAAGGTGGCGACCTCGTAGGGATGCACCGGCAGCGCTCGCAAGGCCGGGCGATCCAGGCGCTCGAACCAGTCGCGCCGGCAGCCATCGAGCCGCTTGAACGGGCGCCGATTCAGATCCTCCAGCAGCTCGGCGATGGCCTGGTTAAGCGCATGCAGGCTGAAGAACTGCCGATGGCGCAGCCGCGCCATGATCCAGCGCTCGACCACCTGCACCGCCACCTCGGCCTTGGCCTTGTCCTGAGGCTTGCGTGGCCGTGCCGGCAGGATCACCGTCTGGTAATGACGCGCGCACTCCAGCGTGGCCCGGTTCAGGCCCGGCTCGTAGCGATCCGGCTGGGCGACCAGGGCGCGCGGATTGTCCGGCACAACCATTTCCGGCACGCCGCCAAAGTAGGTCAGAGCCTGGCCCAGCGAGGTCAGCCAGTCCACCTGGGTTTCGCCTGGCGTCGCGCAGGCATAGGTGTAATTCGAGGCGCCCAGGGCGGCGACGAAGATGTGCGCCCGGCGCACTTCGCCGGTGGCCGGGTCGACCACCGGCAGCGTCGGCCCGGCATAGTCGATGAATAGCTTCTCGCCCGCACGGTGCAGCTGACGCATCGAACGTTTGAGCGTCTGGGCGTAGCGCCGGTAGTGCTCGACGAACTGGGTGTAGCGGTAGGTCGGCTGGCCCGCATGCGCGGCGAGATATTCCTCCCACAGCAGCTGCAAGGTCACGCCCTTGCGTCGCAACTCGCGGTGGATGCTCAGCACATCGGGCAGCACTCGCTCACCGCGCGGCTTGTTCGTCGACGTCGGTGCAAACAAGGCGGCCGCCAGCGCGGCCTCGTCCATGGCCACCAGCGCCGGCCAGTCCAGCCCGGCCACCCGCGCCGCCGCGATGTACTTGCTAACCACGCCCTTGGACAGCTGCAAGGCACGGGCAATCTTCTCGTGGGACAAGCCGGCCTCAAACTTGAGGCGCAGACATTCTTTGATGTTTCGCATGGCTACTCGCGGCGCCGCCATCTTCCTCTCCCGAAATCGGTCGAGGATGGCGGCGCATCAGGTCATGCGCAACGAAGGGGAAGGCTTTCGCTAAGTCGTGACCGGCGATTTCGGTAAGCCGTGACCACCTGTTTCGGAACAGGCGGAGAATCGGTCACGTTGCTACCGAAATGAGCGGTCACGATCAACCGAAACGGCCGGTCACGGTGCTCCGAAATCCGCATACCTACAGGCCTGCAATTCTGGCTGGTACCCACACAAGGGGCTCCATCCTGAGGTCATTGCACGCTACATGGGAGAGGGGAGTGGCGCTCCCAGCTGCCCAGGGTTCAAAGAGCTATGGGCAGAGCAAGCCAAGGTATCCTTCGACGAGGATGGGGTTACCCGATATGCGAATAACCGCCGACTCAAGCGGCTGACTCGCGCGAAAGCCAAGGCCGCCGGAGAGGTTGTCCTGCTGGATGAAGAGCTGTACGCGACCAACTATGAAGGCTTCTTCGATGCGGTCAAGACGGCAACGCATGTCCGCGTAGCAGAGGGGAACCTATTCGGGTGCTCGGTGCGTCAGCGCTTGTGGTTCTACGACCGGCTGGACTTGCAGCCGGTATTCGCGGAAGGCCTGGACCGTCACGACTGCGAGGCCTCGATCATTGCTCACTCGCTGGCCGGCAATTACCACTCGCTGCGGATCAGTGACAAGGACATCTGGTCATTCGTCCGGCGCAATCCAGGTCACCAGCTCACCCTCAAGATCATCGATGCGCTGACGGCTGTCCGTACCGATAGGTCGGTTTCACGCGGTCAGGGATTTTCCATCCTTGAGTCAGGACTTGAAGTCTCCTTCAAGTATGAAGACCTGATTTTCTGGGCATTGGCTGCTGACCTGCCGGATGACATTGAGCGACTGGTTCTGGCGACACCACAGCTCACTCTGACGCTTAACTCAGCGGTATTCCTTGATCGCATTACCCCTAGTGCAATGGCCTTTCAGCGGATATCGAGATCCCTTGAGGCGAAAGCGTGAAGCCCCGAGGGTCACATGCACTTGCGGCAGGCCTGGCGCTTTCTGTATGCCTGCCGGCCCATGCGTTTCCAATTCTGATCGCGGGGGTAGGCACTGGCTTGCTTGGAGCTGTATTCCTCCCGCTCGCATTGCTGCTTGCACTGGTGCTGGCGCTGCTCTGGAGCCGGCCGGCGAAGAACGGGGCGGCGTTTCATCCGCGACTGGTCACACCTGTTGCTTGCGGGCTGGCGGTATTTGCCACCCTGGCGGTCGTAACGCCGAGCTGGAAGGAGAAGGCTGTTGAAGCCCTAGCTGTAGAGGCAGAGCCCTCTTCGGCGGCAATTACGGTTCGATTCGAGTATCTGGGGAAGGAAGAGCAATCCCAGCTTTCCCAAGCGATGGATGCTGACTCTTTCATCCAAGGCGTGATCGATCGTCGGCTAGAGGTTTTCTGGCTCGACAAGAGCAGAGTGAGCCAGTTCAGGGATATGCCTAATCGGTTCTCTATCGAGGACGTTAGCGAAGACCCAACAGCACTCACGCAGGCTATTGAAGGCTCGACCAAGCAGGTTGTCCTGATCGATGACTCTGGTGCTCTTGCCGGTTCAATTGCGCGCGATATCGCGCAGCACTTTGATGTTGATGTGAGATTTCTCGCCGGCGGCACGAATGGCTTGAATGAGGCGCTTTGGGCTAGTTGGCAGCTGTCCGATACCCAAGGTTCATTGGAGTTTGGAGAGTGGCAGCAACACCTTCGCGGCAACCCGGACACCGCAGTGCTGTCGGTTGTGGTTCCAGATGAGTTTCAGGTCGACGGCTGGATTCATGGCGACTACGGACTCCCGATAGGAGCCTACCTGGCTGGCTTCGACTATCTGACCAAGCAGCTTGAGGGGCGATCAGTCCTCATCTCCGGGGCAGAAAATACGTTTACCGGCCATACCTGGCTGCTCGTAAGAGCGATGCGGGCCGCTGGGCTGGATGTTAAGTACATCAGGCCAGAGCCAGGCGAGCGTCTGGTAAAACCGCCTTACGTGAGCCCATATCAAGGCTCAGACACAATCATGCCCCTGGACGAAGCGCTGCTCATTGGCGAGATGGTTGGAGGGGTAACCTTTCTCGACTTTCAGGGCGCAGGCCATGCAAACGACGATTCGCTGTCCTCCGCCACGGTCGTGCGTATCGGCGCAGATCGGGTGGCTAAGGGCGAGCTTGGCCCGGCAATTCAGGCCCTAAACCCGGATGGCGCGAGATTCATCGGGGTGGCCTATGACAAAGCAAGCCTGTACCACGCTGTCATGGCCGGCGAGATGGTTTCGCGAAGCGGTGGAGTGTGGCTTGGTGTGGCCGTGCACCCTGATGCTCTTGACGGCGACTACCACCCACTCACCCTCGATTCCTCGGCGTTCAGATTCCTACTGACGGGCTCGACGGTTGTCATAGCGCAGGTAGGGGCTGCTCTCATTTCTATCGCGGGCGATAGCCCTGAACCCGCGCTGTTCTTTGCCTGCATGTTGGCAGGGCTTGCCCTTGGCATCAGGGCGACGTTCCTTCGGTGGGCGGCAACCGGGCTTGCAATGCTCGCTGCCCATTCAACTCTGCTGGCAGATAGCTGGATTCTATCCAGTGCCCTATCAGCCAGCCGGGCCGTTGGCATTTGCCTGGTGGCATTTTCAATCGGTGCGCTTATTTCCAGGGAGATGAGATGGCATGTGCGTCAGCCAGATCAAGCTCTCCCACCGAAGATCGCCCTTCTGCTGGAAGCGCGGAAACTAGGTTTCAGGATTCCCAAGACGACGGTCATCAGTCGGCAATCAATCTCTACCGGGAAGCTCCCCCTGATCAGCACAAGAAGACGGCTGATCGTACGGTCAGCAGCCCGCTCGGAGTCTTCTTCATACCGATCAGCTGGCCTTTATGAGTCAATCAGGCTTCCTGTTGGAGGGGACCTCTGGGCGGCGGTAGATCGTGTGCTGGCTGCCGAAGAACAAGAAGATGCGAATCCAAGCTGCTTTGTTCAGCCCCTGATCTCGGAGGGGATTTTTGGTGTGCTGATGTTCGGGAGTGGTCCGGACGCGCACATGGTCTTGGGTGAGTACGGGCTCTCGGACAGTGTTACAGCCGGCCGCGGGCGGGCGCGCAAGTTGTCTCTGCCGATCTGGTCTGCTCGAACCGCAGACGGCTACTGGTCTGCTCCTGTGAATGCCTTGCTAAGACTCAACGAGAGCCTAGGAGCGACAGGAATTGAATTTGCCATCACTGAGTCGGGCGATCTGACGCTGCTGCAAGTGGTGGTCGACACCAATGGGCGCGAGTCACTGGGCCGTATCAAGCGAATGGCCAAGAAGCGTGTCGCCTTGGCGGCATCTCATGCTGACCCGCTCACTGCGGCAGCCATGGCGGCGATGGCAATGGGAGGCGAGCAAATCGCGGTCGGGAAATGCCGTTTCGTGCTTGAGCAACCGCTGCGCCGAGTCATGCACGCCTTTGCCGATGATTCAAAGCACCTACTTGGTTGGTTCTCGCCGGCGATGTTCTTTAGTCTGCCGGCAGATCAACTTGAGGCATTGTTTGATGAGCTTGACGCTGCCCGCGCAAGGTATCGCCGCGTATCCACATTCGACCTTACTGCTGGAGACACGGAGCTGATGGAGCACCTCCGAGCAGAGCTGGCCAATGCACAGGCGATTTACGGACGCTTCAGCCGCCTTACAACCCTGGCTGTCGAGATAACAGGGGTGAGGCTTGCTCGCAAGATCGGTGAGCCTATCACCCGCGTCAAGGCGCGCTGCTCGGAAGCGTTCGATGCTGAGCTGAACTGGATGGCCCCTCTGTTTGCTGAGTTGCTGGTGCGCGGTCTTTGCGAGCCAGCCTGCCGAACCATAGGCACTTCACTTGGGCAGGTGCCCCCTAAAGGGGCGCTTGAGATCGGCAGCGCGAACGGGGTCGTTACGATCAAGGAGCTGTTCGAAGGAGTAACGCTCGAATCCGCTTCAGTTTGGAATGTCCCGGCATCTGGCTTCAGGGCAACCCTTAGTTCGTCCAGCAACTTCATGCCTGGTGACGCGCTGCTGATCGAAGACACAGACATCATGTACCTGCCGCAATTGGAGCAGTGTTCTGCCGTCGTTTCGATCAATGGTTCCGCGTTATCTCACCTGATGCAGCATGCCCGCCGGCTTCACATCCCCTACGTTGTTGGCGCTGGCATTAAAGGTGGTGGCCAGTTCAAGCAACGAGAGGTGGTTATCAAGCCCACCGGGGAAGTGCAGCATGCATAACGCCCTCGACATGCTGAATGTGTGCATAGCTCCAACAAGGCTGTGCAACCTCAGCTGTACGCACTGCTATGTCGACCCGGCTCTGCTTCGCGACAAGAGCATGATGAGTGAGGAACACTTCCGCGCCTCGTTTGATCGCATAGAGGAACTGTTCCGGCGAGACGCTAAGGTCAGCAAGATCAACATCGAGCTGCTAGGCGGTGAGCTAACCATGATGCCGCTCGAATACTGGCGCAGAAACCTCCCATGGGCTCTCGACAGAATGGCTTCATGGGCAAACATCTATGACGCAGAAGCAGCGCTGATTTGGTGCACCAACCTGATCTTCAAGGATGAAGGGTATGTCGATCTGCTCAATGACATGGGCAGGGCCTATGGGTATGGCTTCGATGTGTTCGTTCCCTGGGAGCCTGACACCAATCGTTTCCTCAAGAACGACAAGCTGTTGCCCCGGTACTTCAAGACCCTCGAAGCCCTGACAGAGATCAGCCGCAAGACGCTCTGCATTACGATGAGCCGGGGCGTCATCGAGCGCGGCCCTCAATTTATCGTCGATGAGTTCGTGAGCCGCGGCATCACTGACATCACCTGCGACATGCTCTATCCGGCAGGCAGCGGCAAGGCGTACTTCCTGAAGACATGCACCTACGGTGAGGTGTCGCAGTACATCCTGGAACTCAAGGATCTGCTCCCGGCGCACTGCACGATATCGCCGTTTTTGGAAATGGAAGAATCGTTCCGGTCCTTGACCCACTTCCACTATCCAGGGAACGACACCTATGACCTGGAAATCGAGCCTGACGGGCTGGTGACGTTCAATTCCTCCTACACGGCGGATGAGGCGGTTTTCCCAACGGAGCCGCTTTCGGTGACTGATCCGGGGTTTGCCCTCAAGGCAATCTTCAACAACTCACCTGAGTTAGTCCTACGGCACACCATGCCCTACAAGGAGTGTGAGGGGTGCCGCTATGCAGTCGTCTGCTCTGGAGGCTGGGCATGGCACAAGGGGCTAGATCACAACATGTCGAGCCTCATTGCGCACGGCGATTGCGCGGGGCTGCGTAAGGTATGGGATGCCGCCACCGCGGGCACGCCTGAGGCAGACCGAAGCGTCTACCTGGAATCGAAGCGCCGCATGTACCAGCGCGGCTCAGCAATCAAAAAGGTATCAGCGCGCAACGAGCCGATCCGGGAGTCGGATTTCGTCGATGACTATGAAACCTACTTCAGTCAATTCGACGGCTACCGGGAAGTGGTCATGTCCACCGGGAAGCTCTTTGGTAAGTCCTGGGTCGAAAGGCTTTTCTTCTACGACGCAATTGGTTGCCAGGTCCGGGCGGATTCAGCTTGGTACGCGCTTGCCGTTGCCGAAGGCGGGCAGGAGCTATTCAGGCATATCTGCTACCGGAACTTCCAGCAACTCAACTTCGACGATTCCCTCGTGGTTGACGTGCTTCGATCAAACCCCGAGTGGAAGCTTGCCAGGCAGATCCTCAAGGCCATTGAACTTGCAGCAGCCGGCGAAGATCCGGGGGCTGCATTTGGGGCCGGGCATCACGAAGAAGCCATCGAGCTGGCGATCAGATCCGCAGTACAAGGGGGTGCACAATGAGCCCGAGACCTTTCACCCTGCATATCCGGATGACGAAGCACTGCAACGCCGACTGCTCGTATTGCAGTAGCTTTGAGCAGGTAGACACCGGGCGCATGTCTCCGGAGAGCTTTGAGAAGGCAGTCCAGTTCATCTTTGGTACCGCCATGAAGCGTTTGGGGGTCTCGCCCACTCACATGACTGCCCAGTATCTGGGTGGAGAGATTCTCACCTATCCGATTGCCGACCTCACCAGGTGTGTCTCCTACTTGCGTGATACTGCCGCCCAGCATGGCATGGGGTTCATGGATGGATGCCAGAGCAACCTCATTGGCTCAGTTGCGAAGGTCGACGGCCTATACCGGCTGTTCAATGGGCGAGTCGGCACCTCGGTGGACTCCCGTGGGCAGAGCAGAACTGTCCAAGGCTCGGCGGAGAAGTACCGCCTGATCTGGCAGGAATCGGATAGCTTCCTTCGAAATAACCGAAGCACCCCCGGCGCGGTTTTCGTCCTCGATAAGGATGGCCTCGAAAATGCTGAGCACGAGGTAAAGCGGGCTCTACTACAGGGCCGCGCAATAACCCTCCGGCCGGTTTTCCAAGGAGGAACCCCCGGTCAGCAACTGCTCGGCGCGGAAGATGCCAGGGCCGTATTCATGGCTGCCTTTGAAAAATGGTTCATGGCCAGCCCGATCATCATTGAGCCGTTCTTCAGCATGGCTCAGCACCGACTAGAAGAGTTGTCTGGGAACGCTTCCAGTATTGGCACGGCCTGCGCTTTTCAGTCCGATTGCACGAAGAAATCGCTTTCCCTTGAGCCGAACGGCGACCTCTACCTCTGCCAGGAGATGGCGGATGCGGGCCTTTTCCGAATCGGGAACGCGGTCACCGGCGAATGCGATCTCGACACTGTTGAGGCTCTCGGTAGTCGTAGCTCAAATCTGCACGAGGATTGCCGGCAATGCCCCTACCTTGCCACCTGCCAGGGAGGGTGCATGTTTGAGGCTGTGCAGCAGGGAAGGGGGCTGTCCGGCAAGAGTTATCACTGCCTTAGCTGGAAGGCCCTTTTTGCGAGCATTGACGATGGCATCAAGACGTTCGGTGCTGGCGCAGTTAGAGAGTGGCTGCATCGCCTCGACGTGCGGAACCGTAATGCCCTGAACGACGGGCTTGCAAAGCTCAATCAAGTGTCGCTGGAGGAATGCGCGGATGCTTAATGAAATCTACCGGGACGGTTTCTACGTCACGAGCATCCCCAGAGAAGAAGCTGATCGGCTTTTGGCCCTGGTGAAGGCGGATACATTCCTGCCGGATAGACCCGGCAACCCTGCCATTGCCGCGTGGGAGTCAGACAACCCCTCCCACAACAACAACGTGCCTGTTGAATACATGGCCTTCATGGAGGCCCTTGGGTCTGGCCCAGACATGGAGCACTTGCGGTGCCATATGGGCGCTTTCTCACGAATCAATGTGATGCTTCAGCGCGGCAAAATTGGCGACTCGATGAGCTGGCACCACGACTCTTACGATCCGATGCACGTCGTTTGCATGCTGTATCTCAGCGAAGACACATGGGCTCCTGACGACGGCGGTGAGCTTTGGATAGGGCATGGCGACGTGGACGAGAAGGGGTTTCTTCTTGATCCAGGCGCGGTCGAGGTAAAGGGCCGGGTTCAGCCAAACCATGGCACCCTGGTTTGGTGCCTCAACACGAATCCGCGATGGGTTCATTCAGTGTCGAAGATCGTTGCTGACAAGTGTCGCTACTCCCTCATCGGCCAATTTGGCTACCGGGAGAACGTACTGCGATCAAACATTCGTTCGCGATACGGAGACACTTGGCGTTGAGTTCGTCGACGGTAATCCCACTGAAGCGGTTTGAATTCAGTGCAGCCATAGCGAGCGCCCCGTCAGGCATATCTGCCTGGGATCTGCTGATGAGGGTTCTCGGAACCCTGCATGACTCCCTATATGCGGTGTTGAAGCCGGACGTGCTGATCATTGGTGATGACCCGGTAATTGGACTCCTGATTGCCCTACGGGTATCCAGCGAAGGTGGGACCGCCATTCTGACCCCGAGCGGGTTATGCAAAGAGGACTGGCCTTCTGCTGATTACGGTGCCATTTCAAATTCCGAGGCTACTTGCTGGACTCCAGAGATCGCCTTGGAACTGTCCAAGTGGCTCGGGCCTGGGTTTCGCGAGGCCACTTTGGCTCGCGCTGTAACAGGTCTAACGGCAGCATGTGCTCGCACTGAGCGCGTACATCTCATAGCTGACGCGATGATTCAGACCAGTTCAGACCACTGTCGAGGGATATGGGGCAAGAAGCCGTTGTTCCCCGTTGCTCTGAATGAGATCCAAGGCCCTGTCCATCCACTGTGGACATTCATTCGCCGAGACTTGCCTGTATTGAGGTTCAACCGCCGAGAGATGGAGTTGCTGATGCCATCGAAGGTGATCCTCACCACGCACCCAAGCAAGTTTGTTGAGCAGTCATCGGCAATGACGAAAGCAGGGCTTTTCAGGGAGGGGCGGAATTATCGCGACAACTGGGAGGCTGAACGACTTGAAGACTTTCGCCATGCGGGGCTTATGACACTCCAATGATGCCGGGTATCTCCACTAGCGGTGTTGCAGGCCGCACAACCTTCCTGTTCCAGATCAACGTGACTCGCCGTTGCCAGTTGAGATGTTCGCACTGCTACATCCTGAGCGACAAAAAGGACACATCCCCGGACATGACCGAGGAAGAGTTCCTTCATGTGGTGTCAGGCATCGTCGAGCACATGAAGGCCGACTACAACTTCTCAATGCGGTACACCTACGTGGACATCCACGTCATCGGTGGCGAACCGTCGATGCTCGGTGTGGATTTCTTCAAGTCTGCGCTGCCCAAAGCCAAGGCGATGCTTGCTGAGCTCCCCCAGGAATTTTCATTCTCCATCGTTACGAACCTGGTCACCCGTGAGGCTTTGGAGGTTGCACGCCTCTTCGATAAGGTGTCGACCTCGTACGAACGGTCCACCCGCTTCAATAAGCGGAAGCAGGAAGAAATCTGGCGCTCAAACGTCCAGACGCTGATGGCCGAGTCCAAGGATCTTGCCATCCCAGGCCCTAAAGACTTCAGCGTGACTACTGCTCTGGTTCGCCCAGTGGTCGAGGCCGGTACGGGAATCATCGAAGAACTGACAGAACTTGGTTTCACCAAGATGCACTTCGGGTTCTTCATCCCAAGTGGTGATGGGGACATCAACGCCAAGCTGGTTCAGCCCAAGCATTCGGAGACTGCGGCGTTCTACATCAAGGCACTGGACTGGTACTTGGAGCACCGCAGCAACGAAGAGCTCTGGATCAATCCCTGCGAGTCGTGGCTTGAGGCCGTTTACCGGAATGTCCCGCTCGATGACGTTGTTTGCCCTATCGTCCACGGTGCCTTGGATATCGATTCTGACGGCAGGACTGTCAGTTGCATTGAGAAGGGTGGCACCAACGACTACGTGAGCCACGGGAACATCTTTGAGAAAGCCGAGAAGCAGAACTCTGACGGGACTGTGACCATGGAGTTCGTCCGCGGCATTCCGGAAGTGCTGACCTCCCAGAGCTACCTGAAAGAGGTTGCAAGTGCTCGCCGCCTCCCACTGCCATGCAAAACCTGCGACGAGCGCCATCTCTGCCAGGCCAACTGCCATGTTCTCCATGGCCAGTGGAACGGCGAGGGGGAATGTCCAGGCTTCAAGACCTTCATCAAGTACGCACGAAACCTGGTCGAGAACCATGGCGTGCTGCCCCGATCGGCGATGAAGGAAAAGGAGTCAGAGGTTGGGAACATCATTGCAATTGGCTGACGAATCTAACAAAGGGCCTGGCTTCTTCTCGATCTTCCCCATTCTCTGGAGGCTGGTATCGAGGGCAGCCAAACGCCTGTCGAACCCGAGCACCATCGTCGCTACTGAGCGAGGGGCAGGCCCTAGCGGCGAGAAAGATGAGGCTCTTGTCGAACTCGAAGAGCGCCTGATCAGAAACCCTCATCAGGCTCAACTTGATGGCAACTCAGCCGCGGC
The DNA here is from genome assembly GCF_900105185.1 of Pseudomonas saponiphila. NCBI lineage: Bacteria > Pseudomonadati > Pseudomonadota > Gammaproteobacteria > Pseudomonadales > Pseudomonadaceae > Pseudomonas > Pseudomonas saponiphila. Next base: position 202,975 of record NZ_FNTJ01000003.1, on the reverse strand, counting down.
GAAATCCCTCAGCGATGGCGACCTAATTGATCAGGTGGCCCGCGGGAGCATTTATCTGCCGGCGAAGGATAAGGCGAAATCATGACCATCCTAAGAGCCCCGGCCGGGGCCCCTCAGACCATCGAGAATGGCTATTTCGTCTTCACGCTGATGCCGTCGCTGTTCTGCCAGTACAACTGCAAGCACTGCTACCTGTCGAAGGAGCAGCGCGCTGATCCCACCACTATGAGTCTTGATGACTTCCGGACAGCGTGCCTGAAGATCCATGACTTTTACGAAGAACAACGCCCTGAGCGACGGGTCATCATCGCCTACAACTACGGCGGCGAACCCACATCGACCGGGGTGGACTACTTCAAGGGCTATGTCTCCGTCATGGCCGAGGTTTTCCGCCCTGAGTTCGGGTATGAAGTGCGGCACGTAATGCTGACTTCGCTGCTCGGGGTTGACCTGGATGTGTGGGCTCCGGTTTGGCACGACCTCTGTGATGGGTATATCCAGACCTCCTACGACGGGGAAATGCGTTCCTCCAACTACGTGAGGAAGTGGGAATCGAAGGTGCGCGAGGCAATCTCGCGTGGACTGAAGGTCGCCACCATTTCAGTCGTCAACTCGGACATGCTCCGGATGGGGCCAAAATCCACCTTGGAATACCTGGCCGATCTTGGGGTGACTGAGACTGGCTGGCTGCCCTTCATGCTGAATGAGCAGAACGATGTTAGGGGTAAGTACGATGTTCTTGCCCCGACCCTATCAGCGTTCAATGACTTCATGATCGAGCTGCTGGATCACTGGTACGACATGAAGCACCGAGGCCTCGATGTGCCCGAGATCGGCGAAGCGCACTTTGCTGTTGATCGGTACCGGGGATCTGCTCAGGCCAACATGGCCGGCCAGACACTCTTCATGCTGCCTGATGGGGAAATGGTGCTCCCCAACTACAAGGACGGCTGGAAGGAGTATCTGTACTCCTTCGGTAACATCCTGAACGCGGAAAGTTCGTTCCGCGACATTCTCTGCTCCCCGCAGCGGCTTTCCTATCAGCGCCGCCAAAGTACCCGTAATGGGAACCCCGAATGCCTTCACTGCGAGTACAAGAACGCCTGTCTCTTGGAGTTCGCAAAGCCCAATAAGCCCGACGACGAGTGCTTTGGGGCCAAACGATTCATCGCCCACGCCATTAGCCGGAACTCGGTAGATCCGCTGCTTAATGACGAAGTGGCTCTTTACTAACTAGGGATGTGATTGATCAGCCATGACCGATATTCCAGCCAAGCCCACCAACCTGTACCTCACTTCCAACTTCGTTGAGACCACTGACAACAACGGTGTTTATAGCCGTATCGCGTGCGAAGGTACCTGGAAGGACCTGTTCGAAACCACGGTGGCCGAGAAGAAGAAGGCTGACCGGAAGAAGTCGTCTGACTTTACGATCGAATGGAACGGGTCACGCTATCGTTGCAACTTGGCTGACTCCTATCACGGCTACGGGCTGACCATGCGTATTCTGCCGGCCGGCGCACCGTCGTTCCGCGAGGATCTGAAACTGGATGCGAACATCGTCCTGAGCCTCCTGAAGGGGACCGGCTTGACTCTGTTCGCCGGCCAGATGGGCTCCGGTAAGTCCACGACGATGTTTGCCGCTCTGGAGCGGATGGACAAGAAGGAGCGCGGCCCGATCGGCACCGTTGAAGACCCCATCGAGGGCTTGTTGACCGGGCCTGGCGTCATCCAGCGCGAGGTTGGCACCCACGTTGACTCTTTCGCGCAGGCGATTAAGGACTTCGTTCGTCAGAACCGGCACACCATTGCCGTCAGTGAGATTCGCGACCCTGAGACAGCCAACGCAGCCTTGATGGCCGCCTCGACCGGCCACTCCGTTGTTGCAACCATCCACGCGGATAGCGCTCTGGACGTATTCCCTCGAATGCTGGCGCTGGTCGATGACAAGCTCGCGAAAATCCTTCCACGCACCATGCGTGGGATCTGGTGGCAGCATGTCGTGCGATTCGGCGATTCAGATCGAAAACCTCTGCCAGTCTACGAGTCGCTTGAGGTGACCAACGCGGTTCGGCAGATTCTTGAAGCCGGCGTCGATAAGCTCCCGCAGCTCGGGAATGAAATGCAGCGGCAGAGCAGGAAGTCTATGGCTGAGACCGCTATGCAGTTGGTGGCTCAGCGTCTTGCGACTCGTGACGAGGTGGCTGAGTTCATCAACCGCCGCGGCCGGATCAATGAATGATCATGCCAAGGTTTTCTGGGTAGTAAGTGTGGTTCCCAGGCCCAAGGACTTCAGGCTGTATTAGCGGTTCTGAAGCTGATGCAGGAGGGCAGGGCAACGGGCTGATTGATCTGACGCGTGGCACCCGGCTGGTGGATGCCCCGCGTGCCTATTGCTTATCACACCTGTACCTGAGACTTCGATAAAGCGGCCCGGCGCTCCGGCCGCAGGGTCGCCATCGAGCGTGTATCGAAGTTTTGGGTACACCTGGCTGATGCTGGCCGAGCCTGTACCTGAGACTTCGATAAAGCGGCCCGGCGCACTGCCCTCATGGCTTCCCAGCGAGCCTGAATCGAAGTTTGGGGTACACCTGGCCGCGGCTGATCACACCTGTACCTGAGACTTCGATAAAGCGGCCCGGCGCACTGCCTTCATGGCTTCCCAGCGAGCCTGGATCGAAGTTTGAGGTACACCAGCCTGCTGCCGATCACGGCTGTACCTGAGACTTCGATAAAGCGGCCCGGCGCACTGCCCTCATGGCTTCCCAGCGAGCCTGAATCGAAGTTTGGGGTACACCTGGCCGCGGCTGATCACACCTGTACCTGAGACTTCGATAAAGCGGCCCGGCGCACTGCCTTCATGGCTTCCCAGCGAGCCTGGATCGAAGTTTGAGGTACGGCGGCCGGCTGCCGTTCATAGCTGTACCTCAGACTTCGATATATCGCCCCAGCGCACCCCCCGCTGGGCCTCCAGCGCCATGGATCGAAGTTTGAGGTACACCGTCCATTCTGCCGATCACGGCCGTACCTGAGACTTCGATAAAGCGGCCCGGCGCTCCGGCCGCAGGGTCGCCATCGAGCGTGTATCGAAGTTTTGGGTACACCTGGCTGATGCTGGCCGAGCCTGTACCTGAGACTTCGATAAAGCGGCCCGGCGCTCCGGCCGCAGGGTCGCCATCGAGCGTGTATCGAAGTTTTGGGTACACCTGGCTGATGCTGGCCGAGCCTGTACCTGAGACTTCGACAAAGCGGCCCGGCGCACCGGCCGCAGCGCCGCCATCGAGCCTGTATCGAAGTTGTGGGTACACCTGGCTACTGCTGATCACACCTGTACCTGAGACTTCGATATAGCGGCGCGGTGCACTGCCCGCAGGGCTTACCAGCTGGGCTGGATCGAAGTTTGAGGTACGCCGGCCGGCTGCTGATCAGAGCTGTACCTGAGACTTCGATAAATCGCCCCAGCGCACCAGCCCGCTTGGCCTCCAGCGCAATGGATCGAAGTTTGAGGTACACCGGCCATGCTGCCGATCACGGCCGTACCTGAGACTTCGATAATGCGGCCCGACGCACCGCCCGCTTGGTCGCTATCGAGCCTATATCGAAGTTTGAGGTACGCCACCATAGCGCAGGCCACGCCGTACCTGAGACTTCGTTAAATCAGTCCAGCGCACCGCACGCAGGGCCGGCAGCGACCCTGCATCGAAGTTTGAGGTACAGCGGCCTGATGCCGAACAAGGCTGTACCCGAGACTTCGATAAACCAGCCCAGCGCACAGCCCGCTGGGCCTCCAGCTCCCTGTATCGAAGTCTGAGGTACAGCGGCCGGCTACCGATCAGAGCTGTACCTGAGACTTCGATAAACCAGCCCAGCGCACCGCCCACTGGGCCTCCAGCGCAATGGATCGAAGTTTGAGGTACACCGGCCATGCTGCCGATCACGGCCGTACCTGAGACTTCGGTATATCAGTCCAACGCACCGCCCGCTGGGCCTCCAGTCCCCTGCATCGAAGTTTGAGGTACAGCGGCAGGCTACCGATCAGAGCTGTACCCGAGACTTCGATAATTCGGGGCAGCGCACCGCCGGCTGGGCCTTCAGCTCCCTGTATCGAAGTTTGAGGTACACCGTCCGGCTGCCGATCAGAGCTGTACCCGAGACTTCGATAATTCGGGCCAGCGCACCGCCGGCTGGGCCTTCAGCTCCCTGTATCGAAGTTTGAGGTACACCGTCCGGCTGCCGATCAGAGCTGTACCCGAGACTTCGATAATTCGGGCCAGCGCAACGCCCGCTGGGCCTTCAGCGCCCTGGATCGAAGTTTGAGGTACACCGTCCGGCTGCCGATCAGAGCTGTACCCGAGACTTCGATAATTCGGGCCAGCGCAACGCCCGCTGGGCCTTCAGCGCCCTGGATCGAAGTTTGAGGTACAGCGGCCGGCTACCGATCAGAGCTGTACCCGAGACTTCGATAATTCGCGCCAGCGCACCGCCCGCTGGGCCTTCAGCGCCCTGGATCGAAGTTTGAGGTACAGCGGCAGGCCACCGATCAGAGCTGTACCCGAGACTTCGATAATTCGGGGCAGCGCACCGCCGGCTGGGCCTTCAGCTCCCTGTATCGAAGTTTGAGGTACACCGTCCGACTGCCGATCACGGCTGTACCCGAGACTTCGATAAACCAGCCAAGCGCATCGCCCGCTGGGCCTCCAGCGCCCTGTATCGAAGTTGTAGGTACACCTCCCTTGTGCTCGCCGCGCCGTACCTGAGACTTCGATAAATCAGTCCAGCGCACCGCACGCATGGCCGGCAGCAACCCTGTATCGAAGTTTGAGGTACGCCGATCTGCTGCTGAGCGCGCCTAAACAATAAACCTTATTTAAATCAGCAAGCTACGAGGCGGCGGAGAAAAGTAGACACAGCTTTCACACAGGCTGCACACAGCTTATCAACAGAAATAAGTGGCTTTACACACAGAAAATCGAAGGCCTAGGTACAGGCTCGAAGAATGGGGTACGCCTGACGTAGGCCTGGGTACACAAATCGAAGGATAAGGTACAGCTTTCGAAGGCCTAGGTACGTGAAACGTCGATCTGGGTACAGGATATCGAACGCTCAGGTACAGGCATCATGAGCGCAACCCAGGCGGGCCGCAGCCTGCAAGCGGGTGATAAGACCCTCTAACCAGTGCACTAACCCGATCTATAACCTGCTTTTGATTCACCTGCTCTAGAACCAGAAAATAAAACCTGTTTGTAAAGCTCTTAACCCACGCGTCGCGAGAGGCGAAGCGTTGGATGGTGTGTATAACTGAGAAGCGTCAATCCTGACGGGCTATACAGCGCTGTTGTACCTCAAACTTCGATGCCTGTACCTGAGAGTTCGATGGTCGTACCTTGAACTTCGCAGATCCAGCCTATCTGGATGGATGCTGAGCCCCATTTAGAAGAATACGTTCCTAAACCTACATTGAACGTGGTGGTATGGACATATAACCTTCGTGGTCAGGAATTGACCAACCTTCTGAGACGAAATCATGACAGCCACCGCAGAGCTGAGCAAAGAAGGAGAAAGGAAGCTACGCACCACAAAAGAGCTGGAACAACTCCAGGTCCAGGGCGTTCTGCCCTACTTCAACCCGACCATCTATGAGATGGCTAACCCAATTGTGCGTTCCGCACTTTTCGGGCTCTCAAAAACCAAAGAGTACCACCAGGACTGGGTAACCACGTTCTCTGTTGGTGGAGGTTCCATTGAGCAACGGGGGCCGTCACTAAACACCGAGCACGAAGAGTTGTGGGCCAGGCTGCTGACCTACGCCAGAGGCACTTCGCTGACCAAAGGCATTCATGTCCGAATTATCGACCTGATCCGCGACCTGAACTACAGCACGGGCGGACCTAACTTCGCTCGCGTTTCAAGGATGCTCAGTGATCTTGAGGCCGCTACGGTACGTATCTCGAACAAACAGGCACTCAAGCGGCTTTATGAGTTGCTGACGGACAAGAACCTCAGCAAACGCGCTGATGGAAAGTTTCTTGTCGATCTTATCCGCAACCGCTATAGCGAGCACCTGAAGGCTATTCAGGCTGCGTTGGCAAGTGATAGCACTGAACCAGTCTTCATTACCCTGCGCTTCATCGAAAGGAAAACGACACACCCAGCCTCAGGGCGAGAAGTCATCAGTCTCGATCCAATGACTTGCCTGTTCTTCGATGGTGTCAATACGACTCTCATCCCGTACAAGGTGCGCGAGAAACTCAATCCGATATCTAGGCGGTTGCTGACGTTCATCGGGTCTCACCGCGCTGGTGTGTTCCGGATGCGCCTGCACTACTACTTCTTGCTGGTTGGCTACGGCAGCGACTACTCGAAGATGGAGCGGAAGTTCAAATCTGCGTTCATCAAGACCTGCACTGCCCTTGAAGAAAAGGGATACATCAAGCCAGGCTGGGGCGTCGAGCGCAATGAAGATCACGACTGGATGGTGTTCGGGCTCCAGATCGGTGATGCCGCCCGCGTGAAAGAGGCGATGGAAGAGTACCTTTCTGATGATCAAGGTGAGGAATCTGCCCCCTTTGATCTGTCAGGCGAGGAAATCACCGATGTCGTGTTGGAGAGCGGTGACCTCTTCGAAGCCGTTGTACCTGAATCTTCGATGTAGATCTCCAGGGAAATTAAGGCCGAAAGCTTGTGGCCGTCATCATGTTGATGTTGCTTCTGGATTCATAAATATCATTCCCCTGAACAACAACCTCGACTACCTAACCCTATCGTTACTCAGTTGTACCTGAGACTTCGATTTAGATAGCCATCGGTATCACTGCATCTCGGTCATCAAGCCTATAGCGACCAACTCTGCTGGGTTCTGGGAATTGCTAGACGGTTCGTCGCACCATCACAAAATAACTCCCCTACGGAAATTGATGGAGCCGGGATGGTGGCACGCGACGGTACCATCGATGATGGGCTTGATTTCTCGCGGGCAATGATTGGCTGTCCCGAGTTCGCTGCTATAGGAAACCCAAAGTGAGCAAGTTGTTTGCGGACACCCAGGATCTCGCAGATGCGCTAGTGGCGCATGGTGTCACCGTAGTCGAAATTCAACCGCACAATCCGGAAGACCCTGAGCAACCTGATCTCATTTGGCTGAAGCGCTATACGGATGGTGGCATGTGCGAAGGGGAATATCTCTTCGTCGGTGAGTCTCGTTATAAGGACTCAGACAGGGTAGATCTTTGGGTGAGACACAAAAGTGCAGACGTTTGCGGTGGCCATCCTACTTATTGGGCAAATCTCATTCCGGCTGGTAATGCCGAAGCCATCCAGACGCTCATCAATGAGCACTGGCCGAAGGGCAATTAGTTCAAGGAGAGGCATGCATGAATAGCAACTCAGATAAGGAAATATCATTCCAGCCGCGAGTTGCGGACTGGCTAAATGACTGCTTTGGTCAGGAGATTGCCGCGGATGTAATTGAGCGCAATCATCGGTTCCTGGAAGAAGCCCTTGAGCTTGTGCAGGCTTGCAACTGTTCGGCAGATGAGGCGCACAAGTTAGTAGACTATGTTTTTGGTCGCGATGTCGGGGATAAGCCTCAGGAAGTCGGTGGTGTTCTCGTGACTCTGGCTGCTCTTTGTGCTGCTCAAGGCGTGGATATGCACCAGGCAGGTGAGGTTGAGCTGGCGCGAATATCGCAGCCTGAAACGGTCGTGCGTATTCGTGAAAAACAAAAACGTAAACCGGCCATGTCGCCCTTGCCTGGCAGTTACCCTGACCGCGAGAGTATGAGCCAGCCCTCTACGCTGCGATATGTCGTGGCCAAGACCATCGGTGGCTATACCCGTGGGAGCAAGGACGAGATCGAAGTCATAGGCGTTTACGATGACGAAGAGGTCGCAGCCAAGGTTCGCCTCATCTCTTCCGCCCAGATTTTCGAGGTGGAGATGAACACTCTCGCAGCTGGATTGCTTGCTAATGCTGGCCAGTTGTTTGGAAGCGACAGCATCGGTTTCCAGCTGATGGCGTCAAAGCTGACGGCCAAGTAATGGGCTGAGTCGCAAGCTGGTCAAGGGCATTGGCTCGAACACCGCGGCAGTCAAGAGTTAGGGATAACGTCACGCCATGAACAAAGCACGTCGCAAGCAGCTGGCTGAGATTGCCGAGCTCCTGCAAGAACTTCGTGACCGCATCGAGCAGTTGCAGGATGAAGAGCAGGAAAGCTTCGACAACCTCCCTGAAGGTCTGCAACAAGGCGAGCGCGGCCAGGCAATGGAGCAAGCCGCCGAGCAGATGGGCACAGCCCTAGACTCGATAGACGAAGCAGTGCAGGCTCTGGAAGAAGCCCAGGCATGACCTGACACCGCTTCAAGGTGATAGACAGGAAGCCGATCCTCATGAGCGTAAAGAGCTTGAAACAAGTCGCTCCCTGCCCGCGCTGCCGGGGCATGGGTGGCTGGTACGAAAAGCGTGTGTGCAAGTACACGCAGATTTTCGAGGCTGACGGCAAACCTTTCGATGCTGGGGATATGACCCGTGTGCGCGGAGGCGATCGCCGCTACTGCAACGAATGCAATCGTGACATAACCGAACAGGTTCAGATGGTCGAGTAAAATGCCAGTGCCGCCGAAACGTATGGCGGTCAGATCGACTTCATAGGAAATACAGCGTGAATATCGTCTCTGGTTTTGCCTTTCTATTGTTCCTGTTGGGCCTCGCACTCGCAGTCGTGTATCTGGTTGATGAGCACATGGGCGCTTTGTGGTCGGCCTACTGGGGTGCGATCGGGCTATTTAGCGGCTATGCACTCTTTCTCGCAGGATGGCTAATCACAAAGCACATACGGTTGCGATTACGGAGGAACCTAAGTGCCTAGCCGATTGAACCAGTCCGCCAGTGGCAATACTGGCATCTGTAGTAACTGATACAGGAAATCCTCGTGGACGAAAACATTGCCCAGGCAATTAGCGTTTTGCCATTCTGGCTAGCAGTAGCAATCATTGTGCTTGGTTTGATGCCCACAGTGGCGATTGCTGCCCGCGCCCCACAGGTCAAACCAAAGCTGATGTTGCGGATTGGGGCGGGCTTGGGTTTTCTGGCTTCGGCATACGCTTCGCTCAATGCAGCTTCGCCATTACTGATCGGATAGATAAAGAAATGACAGGTACCGGCGGTACGTTCTACTTCGTGATCCATCCACGAGGTGATCGCTCAGAAGTACAAGTGATCGACCTGGCGAGTTGCGCTAGAACCGAACGCATTGAGTGGCTTGCGGTAAATGATCAGGACTTCTACGAGCGCGATTTAGCAATCGCTCATGCTCGTGGTTTAGCTCAGAAGTTTGGGCTCCGTTATGTGCCGTTTGAGTCTCGTTACGACACGGAACTGAACGAGTCTCACAGCCTTACCCTGGATTAACGACAGTAGTAAATCCCGCGATTATCCCGGCATACATCGCCGTTTGACTTGGGTCTGCCTAAAAGCGCAGTGAGAGCTGCACCGCTTCGGCGACACTGAAGTCATCGAGCCCAACCAATTCAGCAACGATCTTTTTTCCGTCATCCAATCGGCGGGATCAAGTAATAGGGACGCACTGCATGACCGAGCTTGAACAAACCATCATTGAGAGCGCTCAGAAGGAACTGGTTGCAGTCCTAGCCTTCTACAAGGAAAAAGCCAGTGGTATTGCGGCCCAAGATTTTGATGAGGCATGGCAATCCTACCTGGGGCACTTCCATGGCATGAATGCTCTGGTTGCCATTGCGCATCAAGCCCATAGCGGTCTTAGCCCGGAAGCTCGGACAGTGCTTCTCAAGATTGAGGAAGAACACGGCACCGCATATCGCGCATTAGCAAACTGATATAGGTGACCACCGATGGCTGCCGATATGCGCGGATCAGAGATGAACGGGTTTTCCGAACAACCAACCCTGAAATAGATCAAACCCGAGTTGGCGAGCCATCGTGAGGTTCTCAGCGCTCTCGATACCCTCGATCACGACGAGCTTGTTCGACGATTTACAGCTGGCTACCAGGTTGGAAACCTTCTGCCGGGTCTGCTCGCACATCAGGAGGCGTTCGAGTGTGGTGCAACTGAACTTGCAGCCCCGGACGTAGCTCGCCTCAAGCATTTCATCCTGGTTGAAGCCATCGCCGAGATCATCGATCACGATCTCTACGCCGGCGTCACACAGCCGGTGGAGTGATGCATCGAGGTCACCCGAATCGACCTCACCAGATTCTGTGACTTCCAGCGTGATTCGCCCGTAGTACGGGCCCATGCTGACCACTCGGAGGACATCATCAACGTAGTCGCTGTTACACAGGGACACGCGAGAGGCATTGAGCCAGACCTTGCTGCCGGGCGAAGAGGCCAAGAACAGGTTGGCCTGCTCAAGCACCCAGCGATCAATTGTTGTGATGCTCCCCAGGCCTAGTTCTCCGACCCGGTAGCTGAGGATTGTAGTGTCTCCGTCGCTGTCGAGACCTATATCTGCCGCGCCATCGTACAGCGCGTAGTTGCCGCGCAACTCGCCGAGGGCGTCACCTACCGTACGCGCGTTGCGAATCAGATAGAGCAGCTCGCCAAATACATCGAGCCCCTGAAAGCCCCCGAACTGCAGGCCGAATAAAGGGTTGCCTGAATGGCGTTGACAGATATCCAGGAGCGCGCAGTAGCGACGGAAGGCAAAGATGCCTTCGGGGTGCTGCAGGCTGTCTTGGGGCAGTTCTGCAAGTCGCAGCATCTGCACTGGATTGAGCCCCTGCATTATGGCGAACTCGGCAAAGCCAATAAGTCCTAGCGCGCGGACGAAGGGATTAACGGACATGGTTATACGCCCCTTAGGTGGACGAGTCGGCGGCTGGCACGGATAGCAATGAGCGCTGCCACTGTTGTGGGCTGATGCCGTTCCAGCGCCTGAAGGCGCGTGAGAAGGTGCTGAGATCTGCATAGCCCAGAAGCGCGGCCAACTGAGTCAGGTTCAGCGATGAGTCACGCAGGTAGCGCGTCGCCAGGGCCTGTCGCGTGTCGTCCAGCAAGGCCTGAAAGCTCGTGTCCTCTGTCTGCAGATAGCGCTGCAGGGTGCGTGGGCTGACCTGCAGATGCTCGGCGACCCGCTCGATGGTGACCTGGCCAGCGGGCAGCCAAGTGCGAAGAAGCTTCTGCACGTAATCGGGCAATTCCCGCAGGGTAATTCGTGCCAGTACATCGAGATGCTCCCTGGCCAGCTGGCAGAGCCGCTCGTCTGCAGTGCTAAGCGAAATATCCAGCAGCGCCTCGTCGAACACCCAGGCATTGTCCGGGCTGTCGAAGCGGGGCGTAATGCCCAGCAGGTGGCGGTATGCGCTTAGCTCGGCGCCGGGGGCGTGTCTAAGCAGCAGGCCTCGCGGCTTCCAGGCGTGCTGTAGCAGGCTGCGCAGCAAATGGGCACTTATCCCTATGGCCAGCTCTACGGTCTGGCGGACTGAATAGGCACCGCCATCCGTCACTTCATACACCAGCCGAGCGTACCTGCCGTGGCGCTCGAGGCGCAGCTCGGCGCCGTTGCTGTGAACGTGAAAGTAGCGCTGTAGCGCCTGCAGTGCTTCGCCCACCGAACCGGCATTCTGAATCGGGTACAGCAGATTGCCCAGTGCCTGAGCCCCCTGCCGTAAACCAAATTGCAGGCCGAACAGTGGGGCTGCGGATTTCGGAGCACCGTGACCGGCCGTTTCGGTTGATCGTGACCGGTCATTTCGCTAACGCGTGACCGCTCATTTCGGTAGCAACGTGACCGATTTTCCGCCTGTTCCGAAACAGGTGGTCACGGCTTACCGAAATCGCCGGTCACGACTTAGCGAAAGCCTTCCCCTTCGTTGCGCATGACCTGATGCGCCGCCATCCTCGACCGATTTCGGGAGAGGAAGATGGCGGCGCCGCGAGTAGCCATGCGAAACATCAAAGAATGTCTGCGCCTCAAGTTTGAGGCCGGCTTGTCCCACGAGAAGATTGCCCGTGCCTTGCAGCTGTCCAAGGGCGTGGTTAGCAAGTACATCGCGGCGGCGCGGGTGGCCGGGCTGGACTGGCCGGCGCTGGTGGCCATGGACGAGGCCGCGCTGGCGGCCGCCTTGTTTGCACCGACGTCGACGAACAAGCCGCGCGGTGAGCGAGTGCTGCCCGATGTGCTGAGCATCCACCGCGAGTTGCGACGCAAGGGCGTGACCTTGCAGCTGCTGTGGGAGGAATATCTCGCCGCGCATGCGGGCCAGCCGACCTACCGCTACACCCAGTTCGTCGAGCACTACCGGCGCTACGCCCAGACGCTCAAACGTTCGATGCGTCAGCTGCACCGTGCGGGCGAGAAGCTATTCATCGACTATGCCGGGCCGACGCTGCCGGTGGTCGACCCGGCCACCGGCGAAGTGCGCCGGGCGCACATCTTCGTCGCCGCCCTGGGCGCCTCGAATTACACCTATGCCTGCGCGACGCCAGGCGAAACCCAGGTGGACTGGCTGACCTCGCTGGGCCAGGCTCTGACCTACTTTGGCGGCGTGCCGGAAATGGTTGTGCCGGACAATCCGCGCGCCCTGGTCGCCCAGCCGGATCGCTACGAGCCGGGCCTGAACCGGGCCACGCTGGAGTGCGCGCGTCATTACCAGACGGTGATCCTGCCGGCACGGCCACGCAAGCCTCAGGACAAGGCCAAGGCCGAGGTGGCGGTGCAGGTGGTCGAGCGCTGGATCATGGCGCGGCTGCGCCATCGGCAGTTCTTCAGCCTGCATGCGCTTAACCAGGCCATCGCCGAGCTGCTGGAGGATCTGAATCGGCGCCCGTTCAAGCGGCTCGATGGCTGCCGGCGCGACTGGTTCGAGCGCCTGGATCGCCCGGCCTTGCGAGCGCTGCCGGTGCATCCCTACGAGGTCGCCACCTTCAAGCGCTGCAAGGTCAGCATCGACTACCACATCGAGGTCAATGGCAGCTTCTACAGCGTGCCCTCCGCCCTGGCCCGGCAGAACGTGGACGTGCGACTGACGGCACACACCCTGGAAGTGCTGCATGGCAACCGGCGGGTGGCCAGCCACCTGCTGCTGGGGCGACGCGGCGCTTACAGTACCCAGCGCGAGCACATGCCCGCGGCGCACCAGGCGCATCGCGAATGGACGCCACAACGCCTGCTCGACTGGGGCGCGCGGATCGGCCCCTACACGCGCCAACTGATCGATCACCAACTGACCCACAAGCCGCACCCGGAGATGGGCTACCGCGCCTGCCTCGGCCTGCTCTCGCTGGCCCGGCGCTATGGCAATGCACGCCTGGAAGCCGCTGCCGAACGTGCCGTACACCTGCGCGCCTTCACCGGGCGCAGCGTGCGCAACCTGCTCCAGCAAGGCCTGGATCAACAGCCGCTGCCCCAGCGTGCCGCCGAAACGACCTTACCCGGCGACCACGAGAACGTCCGTGGCGCCGACTACTACCAACCCCCGCAACAGGAGCTGTTCGATGATGCCGCAACACACCCTGAATCAACTGCACCAGCTACGCCTGGACGGCATGGCCCGCGCCCTGGAAGAGCAATGGACGCTGCCGGCCAGCCACAGCCTGAGCTTCGATGAACGCCTCGGCCTACTGCTCGACCGCGAACTGGCCTGGCGTGACAACCAGCGCCTGGTACGGCTGCGCAAGAAGGCCAAGCTCAAGTACGCCAACGCCTGCCTGGAAGATCTCGACCGCCGCACCGGACGCGCCCTGGACGAGCGTCTGATCGCCACCCTGGCCAGTGGCGACTGGATCCGCCAGCAGCACAACCTGCTGCTGACCGGCCCGACCGGTGCCGGCAAAACCTGGCTGGCCTGCGCCCTGGGCAACCAGGCCTGCCGCCAGGGCTATAGCACCCTGTACCTGCGCACCCCGCGCCTGCTGGAACAACTGCGCATCGCTCATGGCGACGGCAGCTTCGGCCGTACCCTGCAACAGCTGGCAAAGGTCGACGTCCTGGTGCTGGACGACTGGGCGCTAGCCCCGCTGGAGGAAGGAGCCCGGCATGACCTGCTGGAGGTGATCGACGACCGCGCTGGCAGCCGCTCCACCATCCTGACGAGCCAACTGCCCATCGAGCACTGGCACGGCTGGATCAACGACCCGACCCTGGCCGATGCCATCCTCGACCGCCTGGTGCACAACGCCTACCGACTGACGATGAAAGGCGAGTCGCTGCGCCGAAAAAAAGCCGAGGAACAAGCCGCATCGTGACCGATGCGATTACAATCCAGAACCCGCGCAACCGGGGTGGAAGCACCGGTCACGTATTAGCGAAACGCTCGGTCACGTTCACCGAAATCCGCACTTGAGCATGGTGGGGCCCTGTGATGAGTTCTAGCTAGAACGCCGAAGGTGTTTTTCCTGAAGTTCCCGGTACTGCATTGCTTCGAAACAGAGCGTTGCTGCTGGATTAAGGAGCAGCCTATCTACCCCGATTTCCAAACCGGTTGACTCGCAGTAGCCGTAGTCACCTGCACTTAGCCGCTTGATGGCAGCCGTAACAGCTGCGAGGTCCGCACGAAGGCGGTCCAACAGCCGAATACCTACAGAGTGCTCGTACTCAAGGGCTGCCTTGTCCAGGTCATCGCTAACGCGCTCCTGCACCTGCATTCCCTTAACGTGGTCTGATATCCGCTGCGATAGATCCGCATGCTTCTCCAGGAGCAGCTTCCGGAAGAACTCCGTTTGCTCGGCCCCCATGTATTCGCCCTGGGGGAGGGGATTAGCCGGCTTTTCTACGTGCATCTACAAACCCTGCGCATTCGTTGAGTCGGCTAGCGAGATTAACGACAGAATCAGACCCTTCAAGCCAAAACGGGGTCGCGAAACACGTGTTCACTCAATGAGCCGAAAAGGCGCGAGATAGTGCGGGGGGGGGGTAGGAGGGGTTGGCAGACAACGGGGATGCCCAGAGGGGTATCCGCGGGGCGTGGTGATTCCAAGGCCGTGCCAGGCAGCCCTAATCAAGAGGCCTGTCCTTGTATAGGGACTGCATCAACTTGAACACCCTGCCGGCCCAACCTGACACACTGTGCCGGAAAGGCCTGAAAACCCTGCTGCACAAACTGACAGGTAGAAACCCTAAAGTGAGCGCTGCGAGGTGCAAGGCAATCGGCTAAATCGTGTCTGAAAAAAGCCCAGCGCGTGGCTGGGCTTAGGAGATATTGGGTTGAGCCAAAATAATTGGCCCGATTTTAATTACTACGGCTTTTATCAGCCAGCGCTACCTAGCTTGATCAGCGCTATGAATTTTTTGGCTTTTACACTCAGGTATTATTTTCAGCAATGACGAATAACCTTTTACTTGAGCAATATCCCGTGGTGATTTTCTGTCCTCCATCACCGGACATGTGTTAGCACCAGCTGACACCAAGTAAGAAACCGTATCGTAACTATTATTAAAGGCCGCCCAATACAAAGGGGTATTTCCACCACCCTCAGGCTTATTTATGCTAGCGCCATTACTCACTAGCATTTTAACAATCTCTGTTTTACCCATCATGCTTGCATATGTAAGCGGAGTCCATCCATCAGCCAAATATTCATCAGGGGACTTATTTGAATGCAGCCAAGCAGAAACATTGGCAACATTATTTGCCGATATATCATCCATTAAAGACTGTTCACCATTACACCCGACCATCATGCAGGCAGCGAGTAAAATAGTTAATATTTTCATTTATTACTTGCCTCGAATTGAGATAGCTCAGCCGGTATATCTGTTGAGTTTAGCGGGATAATGTAGTTTTTTCCGCCCTGAGCTTTGGCAGCATCAGCACCTAGCACTATTACGTTCCAAGGGCTAATGGTTGATTCGTCAGAGAGACCTGCCGCAACTAAGGTTTCGCTTACGCGACTTGCACAGTTTTCACTTGCAATTATTCCACTTGCCGCATCAGGCAGCCTGCTGCTTTTATATTGCTTTAAGTGTGCGATAGCTGCTGCATCCTGCGCAGCAGTTGTCTTTATCACAGTAACGACTGTGTTGCGACGCGGAGCCTCTCTTAACAGATAAGACCTAGTACTACTGCCAAGCGCAGTACCATTACCAAAACTGTAAACTCCTGCTCCAGTTACAGCTATGGCCGTATGACCAATCGGATTATCTTGTGTAGGCCCGTTATTTATCACGGCTATATCTAGGCCAAACGGATCAAAAAAACTGAGCGGATTACCGCCTACATAGCCGTAGGTATTCAGCCCTCCGTTGAGCCCAATCGGATCACTTTCGACGTACCGCCCGGTGTTGGGGTCGTAATCCCGGAAGTAGTTGTAGTAGAGGCGGCTGTGCTCATCGTAAAGCTGGCCGGGGAAGCGAAGTGCTATGTCAACCGCCACCCCATCACCATCTACGTCCTGGTTGGGCATCCCAACACCAAATGCATCGCTATCCCAGCGCCATTGAGGCACCTGGGCGTCATTCGTAGCAAGGCGTGGGGTGTTCAGGTGATCGCTGTGCAGGTAGAGCTTCTTCAGGCTCGAAATCGACACACCATCGGATGAGTACGCAATGTCCAGGGCTGCCAGCGGCATCCGACCCAGCCACACGATGTACTGGGATTTGACCTTGTTGCCGGCCGCCCCGTACTGGGAATACCCGAGCAGCTCACCTGCCTGCCCGTAGAGATAGGTCCACGTTGTGACAACCGAGCCACCGGCGTAGGCCTGCTTCACGGTGCGCTGGCCAAGTGAGTTGTACCGGTAATCTGCAATCAGTTCGGACCCATCAAAAACCTGCTTCAGACGCCCTTGTGCGTCGTAGGTGTAACGGATGCCATCCCGCTGCCTCAAAGTGTTGCCAGCGGCATCTCTTTCCACCGTCACGCCATTCAACTTTGAAACCCGATTGCTGTTCGATGCTATCTCCAGGGCCTGGAACTCATCATCCCTAGGTGGTTCGATGCTGAATGTGGTCGTCCTGGCCAGGCGGTTACCGTTCCCGTCGTAGCTGTAGGCCTTACGAACATCTCTATCCGCTTCCACGATCAGTCGGTCCAGAGGGTCGTACTGATACTCTGAGGACTCGCTGGGGCCCTTGCCGATGAACGACAAATTCCCATTCGGATCGTAGCCGTAGGTAGTAAAGGTCTCACCTGTCTGCTGAAAGGTCAGCCGGTAGTCTTGGTCATACGTCCGGCTTAGGTGTAGGCCATTACCCCATGCCAAGCTTCTCACCGGCCCAAAGGGGAGATACTGAATGTCTGTAGCAAGCGGAACAGGGGCTCCTGAACCAACGGAAAGGTCAACACCTGTGACACGACCAGCATTGCGCCTGTAGTGCACGCTAAAGCCTGCCGGGTAATCGATTCTGGTGATTTGGTTCGAGCCGTCGTAGCCGTAGCCGACAGCCTCATCAATCGTGCGCGCCAGGACAGGAACGGAACGAATCTGCTCAGTCAGGTTCCCGCGCGGATCATACTGATAGCCGATTAGGCCGCCAGAATCCTGAATTGCTGTCAGGCGACCAACCCCACGATTTCCGTCATGAGTCATGTCATAGGACATCTGAACAGACAGGGTAGGGGTGGCGGGGTAGGAGACTGACTTAAGTCGGTTCAAAGCATCGTAGGTGAAAAGTGATACTACTCCGCGAGCATCAGTTTTCCGAACGACGTTCCCTGCATCATCATGCTCAAAGGTAGTTGTGCCACTATCCGGGCTGATCAGGCTGACCAGATTCCCAAGCCCGTCGTAGTTGTATTGAGTGGTTACACCGCGTGCGTCAGTAACCTTGTTGATCTGATTGTTTGCGTTATACGAGTAGGCAACATTGCCACCCATGGGATCAGTGGTATTGACCAGTCTATTGAGACCGTCAAATGCATTCAGCGAGACAGCCAGATTTGGATTAAGGACCGAAGTCAGGTTGCCGCTCCCATCATACTCGAAATGGTGCGTCTGGCCTGACCCACCTGTGCTCCTAAGCACCTCACCTAGTTCACTCAGGAACTTGCTCTGTGTATAAAGCAGGTTGCTACTGTTGTCGTAAATCTTAGTTTCTGTCCGATTTCCTGCTGGATCTACAGAATACTCAATACGACCACCATCAGACCTTTCAACCGTTGTTAGATAGCCATTTTGGTTGTAGCTGTAACTCAGCCACGCGCCGTCAGGTTGAACAAACTTCGTCACCCGGCCAGCCGCATCGTACTCATAGCCTGTGTCGAATCCATCGGACTCCAATCGCTCAACCAGGCCCTGAGGTGAATATGTCACTCTCGTTACGACCCCATTTGAGTCTGTGATCTGACCTGGATTCCCCTGGACGTTATGGTCTGAAAAGTATGTCTTCTGCCCGAGCGCATTGGTTATGGTCGAGAGGTTACCAACCTCATCATATGCGTACGAGAGGGTGTCATTGACATCTGTGCGAGGCCCATCGACCGAGATGAGGCGCGATGATGAGTCATACGCATAAGTTGTAGTCCTCTGCCTACCAGAAGCGGAGAGGGCGTCCACTGCTGTGCGACGTATGAGATTGCCATTTTGGTCATAGGCGAATTCGAAACGTGTCGCTGGCGTCTTGATCACCGAGGGCCTTCCAGGTGAGTGCCAAGTCGTTTCTACTTTGAACTGCTCAGGAAGGCCGTATGCGGATGTCTTTGAAACTTCCTCTCCCGCGCTACCTCTTTCGTATTTTGTCACCACGCCAAGGTTGTCAGATTTAGATACGAGATGACCTTTTTCATCGTACTCAAACGAACTATTTACATTGGGGCATCGACCAAACCTTTCACCTTCAATGCTGGCGACTCGTCTAACTCCGGCAACAGATACAAAGTTATAGGTATCCATCGCTCCTAGCGGACCAGTCACTACCGTCCGCTGAACATCATAGTTAGAGGTGAACAGTGAAGTCCCATCAGGCCCCTGGCTTGAAACTACACGCCCGCTACCATCGTATGCCCATGACATTACCCTGGCACCACTCGTATCCGTTATGCCAGTCAGATGCATCGGGAAGTTTGAGTCTTCGTAGTGGTACTCTTTGGTCTTAGGGCTCTGCGACGTGGTATCGACAGCCTTGATAAGGCGACCTTGATCGTCGTACTCATACGCGATATTGATCGGGCCAGCGCTCAGGCTTATAGGAGACCCGTCAGCCTTCTCTGTCACGGTAAGTGCTCGACCGCCGTTATTCTGAACTGTAATCGCATTTCCAGATCTGGAAATTACATCAGTTCCATATTTTGAAGCCTTACTGACAAGCAAACCATTACTGCCAAACCTGTAGGTCACATTCCTTTTTGACCGATACTTCCACCCTGCATCGTCTTTTTCCAACTCACCAAGTTGTGCGCCAGGGCTTGAGATCATGGTTCCATTTATTTCAAACCTTTCCTCTACACCGTCTTCAAGCTGAACTAGGACGCTTTGCTCGGCTTGTATTACCCTCGCGGAGTAGGAATGTCTCCACCTACCATCGCCACTGTTGTAGAAGCGTGCAAATGTCAAAGGTTGAATTCCAGCAGTTGTGAAATCAACTTCGCTGTGAAACTTATTACCAGTTGCAACATTTATAGGATTGCCTGGGAATGGGCTCAGGCCAGGTTCAACCTCGCATGTTGAACCAGGGTCACCTTTCTGAACCGCCAGATCGCCGATGCGACACATTGGCTCATCGCCTGTTTCAACAACCTCGTATCCGGCAGGGCACCCCTTTACTTCAGAAATCCACTTCTCAAACTGCGTGAAAGGTTCTGAATCTTCAAGGTTGTAGCCGCTATATAAAAAACCGGATGCCATACATCCGGCCCCAAGTTCTGGATCAACATATGCCGTCGCTTCTGTGTACTTCTTGAAGCGAACAAAATCATTGTCGTTTGCATACGGCAGCGCTAACTGACATGCCTGCCCAGCATCAGAAGCCTCTCCGGAGAAAATGCCTGTGTATTTCAGCGTGATCTGTGGGAGAAGGTCAGTATCTGCATGCGCAAGGCTGGCGCATGAAATCAAGCTTGCTCCAATCAAGCTCAGGGCAGGGCGCTGCAAGCACATGGACCTAGTGCTTGGCTTACCGTGTGCGGCATACGCTGTACCGGATGCCTGAGATTCAACCTGAGGGGAGGGTAGAGCCGGCTTGCTCAAAGGCATGAGTGCTTCCTGCATCAATAAAGTCGGCGAGAGATTACCGGGATGCAGAACACCATCAAGCCAAAACGCCCACGCGAAAGCTAAGCCCCGGATTGGCATGAGCTATTCGCACACCAGGGGAAGAGCTAGGATGAGGAAAACCAACAAGACCAAAGCGATCGGGAGTTCGTCGATGAGAATGGCAATGATGGCAGGCGTGATGGTCGCAATGACCTCGGGGTGTTCAGATAACAGCGCTGCCGATAGTGCAAGGAACCAAGTTCAGTCTTTGCTGGAGTGCTCTATGGCATCCAAGCTCGTAGGACAGGTGCCGAGCATTGACCCGATTGCCGATGAGGTAAATCGAGTAGTGGCGAAAGCCGGGATTGAGGTCCGTCATGCTGAAGTGAAGGAAATGCACGACCGCATTAAGGCCAGATGGGACCTGAAGTCGAAATCCCGACACGATCAGGACGTATTGCTTGTTGGCGTCTATAATTCTGATCTGTGTGTTGCTGCCCATGGGCACAGGAAGATTACCGTCGAAGAAGTTTCAATCGACTAGCTTGGAACAAAGTCGAGGCTTCTGTTTAAAAAGGACA
Organism: Pseudomonas saponiphila; assembly: GCF_900105185.1. Classification (NCBI taxonomy): domain Bacteria; kingdom Pseudomonadati; phylum Pseudomonadota; class Gammaproteobacteria; order Pseudomonadales; family Pseudomonadaceae; genus Pseudomonas; species Pseudomonas saponiphila. The sequence continues at coordinate 182,293 of NZ_FNTJ01000003.1, read as the reverse complement.
CTACCGAACCCTCGCCCTAATACTTCCGATTAGTAGGGTAATCGGAAGTGATAGGCATATATTGCCCACCCCCTACTTGTGACTTTTATTTTTGGGAAGTAGAAATTCTTTCACTAGGGATTGACGCTTGGACTTAAGCTTGATCCTTAAAGTATCAATTCGTGGTCGTCGCATGAAGCAATCCTGATAAACGGCACATTCACAACCATGACTATAAAGGGGCGCAATTGCGCCCCTTTCTATTAGCCCAACATAAGCATGCCGTTTGGTTACGACGATTCACCGACCCCAGGCTTCTCTGCACTTGCAGTCTTCGATTCTGGTTCAGAGTTATTAACCCGCTCGCTGAACTCCGTCCAAAGATGAATCAGGTTTTCCTCAAGCGCCGGCTTAATGGTCGGCGGTAGGAATACCGGGACCTCGGTCATGCTCAGCGGCTCAATCACGCCATCAGTCTCCAGCTGCTGCGCCGCGGTGATGCTCGGACTGTTGTAGGACGTATATTCAGCGTTCCGCTTCGCGATGTCAGGCGTAGCCATGAAGTCGATGAACTTCTCGGCCAGCTCCTTGTTCTTGCTGCTGGCAGTGATCACCATGGAATCGATGTACAGCGCAGTGCCTTCAGCGGGCAGGAAGAACTCAATGTTCGCACTTTCCTTCGCCATGGTTCGCCCGTCACCCTCCCATACCAGCGAAACGCAGTTCCGGCCAGCCGGCAGGTCCTCCAGGTAGTCCGATGCATCCACCTTGCTGACATAGGGTGCGAGGTCGTTCAGCCAGGTCCCAAACTCACGAACCTTCCGCTCCGAGACATGATCCAGGGTGCGACCCTTGTAGTGCATCAGCATCGCAAAAACGTCGAGGTGACTGTCGATCACCGTGATTCCGCACTGAGCCAGGCGGGGCATGTTCTCCGGTGAGAAGACGACATCGAGGCTGTTGGGAATATCCTCAACGCCAAGGGCTTCTCGCACCTTGGGCGCGTAAACGGCAACGCCAATACGGCCCCACATGTAAGGGACTGCGTGCTGCCCGCTTGCATCCTTCGCACGCATCCGGGCCGACAGGATCGCCTGTACATCCTTGAATCCCTGCATGCTGGATGTATCGAACGGCTGCACTTTGCCCGCCGAGATCAGGCTTCCAAGCGTCACCGAGTCAGGGACAACAACGTCGAACTGGTTCGAGTCGATGGCATCCATGAGCTCACCATGCTCTACGTACGTCTCGTAATGAACGGCAACGCCATGCTTTGCCTCAAACGCAGCAATGGTGTCCTTGTCTATGTAGTCGTTCCAGTTGGCGACATTGAGAACAGGAACCCCAGTCGAAGGCGGTGTACCCGCCTGCGCGGCCTGGGCCACCGCTAAACAACACCCCGCCACAATTCCGAAAATTCGTGTGAGTTGCATCAGTCACTCCGCTAAATGCGTGATCACCGGCTTATAGGACTCGGAACTTCCTAATCCGAGCGACGACCTGTGATAGCACCCTCGCCCAGCGCCAGCACGCCAAAGTGCCCTCATGAAACATCGATTTCCCAGGACGCCCCGTTCTGACTTGTGCAACCATCAGCTGGTGATCGGCTTCAGCCCGCAGCGAATCGAATCGGGGCCGTTACAGTGGGGATGTAGCCGCAGTGGATTAGCGCCGGCTATCAGTAAGAGCTTGAAATGCCGGCTCTCGCTGACTACATTGGCCTTAGCCACCGCTAACTAGGTTTCGTGATGATGATTGCTTGCACCCCGCATCAAACAGTCCGACAAGCGAACGTCGACCATGTTCTCGCAACGAGCAACCTGGAAAACGCCCGCCCTAGCCCATTTTTGGCTGGGAAACTGTCCGACTACCGGGATGGCAAGATCACGCCGGCTCAACTGGTAGCGATGGCCCGTTCCTTCTACGGATGTAAATGACCACCCTTCCCGCCCCTAGCGACCTCCACTACTACCTCGCCGGCTACTCCGCAGAAGACGATCCATACGTTCAAGACAATGGCGTCCTGACCAATCTTGGTGGTTTCACCGACACCCAATCGCTGTCAGCTTTCGAGGCTGACCTTGCCATGGCTCGCATGTTAGAGCTGCAAGAAGCGCCGATCCCCGGAAGTTTCGACCTCGATCACCTCTGCGCTATCCACCAATGGATTTTCCAGGACGTGTACCCGTGGGCCGGAAAAATCCGAGTAGTGGATATCGGCAAGAATCAGACCCGCTTCCTTCCACACTCCAGAATCCCTGATGCCTTTCGTTCAGTGCAGGAACAGATCCTGAAGACTTCGTGCTTTGCTGATCTCGCCGGCGACCTGCATGCATTTGCTTCAGAGGCCGGGCGTGTCCTGGGGCAGATCAACATCATCCACGCCTTCCGCGAGGGTAATGGTCGTACCCAGCGAGAGTTCTTGAAGATGCTCGCTGAGCGAGCTGGTTTCAAGCTGTGCTGGGGTGGCGTTTCTGACATGGCCATGCGGCATGCGTGCATCTCGGCCGAAGACGACCCTGAATGCAAAGACCTCGCACGCCTAATCAGGATCAGCGCCGCCCCCATTAAGGCATAGACCCTATTGGATGATGCTCCGGGCCGTCATCCAATGCACGGCTCCTACCTGGCCGGAGCCGTGCAGTTAGTCACGAAGGCCTCAACCTTTGAGATTACTGGGGACAGGTCAGCAGTTGTCCCGTAAGCAAGCATCCCATCTGCGCCAAAGACAAACCCAACTGAACGCTCTTTCAGCAGAGTGATGATGTCGCTACGACTCAGCGTCCTGCCCGCGGACACCATAGATCCCGCTTGATTGATGCTTTGGGGATCATCGGCTTTGCGAACGGGGTAGATAGTCTTGGTGCCGACCTTCAGCGCCGACCAGGTTGCCCATTCATGCTTATTGGCTGTGTCTTCAGGCGTACTGACGAAGCCCCCGACAAGCATTACCTGCTGCTGCGATCCGCAGAAGAACAGGAAACGGCCGAGTGGACCGCCATTGTCTTGTTCGACCGAGAGATACGTCGCTCCTTGAGCCTGCTTGAGTTCTGCGACAGCGCTACTCAGCCCATTCGTGGCGATCTGGAGCTCGATGGCTTGTTCGGTGGTTAGCCAGAACATCCCATCAGGACCAGCACTAGCCGAAACGGTGAAGGCCAGAGGATCTACCCCCATGCCTTTCAAGTAGGCGACCAGGAGGCCACTTATCTTCTGCGTCTCACTGCTGGAGATGGCATCTGGGCCGGATGCATAGAACTGGTGCACACCAAGTTGCTGATCCCCGGCCTCGTAATACCGGTGAATCCCTCCGACAAAGGCATAGGCACAAGCGCTTGCACATTGCCCGGCCTTTCTCATTGCCCCGTTGTCGAACTGAGCTATGCCCGTTGAAAGGCCATGCTTTCTGATGGTCTCCCCGAGCAAAACGCCCTCTTGGAGGGAGCCGCCTGGTGAGCTAAAGAGGACAATGCCTGAGTCGGTACCGGTATCCTTGAGGAAGGCCGCGAGGCGCTCGGCATCGCCCGCCTCGATCAGCCCAGACGCATAGATCCTGGGCAGCCCAAGGTCATGCGTCACCCAATGGAATTGCTCGGTGGTGTCGTGCTGCGGGATGGAGAAATCCAGCGCAGATGCGCCGTGCGAAGCGCCTATGAGGCTGGCGGCCAGCGCCAGCCGAGAAGCTATGCGTCGAATCATTAGACCCTCGGAAGTCCATTTCACATTGGGCAATCATGCCCTATGTTGGCTGCGCGATTGCAACATTCCTTGCAGCGCAGCCATGGACAGCGGGGTCAGTCCAGGATGATGTGAGGGACGAACCTGGATGAATCCTTGGTGATCAGGCTGTCATCCTCACGGATGCCTATGCCGGCCGGCTGATCGCCGACGACCCACGACCCGATGAGGGTGTACGAATCACCGAACTGCGGAAGCGGACTGAACTCCTGCATGATGTAGGGCGAATCAGTGTATGGACCGTCCTCTTTGACATGATCGCCACTCTGGGTACGCAGCTCGATGTTAGAGCCTTCCCGAGAGAAGAAGGGTTTGCGCACCCATCCCGCCGGCACACTCCGTCCCGGCTCCCGGTCGAAGAAGGTGGGGAGAAGGTTCGGATGCCCCTTGTTGAACTCCCACAGCAACGGCAGCACAGCCTTGTTCGACAGAATCGCTTTCCAGGCAGGCTCAATGAACTGAGTTTCTGATGTCGGGATTGCCGGCCCAAACTCTTCCTGGAACATGAACTCCCACGGGTAGAGCTTGAACAGGTGTGGAATCCAACGGTTTTCCAGGTCTGTGAAGCGGCCCGCCGCTGATAGCCCGATGTCCTCGATGTCGATGTGTCGAGTTTCAATGCCGACCTGGCTGGCGATGTCGCGCAGGTAGTCTGTGGTGCCTTTGTCCTCTTCGCTTCCCTTGACCGAAGCAAAGTAGAACGGAGAGGTCACCCCAAGCTCCTGCATGGCTTGGACAAGCTTTTCGTGGATCGAGTTGAACTGGTCTGCGCTCTGAGGCAGGAGCCCTTGAGCGATGCAGTCCTCCAGCCAGAGCCACTGAAACGCCCCGCCCTCGTACAGGCTGGTCGGGGTGTCGTAATTGAGTTCGAGCAGTTTGGCAGGCCCTGCCCCCGTATAGGCCAGATCCATCCGGCCATACAGGTGCGGGTGCCCTTCTTTCCACGAAGTTCGGACCAGATCCCAGTACGCCTGTGGGATGGCCAGCAAACTCAGCATGCTCTCGCTTTCGACAACGCGACCGACCAGATCCATGCACATCTCATGGATCTCTTTGGTGGGCTCTTCGAGGTCTTTCTCGACCTGGTTGAGAGTGAACTGGTAGTAGTTCCGCTCATCCCAGTAGCGCTCACCGCCGATCGTGTGGAAGCGGAAGCCCATTGCTTCTGCTTTTGCCTGCCACCCTTGACGCTCTTGAAACTGAATCCGCTTCATCTAGCTCCCCTTAGCCGCCGAACGACGACCGGCCACTGCTCATGCCCCATCCACTGCGCGCGGCACTTTGGCTACCAAATCCGCCGCGGCTACTTGTGCTTGCCACAGTAACGGGCTTGCTGCTGATTGCGGTCGGACGCTTCAGGGCGCTCGTGATGCTTGGCTTCGAAGCGGTCGTGTAGCGTTGGCCAGAGGTCACCTGAACAGAACGCTCGAACGATTTGCCGGCGCTGATCTGGCGGGAAAGCGTTGAGCGGCTGAATGCCCCGCGCGAGTCACGGTGCACGTAGATCGGCTCGCTGTAATAGCGTGCTGAGCCATTGCCGAGCATCTGACCGAGCAGGAGGCCGGTCAGGAGGCCGTCGTTACTCGACGCGACGCCGGCCGCCGCTGCTGACACTGGAGCAGCAACGCCTGCCAGTGAGCCGCCATTCATTGCCGCTACCTGGCTTTCGGGGAGGCTGTATTGAGCAGCGATCTCGAAGCCGCCGAGCTTTGGCATGAAGAGCCCCTCGGAGGTAACAGCGCAGTAGTCCGGCACAAAGTCAGCTTCGCAGGACTCTTCGTCCTTGTAGGCCGGCGCGATCTTCTTGTGCTGTGCCAGTGCGGCCATGTACGCATCGGAGCAGACATCGACGGGCAACTTGTCGTCGACGCACTGCTGAACGCTGTCGTAGGAGTTTTTCACACTGCCGCTGATCATCTTCTCGGCCGGCTCATTGGGCTGAGAGCATGCAGACAGCACCAGCGGGATGGCCGTGACCATGCCCAGCTTCAACTGTGAACTTCGTTTCATAAGGCTCACCTTCCCTGTCAGTTACGCGGCCGATGGGGTCATGCAGGCAGCGTTGAGCATCCCGATGGAGATCGACACCGCAGCCACGTAAATCGCCGCCGCCAAATCGTTGTTCTTGATACGTTCCGGCAGGTCTTTGATTACACGGCTCACCACGTAGAAGGCGGCAAGCTGCACCGCACCAGCGATGAACGACCATACAACGAAATCGAGCAGGCTGACCGAGTTGGCGATGATGTTGCTGGTGGGCAGGGCGAAACCGATGATTGCGCCGCTCAACGCGATTGCCGCAGCCACATTCCCAGATCGGATCAGCTCATACTCACGGTGCGGAGTAATGCGGGTGTAGACCACCTTGAACGCGGCCAGGAGGGCGATCGCTCCGATCATGTAGACCAGGAAGCCAACCAAAGCCGAAGGGGCCAGGGACAGTTGAAGAGCTTCAAGCATAGGAGTTCCTTTCAGTAAGAGACCGTGAGGTCGGATTGGAAGAGGCTGACGCCAACCGATGTGGTCAGCGTAACGGTGCCCTCTTCGTCTTCTTCAGCAGAGAACAGCAAGAACTCTCTGCGTGAATGAAGTTCGGTGTCCCGCGCATAGAGCATCGCGTGATGCTTGATCCCGTAGCGCTGGTCAGGACTGGTGACTTTCTCTTGGTAGGCGACCAGCTCGGTCTGGCCTTCCTCGGTGCCCCATACCCGTTCGAACTGGCGATCGCAGTAGGAATACTGCGGCAGCCCAATGGGGCTATCCGGTCCAGCCAGGCGCGCGAGCTCGGACTGTGAATTGACCACATCAGCGCTCACGTAGCTGAAAAGGGTCACTTCCTCGACCGATCCATCAAGGCCACCGGAGGTGTGGACCTGAATCCAGGTCTCGTCGTCATCGAGGTAGAAGCGATGCAGGAAGTGCCCATGGCCCAGCTCGATCTCGCCAGACGACCAGACGCACTGGACGCCGGAGAACGCGGGCTGGCAGAGATGCGGCGAGACGGTTTTATCCAGATCAGGATCGATGGATACGCGCTTGCCATTGGCGAGGCCCAGCGCTCGGGTCTCCAGATCGGGGGTTGCTGCCTTAGGCGGGGCTTCGAACCCCATCACACGACGAAGCCAGCTCATGCGAAATGCCCTTCTTCGATACGCTGGTCAGCGATGTAGAAGATGACGCCACCCTTCACCGGGGTAGAGTTCGCCGGGTTGATCGCCGGAGCCTCAGCATCAGCGGCCTGGTACCCGATCAGCACGGCATTGAAGTCATTCTTCAGGCTGAGGTAGAGATCACCGACCGTCGAAGCGAACAGTTGCGGGAGCTTGTAGGAGAACTGAGTAGCTCCCTCCCCCACGCAAAGCAGTTCGGAGAAGACCTTGGATGAGCCTGGGTCTTGGGCGGCACGTACGAGCATTTCCGTCGCCATGCTGGACGTGCATTCCAGCTTGGGTGCGTACTTCCGCGCCAGTTGAGCCGAAGCGCTCGACTCGAAGTGAGCAACGACATGCCCGACCGGGTTCAGCGCATTGATGGTCAAAACCGTGGCAAGGGTTTGCTCGTCCGAAGAGGTGTGCACGAGGATGCGTTCTGCCCCGCGCACTCCAGCGCGGATCAGCAAGGATTCGGAGCTAAGGGACTCGCCTCGCACGAAGTCGACAACGCCATCCATTGGGTTCTCTTCAGCAGCAGCATCTACGAGAACAACCCGGTCATCACTCGACGCATCATCCTGCTGAAGCAGCTCAATAATCTTGTCGCTTTCGCCGCCAACCCAACCAACAACAACGGTGTGGCCAGTACGAGCAGAGAAATCACCGCGCCCCTTCATATTTCGTCTCCATAGTTCGATCACCAAATTCGTCACTTTCGCGATCACAGCAGTGATCAGGGCGATCCCGCCAAGCATTAGCCAGACCGCATCAAACACGCGCCCGCCTGCACTCTGCGGGGCGAGGTCACCGTATCCGACCGTAGCGGTGGTGGTGATGTAGAAATAAATGAATGTCGCCGGCTCCAGCAGATGCTTCTCGCCAGCCAAATAAAGGCCCAGGTAAGCAATCGATGCATGGGCGGCAATAACCAGCCCGAGCGCAAACCAAGTTAGTTTTCGCCAGACGTTTGCGAAGATTTCTCGGAGAAGTAAAAACACCGCCATATCGGCTCCTGTTCTAAGCCTTGGATTTCCTGATGGACATTAACGGCTGAGTTGCTGTCTTCAAGCCGATTGGGTATTGCGGCGGGGCGCGTGGAGATAGGCCGCCAAGATGCCAGCCAATGCGCCGGCAATATGCGACTCAAAGGAGACCCGAGACGCCGGCAGGAGGCCAAAGACCATGCCGCCGTAGATGATGAAAACCACTGCGGCAACACCAATGCTTTTCCAGTTACGCTCGAAATAAGCCCTGCTCAGCAGGTAGCCCCAGAGGCCAAATACCCAGCCGCTTGCACCGATGTGAATGCCGGTACTGCCAAACAACCAGACCAGGGAACCACCCAACAGGATTATCAGCAGGCTGGCATTGACGAACCGGCTCATTGACGATGCAGCAACGAGCGCCCCCAAGACGGCAAATGCCGCAATGTTGGACCCAAGATGCCCGAATGATTGGTGGAGAAAGGGAGAGAGCACTATCCCGAACAGCCCGTCCTTGCTTCGCGGAATCAGGCCGAACTGCGAGAGCTGATGCCCTGTAATAGCGTTCACGATGTGGATGAACACCATTGCCGCAGCAATGGCTATGACAAGCCGTATGGCGTTCCTCACCAGATTGCCTCCCTTTCCAATCGAGCGGGGCAGAGCCCCGCTCGATTCCATCACTTCGAGCGGTTACGCAGACCTTCCAGCACCGACTTACCACTAGCGCCGGCCTGAATGATGTTCGCTTCGCGCAGCTTCTTCTCCAGATCATCACCGGTGGCAATTGCCGCCATTTGCTCTTCTGCTTCCAGTTGAGCGGCAGTTTCCTCTTGGCGGGCATTGATGCGGGCCAAAGTAGAGGCGGCAGTAGCCACCTTGCCGTTTGCAGCTCCGCCGGCGCGGCCCACTGCCACCTGAGCCTTCAGAACGCTTTCACGAGCACGAACCCGGTCAACCTGACGACGCAGCGCCTGGACGTTTGCGCGGGCTTTCGCGATCTGTTCGTTCATCGTGGCAACCTGCTTACCGAAGTCGGTGGCCTGGCTCTGCTCTTCGTCGCGCTGGTTAGTCAGCTGTGCAATGCGTTCAGCGGCCTCAAGGGCCAGGCCTTCATTGCCAGCGTCGAGGCAGGCAACCGCATAGCCTTCCATTTCCTGGATCTTGGCGCTGAGCTCAGTGACTCGATTCGCAGCCAGCTTTTCCTTGGCCATGATCTTGGTCAGCTCTTGCTCGGCAGTGCTCAGGGCATTGCCCGCATCACGGATCTCTTGATCGAGAATGCGAAGCTGCTGAGTCTGCTCCAGGGCTTCACCGATCTCGTTTGCACCGCCGCGCAGGGCGGTGAAGAGGCGCTTAATCAGGGAGGGTTGAGTGGCGCTCATTTAATTGCTCTCCTGCACAAACATGTCTTGGAAGATTTCAGTGGCACGCTGGATGTTCTCAACCAGCGTCTCGATCTCGGTGATCACGTTTGCCAAGCTCGAACCAGAGCTCAGGGCACCGAAGATCGAATAAACGTCCTCGCCGCTCGGGAGCGTTTCCAGGCCGATCGAAGAGAGCGGCAGCAGGTCACGAGAGCGCAGCACTGCGGCATTGAAAGCAGCCAGGTCAGTAACCTCACCGGCTTCAACCAGGATGGTGTCGACGATGATCTGCTCGCCGGTGACTGCGATGAAGATCGGCAGGCCGCCCAGCTCGTTCATCGAGAGCTGGATGGTTTGATCGGCACCCTCGACGACGGTCAGGCCGGCCTTGCCGCCGCTGACCAGCTCGTGTGTGGACAGGGCTTCAGCCAGTTTTGCGATGTTCCAGTTTTCCGCGTGCATCACTTTCTCCATTTTGATCCCGTCAGCCTCAACAGGGTGACGAAGCTTTAGTTCGAGCATTCCAAGAAGCCCCGTGTTCTCCGGTAAAACCCAGACTTCCTTGGGGACAAAGCCCAGGACTCTCAGCTTTGCTCGCTTCTCCCGCATGTAATCGGTCGATGTTTTCCTCATTTGGCTCTCTCGCCGACTTCCGCTATTGGTCTGAGGAATAAGCTATCACTGTGAGCGGCTTTTGCAACTCACAGTGAGTGTCTAACAGTGAGAAATGTCACGCTTCGGAACGATTGGGGCTGAGCACCCACAGCCCGACATCAAGCCGGGCCTGATGCGGGGCTAGAACGCCATGCTCGCCATTTTGCGAAGAAGCTCCATCGGGGCGACGGCATCTTGCCCGCTGAACGCCTCAAGAATGCCTGGCGTGAAGGTGAGCTCACTTCCATCAGGCGTCTCAGCATACTTTTGGAGGATATGCAGAGTTACCCGATCGCCATCGGCATTGAGCAGGCGGACGGACTTCCGCTTCAGCTGCTCAATAAGCGCGGTCATTTGTTGATGCTCTTCCGCGGAAGCACAGCGCAGAACCAAGACGTTGCCCTGCTCCTGAATCTTCGGAGACCGACGACTTCTCTTGTTTGGAACGGTCATTTGCGTATCACCAGACTTCATGCGTCACGGGATGCCCTTTTGAATTAGCCGTGACAGGTTCAAGAAGTCGCTTTATTAGCACGCACCGACGACCAGGGCACGCCAAGTGGCATAGCCAGACTTGATGCTTGAGGTGAGCCCCATCAGCGATGGGGCGCAAGAACTCTTTGCAGGCGGGGAGTAGCTCAGGCCTTGTCGAGGCTCAGCGGCTGACCGGCTGACACCGGCTCAGTCTTCGGGAGGTCAGTAGCTGGGGCATTGGCCGAAAGAACCAGGCATCCAGCCACAAGGTCATGCAGACCTTGCTTGCGCCTTGTGAGGCCTGCCATCAGGTACCCGATACCCAGAGTCAGGATGCACAGGACACGAGCAAAGTACCGGCCAACCGCTCTCAGATGAGTCACGCGCTGACCATGCTCGTCGGACACCTTGATCTTGAGGGCAATTTTCCCCGGCGTGCCTTGGAAGCGAGAGGTCTCGAAGCCGACGTAGTAGGCCAGCGCCACCACCAAATTGATCAACTGTACGACAGCCGAAATTTGGTTCTCATCGACTGTACCAGTGAGCGCCAGGATGAAAATCAGACAGAACACTATGGCGAAGATGAGTACGGATAAGATCACTGCATCGATAATGAATGCAGCAAGACGTAGCCAGAAACCTGCGTAGACCATTTGAAACTCCGTTTTATCTATGTTGGCAGTGAAGAGAGTAACGCCAGAGTACCGACGGCGATGACGCCACATGCAGTCCCTGACCATTGATTCTTTGGGGAGATCGGCAGTTGACTCAGACCTGCCCCCTGTCAGCGCCTGACCGCCTGCTGATGTAAATCCACACGATCGTCCAGGTAAGCACCCTGCGTCTCACCATGCCTCGTATCGCGATCCATGTCCCGGTCCCGCTGGGTGATATTTGAGATGAGCGCCTGACTGCCCTGATTGAGAACCTCTTTCGTCCGGTGGCAGCTCACCTTCGTCCGGAGATTCGTCATCCGCTTCTCGATGGTCTCAGCGGTATAGAGGCCGTTTTTAGCATGCAGCATCTCGTGTGCGCGCAAGGCCCCGAGGAACCGCTCCCACTCAGCCCGTGCTTGTCGGGACAGCCGCGGCCCTGGCCTGAGCTTCGGCAGCACGATCTTGACCTTCAGGAACACCTTCGGATCGCGAACCTCGCACCCACCGTCCGGGGTTTCCACCGTCGTATAGGTGGTATCGAGCGACCACACCGTGACACCGCCAAACCCCTTGTTGCCGGTGCGAATGGGTGACTTCTTGGCCATCGACCGCTTGATCTCGGCAATCGTGCTGCCGGTCACCTCGTAGTGTTGAAGCTCGAAGTCGGTAACCGGCTTGGCCTTTGCCTGATGACTGGCAAGAAGCATGAGCACGAGAGGAAGCCAAGGCCTCTTGCTACGCACTTTCCGCCCTCGCCCTTCCCTTCATCTTCTTCATCCGGGTGCGAACCCAAGACTGCTGATTCTTGTACGCCTTCCGGTCGCCTGCCCCTGACTTAATCTGGGCCTCGACGATCTTCAGGTAAAACTCAGCACACTCCCCGTCGCCACACTCCACCGGGCCCTTGAGGTAGGACTTAGCTTCCTCGTACTGCCCTACCTGAACCGCCAGCACAGCCAAGTGATATGAGGCCGTCACGTCGCCGGCGGCGGATGCCTGCTTGAGCAGATCAAGCCCCTTCTGTCTTGTGTCCGCGCTCTGGTAAAGGCTGATTCCAAGATCGCAAAGCGCAAATGGGTAAGCATGCTCTGCCGCGAAATGGAGCAGTTCATGGCCCTTGGCCGGGTCTGATGTCATGCACTGGTGTGCCACGTAGTAGGCCGCCATGGGTGATCGGGCTGCGCAAGAGCGATACAGGCGATCAGCTTCGTTCAGATATGGCTGGCGATTGGTTGCCTCATAGCACCGGGCAAGGCCGACGCACGCTTCATCGATCCCGGCATCAATAGCGTTTTGCAGGATGCCGACGACAACCTTCCTCTGCTTCTCGTCCGGGGGCAGCTCGGTGAGGAAGTTGAGGTACGCCCGCGAAGCCCATACGGTCAGCTCTTTGAGGTCTTGGGGCATCTCTCGCAGGAAGCGCCCCGGCATCTGACCGATCATATCGAGCGACTTTGCATCCGGGCTAACGTGATAAACGCGACCGTTGGCGGTATCCACCGCCATTCCGCCGAGCAGACCAACCAACTTGCCACCTTCACCGGCCGGACCTCTGATTTGGTCGCCGAGATTCCAGGTTGAACTGCCGCCGCCCTCTTCCCTCAAGACCGCAAAGGCGTGTCGAACGGCACTGATACTAGCCGTTGGCATGTTGCCTGATGCGCGAGCGAGGCGTGATAGAACCGCGCCCCATCCTCCCCTGATGCCAGTGCCATTGAGTGAGATACCGAAGCGATTCACCGGGGTTTCGTCCAGAAGTTGGAAGCTCCAACCGCAGGGGTTGACGATGATGTCCTGTGAGAGGTGATCCAACTCACTGAAGTGGCATGAATAGACGGGAACGCCGGACTCAGCCAGGCGGATAGCCAGCGCAGCCTGCTGCTCACTCTCCGGGGATTCCACTTCATTGACCGGGTGAACCCATATCACCAGATCGGCACGGGAACCTTCCCCGGACACAGCTTGATCCGGGGTAACCGGCTTTGCCCTCGACAGCGCCAGCTCGGAAGCCACACTCCCGAAAGATGTCGGCGCTTCTTCATCAATGAGGGTTAGGAACTCGATTTGCCCAGAAACACCGAGGAAGTCGTTTGCGTAGCTGAGCCAGCGGCCTCCGTCCAAACGGAACAGCGGGTCGCGCCCCAGCACCAGCACCCGCAGCTCTTTCTGAGCTGGATATGCTTGTCGAACCACATGAGCTGCCAGCGCAGCAGGCGCGATGAGAGAGGCCGCTTCCTGGGAAGAGGTCTTCACCGTGCTCGAAACGCCGGCTTTACTCATGCGCTCTTGGAGTGCAGTCCACCAGGCCTTCGCAAGGACACCAAGGTGGTCAGATTTCTCGAACGACGACGCGAGACTCAATGGACTGCTCCTGTGCAAAAGAACGTAGTTTTCCAAATGCCCCTGATCGGTCAAGCGAAGAGCCTGTTCTCAAACCGAATCACCGGCAATCGTCATGGTAACGGCCACCATTGAAGCCATGCCTTCGAGTCCGGGCCGTTATCATGTATTGAACCCGTACAGTGGATGCACGCCAGGAGATATCGATGTCCATTTACCTAAGCCCCGCCCAGGGACACAAGGAGCTGGTCGAACAGCTTCGAGAGGGATTGGACAAGCTGAGGCTCTTGCTTGAGCAGCCAGGCTGTATCCGTGTGGATGCCCTCTTCCCCCTTCCCCTCAGAAAAGCGCCCTCCGTCCCGAAGCGTGAGCGCATCTCGGTAATGACCATGAGCGACAACGAACTCCGAAAAGAGGCGATCGATGCGCTCACTGCGATGTGGCTGCGGCCGGGACAGCATCCGAAGGAATCCCTCCGCATTCCCGGTGCCTGCGCGATCAGCCGGGCGGCGATGGATCAGGTCAACGCCTGTAATCAGATCCGTATGGAGATGATCAACCTGCTGGCACCGGTGAGCACCGAAGATCGGCGGGTAATGTGGCGAGCGCACCACAACATCTCCAGCTACCAGACACTCAGGATGATTCCGACCCTGAGCGACCCGCTGCGCATCCGCTTTTACTGGGATATTGGCGACTCCATCACCCGCTACACGGCAGGCGAGCTGGTGGAGCTATGGAGCCAGAAGCTGATCGATCTGCAAGGTGATGTCTGCTCAAGCCGGCAGTGCGAACCAGACACCCTGAACTTCAGACTGGCACTTTCGATTGAACGTCTCTCGATGTTGCCTTCAAATGAGCACGTAGCAGTACGTCGGATCTTGCCGCCACATGTGAGAGCGAGAGTTCAGGATGGGGGGAAACCCTACATCACCAATGCTTCCGTCCCATTTGTGTACGAGTTGTCATGCCTGCCGCCTTCAGTGAAGCCATTAACGGACTATGACCCTGAAGCGCCGGTTACGCCCAAGAAACGATCGACAAGGGCCAAACTGATGACAGAGCCGTATATCGACGCCATGAATGTGTTCCGCTACCTGGACCAGTCAGCGTCGAAAGGCCCCGTTGTCAGGGAGAGCACCCGAAACACCAGGAAGCGCCCAGTTTAGAGAGAGAAACTTGCACACTCCGCACCAGCGCCGCGAGGGCACCGCTGCCCTTGCAACCTTGACTGCCGATCTGGCCACCGGCGACCAAAAGGTACAGAGCAAGGCCTACCAACAAATCCTCGACTTGGCAGAGCAGGGAAATGCTGAAGCCATGTACCAAGTAGCCCGCTGCCTCCGGCAAGGCCTTGGCGTCGCGACGAATGAAGATCGCGGCGACTACTGGCTCCGTAGAGCCTGCGCAACGAATCCAGCATCTCTCCATGCACTACTGGTGCTCGGGATGCAGCACTACCTGATGCAGCGTCCTGAGTCGAATCCCGAGCAAGGCCTCGAAATGATTGAGCGGGCAGCTGCGGCCGGACTTCCGATTGCGGTCGTTAAACTGTCAAAGCTGTTTGAGAGCGGCGGTGCAATGTTTGCCCCTTCCGTGCTCAAAGCGTACCGGGTACTCGCCAATGCATGCGGTGAGCGCGCGGACCAGAGCGTGATCGATGCCTATATGGACTTCGTACAACGTCACGCGCCTATTACCAACTTGCTGGATTCCTGACATGTACAACACGCAACGCGCAAGACTCACGGCCAACAAGGCTTTCAAGCTGACCCCTGAAGAGGGCAATGCCATTCTTGCGCGGGCGTACGGCTATTCCTCATTCGACAGCATCAGCGGGGTGATGGGTGAGCCGGTGCCTGGGCTGCACATCATCCACACCCCGGCTGAGATTCTGGCCAAAGATCCAGCCCACCAGATGATCGAGTTCGTGCGAATGGCCACGAACTTGAGCCTGCCAGGCCTGCCAGTCGTGACAAAAGGACTGGCCCCGCGCGATCTGGTGGCCTGCATGTTCAACTTCACCAATTTCGACGCCCTGGTTGGCTACGCCCGCTCCGAGCAGATTGACCCTCACTCCGGTGACATGGCCATGCTCTCGAAGTTTGAGCAGCGCCACGGCATCAAGGCCAGCGGCCAGATTCTGTGCGGCCGGAAGTACCACGGGCACACCTACGTGGTCCGCCAGGATGCCGAGGCCTTCTCGCACTACCTCGATCAGGAACTCTGTCTCACCAACCGTGAGGGCTTGCAGGTCGTTCTGGTGCGGACGCGGCCTGACGCGGATCGCCGAATCAACAACTACTCCCGCGAGCACACCGTGTTGACCGGGGCATTGCGTGAGAATCAGGGCTCCCTGCTACTGGGCTCCCGCGCCAAGGGCAGCACCCTGGCTATCAGCATCCTCCCTGACCGGGAATACACGCTGGAGCAGTTGGTTGCCGCTCACTTCTCCGCCCTGATTGATAAGTCGCCCAGTGGGCGCTCGCTGATCATCGACGGCATGCGCCTGCGCAAAGACAGTGAAAGCCTGCGCGCCGGGTTCACGCTCGCCCAGCAGCGCGACATCAATATCGTGATCATCGAAGCGGAACCCAGCGCTGAGCTGTGGGGAATGGCCGAAACGCGACTGGTGTTCGGCTTCGACATTGACCTGACAATCACTGAATCGGCCGAGCTGAATCTGGTGCTGACTCAGGCTGCCACCTACGTTGGCCAGCAGGGGCAGAAGCTGCTGTTCGTCTACCACACCACGGCGGGCGGCACTCGCTACACGGCGATGGATCTCACCCCGGACACAATCGCGACCAATGTTGTGCGCCGAGTTTTCGGGGCACGCCTGGGATGAATCTGTTCCGTCGATCAGCGCTTGCAGCTGCTCTTGCCGTACTGGCTGGCCAGGCCGTGGCCGGCTCCTTCATTGAGGTTGATCGGCCTGGGCCTATAGCCGTGCGCGTCGAGGTCGACTACGGCCTGCTCGATAGCTGCGGCTCACGAGAGCTGCCTCACCTGATTGAGCATGTGGTGCTTTCCGAAACCAAGTTCGGGGAAACGCCGGCAGACTTCATTGCCACCCTTGCCGCTCAAGGCGTGCGGGCGACTGCGATCACTCGCCAGGACTTCACCGAGTTCACGTTCGAGGGGCGGCCAGGCACGGGCGATCTGATCGAAGAGGCCATCCTGGAAACCCTGGGCCGGAAGACTCTGCCGGCAGCATCGGCTGCCCGAGAGGTTGAGGCCATCCGGCTTGAGCTGGGAGCAGCTAAAGGCTTTACCAGCATTCCGCACCCCTTCGAGTCGTGGTCAGCGGACCATATCGCCGGCACGCAAGTGGCCTGCGGTACCGAAACGCGGCCTGTTGCGGATATTGGTGCTACGGAGATTCAGGCTGCCTTCGATAGCTTCTACGGGGTCGAAAACTACACGCTGTCGGCAATCGGGCCAGCGGGCGAGATCGATGGCGCTGCACTACTCAACCGCATCAGCCAATCCAGACCAGAGGTCAGCCCACCGGAGCGCAAACTTTCGGCTGGAGTTGTTCCGCTTGAGCCAGAAGAGAACGGCATGCAGGCATCGGGTGAGACTGGGCTTTTCGAAGTCCTGATTGCGATACCGGGCCGCATGGATCTGCCCGCTCCGAAGGCGCGAGAGGCTGCTGAGATGGCACGCCTTGCGCTCCAGGCAGAACTGAGAAAGGAACCTCTGGCATACAGCGTCAAGGCCGTCGTCCACCAGTCAAATCGAGCTGGCTGGGTGAGTTTGACCAGTGAATTGCCAGTGACAATACAGGCCAAAGTGTCAAAAAATGCGACCAGTTTCGCGGTTCAGGCTTTTACAGATGCAGTGACCAAGCCCATCGACACGAGCTTCCTGAGCAATCGAGAAATGGCAGAGAATGCCGTACACATCGCGAGTTCCGCTGAACGGAACGATTCAGGGATGGTTGGATTTCAGTCGAGGCCAGCTGTTTCGCGGGGTTGGAGCCCCTATTTGGTAGTAGTGACTTATCCAAAAATTGTCATTACTATGTTCGGAATGTTGATCGCGCTGTTGGCCTTTGGCCTGTTGTACCGCAGTCACAAACCGATTCGGGCAGATGGGTAGGACTTTCCTATAAGACACCCCCCCCTCTTATCTCCTGCTGTGGTGCCGCTCCATTTGCCCGACTTTACAAAAAGAACCCGCCTCTTGGCGGGTTCTTTGTTTTCAGGGTAGCGCTTTGAACTTATCGCCAAGGCCGCTGAGGAATGCTCCCTCAGGAGTATCGCCGCCTGGCTCAACAATACTGACACCGACCTTCAGATCACCGCTACCGTGATCGGTAGAGGCGTTGACGACGTTGCAGGTGAACAACAGCTCAACGCCGGTCTTGAAGTTCAGCTTCACAGTAATCTTGTCGCCGATCGTCATCCGCTTAGTCGTGGTCAGGAGCATGCCTGCGTAGGAGATGTCCTTGATGTGGCAAGGCCCCCACCCCAACACAGAACCGATGATTCCTAGACGCTTGATCTCCTGACTGACAAACAGGATGTCGGGGAGTGCGTACCGAGTGTGTCTGCGGTCAGAGTGACCCATGCGGTTTTACCTTGGCAGTTGTTTTTCCTAATAACTGCATCGGAGTGAACATTTTGCGGTGCCCACTTGGCTCGCTCGCAAAAAAAACCACGAATAGACTCGCGCGTTCTAGTCACGGCCCATCAGAGAACTATGACTCACTCCATCCAACGCGCCATCCAATATGCAGGGCATGCACTTCCCTGGCAGATCCAGATTCCACTGTTCCTCTGCATCTTCGTGGCAGTTGGCACGTTCTGCTCAATACCCAGCGAGACCTTCCCCAGCGGCTTTACGGTCAACCAGGCACTTGAAGACTTCGGCGTATTCCTTCTGTTCACAGCCCTTTGGGCCGGGATATACGCCCACTTCCGCCGCGACATAAACATCTTCTGGCTTCTTGCGCTCTTTGCCGCAGCGCTTGTCCAGGAAGAGATCAATGTCTGGAACAAGCTCCTGTTCGCCTTAGGCGATACCTTCGGTTATGAGATGACATCCAGAGAGCGGCAGCGTGGCGATGTGTTCATGCTTGCGCTGATCGCAGTCACCCTGCTGGTCAGGCTCGTCCTCGATCGACGCTTCAAGTCATTCATGCGCCTCCACATCACCTTCTTCCTGTTTGCCTTCGTCTCCTTCCAGCTGATGATTCACTTTGTCTTTGCCTACAACCTGCAAGGCGCAGTGATTGAACAGCGACAGAAGTA
This sequence comes from Pseudomonas saponiphila, assembly GCF_900105185.1. Lineage (NCBI taxonomy): Bacteria > Pseudomonadati > Pseudomonadota > Gammaproteobacteria > Pseudomonadales > Pseudomonadaceae > Pseudomonas > Pseudomonas saponiphila. The sequence continues at coordinate 163,692 of NZ_FNTJ01000003.1, read as the reverse complement.
CCTCCAGGAGGTCGTCGCTACTTATACGGACAGGTTCGATTACCTGTGCCAGCAGGATCATCTGATGGGATTCGAGTTCAGCGACAAGCCTGACGCAGAAGTGCTCAAGGTGGCTCCCTCCGTAGTGGATGTCCTGAACAAGAGCAAGGACAGCCCACTCTATGTGACCTCTTGGCTAGAGGTGGCAAAGCCTAGCGGCGAGATATTCCGCGGCGTTGATGCCAACGCAAAGGTTCTGGTGGCCCTTTACCATGAAGGGTCAGAAAACCGGATGGTAGTTGACACTGAATTCCCGATCACCCTGCACAAAATAATCAGCACATCTCTTCTGACTTTCGCTACGCCTTTCGGCCTGGTGTGGTTCTTTGGAGGGATGCACCTGGTGCTCTTTCATCAGGCGCGGGTCTACCGCATGAAATACGGTTCGCTCTTCCGCAAGTCCCTTCCTACCAGCCCAGCCATCCCCGCCTGACGCTGTTTCCTGCGAATCACCCGGCTGGGGCCAACATGACCCCAGCCCCCGCCTCACACACCAATAACGCTTTTGCTGTGACATCGACCAAAAATGGACACCGGCGCTCCGTTATTACGGGAAATACCACAGCGCGCCAGCATGTTTACCGAAGCCAAAGTCACAGTCCCATGGGACCTATCCGATACGAAGACCTTGCGAAGCAATTTCGTGAGCAAGAGCTTCTACGTCGTGATCGATGGTGTCCGCATCGAGGCTGTTCGGTCGGCCGCAGCGCTGATCAAGGAATCGTTTGAGAAGTCTGATGGCTCAATGGTCCGCGGGCCTCTGTGCATGCCGACTGAGAGGCGCAGATACATGATCCTTCGGGAGGTGCCTTCCGAGGGGAAACGAGGAATGTTTATTCCGGGGCCGAAGCGTATCCGCAACGTACTGCTGATCATTCGGCCAAGCGCAATTGGTGTAGCGGCAATGATCTCTCTCACTCTACCGAACAGCGTCAACGTCAAGATCGAGCCATACGAGTCGCAGTACGAACTTAAGGAGCCGAAATGAAAGGTGCACTTCAATTCGACCCAGCTGCGGCCCATGTGTCGGTGCTCGATACGCCAGAACCTGAATACTTCAACAAGACCCCCCTTCTGGAGGGCAGCTGGGCCAGCTGGCTGGTCACCGCATCAAGTTATGGCCAGACATGCTCCATCAAGTCTGGGACGGTGCTGCGGCCAGGCGCAGACGATCTGTTCATCGTCCTGGGTGGCTGTGTCGTTGTCACCGGCATCGATGCGTCACACTCGTCGAAACCGTTGTTTGTGACGGCCATGAAGCGTGGGGACATCATCACCAAGCCCCAGTATTCGTCTGTGGATTTTTCCTTCACCGCGAGAAACGAAGTTCACCTCCTGCATGTGGGAGGGAAGCACTACAAAGAGTTCAGGGATGCCGTGAAGAACAGCGAGGCTGGGATCATGGCAACTGAGCTGACCCTGCTCGCGCTGCACGGGGTGGCCGCACACTCACTGCTGCTCAATGAGACAAGCCGGCTGCTGCGAGTGGCAACCACCCTGGCCCTTCACCCAGATGTCCCGAGAGGTCGCAACGGCACCATTGTTTCCTGCACGAAGGAGCAGCTGCTGAATTACGCGGGGGTGTTCAACCGCCGCATTGGTGCCAGGGCTTTCAGAGAGCTTGAGCAAGCCGGCACCATCGTCTTCGACGGGTACAAGAAGTTCCTCTATTGCGGGGAAGTCCCTGTATGAAGCACGACCGTATCAGCGTCACAAACCTGTCTTTCTACGCCGAAAATCCGGATGCCTTCTGTAAGGCCGGTGGCAAGCCTTACAACGCCAAGGCTGCACGGATCGGGGCGCGCGATCACAGCCGTGTTGGCAGGCTGCCGAGCAAAGCTCTCTATGTGATCCTCACCGTGGCCGCCATTGCTCTCTACCTGTACCTCTCATGAGTCTCTTTCTTCCAATCGCTATCGTCCTCATCGCGGTAGCGCTCTACCTCACAACCAGGACCACTGCTCAAAAGGGCGTACACCGAACCTTCAAGCTGGAGCCGGGCAGATACAAGCTCATTGGCTCTGACCTCGGCGGCGAGTCCAAATCCATTATGTTGACCCACTCTGGGATCGGCGGTGTTCCGGATGCCATTTTTGAGGACAGGAAGAAGCCCAGGATCATTGTTGGTGAGTACAAGGCTCGCCTGATGAAGCGAGGGCCACGGCCGCGGGAGTATTACCAGGTCATTCTGTACATCGGCATCGCAAAGCTGCGCTGGCCACAGCACGAGGTTGTCGGACTCATCTCCTACCGGGACAAGACGGTCTGGATCTATCACGACCAGCGGGCATTTCAGGGCCTCGTAGATTTGAAGCCCGAAGCTGTGCGCTCAATTCGGGCCAAGAAGGCTGCAAACCCCACCCCGCTCCATAAGCGCATCCCGATCAAGATCCCCGTCCGATAGCCTGCCGGCACGCTCCCCTCACGTTTACCTTGCCAACTCGCCTGGCGCTTCGCTCAGGCGGGCTCAAAACAGCCGAGAGGAAACAGAGATGGGAAATTCACGGGAACTGTCGCCCGAACACCGGGCCGCCCTTATGCGATTGCGCCAGGCCTTCACCGAAGCCACTGAGTGCGGTGCCCTGGACTTATTGAACGATTTCCATCGTGATCCAGACAGCATCAACGATGTTGTTGAGTCGCTCGAAGAAGCGCTCGATCACGAAGCGTGAACACGGGGGGCTCGCTGCGATAAAGTCCGCACACTCCATCGCAGCTGCTCCCCTGCACATTGAATCTACCGACCATGGAGACCTGTGAGATGTCATCAGCGGAAAGCAAAATCGATCAGCCGGAGAAGGTAATCGATCGGGCCGAATTCGATGCGGTCATTACTGCCGTCGTCGCCGGCGTTTCTGCCCGGCAAGTTGGCACGGGCGGCTGGCGGCTTATTGGCCCTCTTGCACCCGTCACCCCAACGTCCATAGGACGCTTCCGCTCAGAGCGCAAAGCGCTTGAGCAGCAGGTGATACACGCCTTGGCGCGACTGATCGGATGGGAGTTTAAGGGCGAAGAGCACTACCGGGCTATAAAGCGAATCCAGCGCCGCCTCAACCTGATCAAGGCAAATCTCCCCACAACTGAAGCATTCTTGATTGAGGAACTTGCGGCAGAGGGCTTCACTGTTGCGGGTGCCGAAGAGCTGTAGCCGCGGAATTGATCGCCAGAACTCGGAGGCGAAATGCACATCAGAACCCTCCAGCGGAAGGGTTATGCCGTGAAGTCGTCCAGCGTCGGCCATTGGGTTGATGGCAGGTGCGGCTATTTGGTCACCGGCTACCACGAATCCCGCGAAGAGGCCGTAGAAGAAGCAGCTCGCCTCATTCAGGCCGCGGTTACATCGGGCTAGAAGCCAGCTTGGCTACTTGATCAGGGGTAGGCTCTACCCCTGATCCCAGGCCGCCAAGGCATGGCTGTGCGGGAGTCACTGGATTCGTTCTTCTCGCTCGCCTCTATACACGCAGAAGGCGGAATTCATTGCGTTGTACGTCACCGCATAGGTGAAGTCGCAGAAGTAGGCGGGATGCTTGGTGGCTACCACATCACCGGCCGAGCACTTGTCGCGATGGGATTCTACCACGGTGTCGTTGTTGGCCCCCAAACATGCCTTACCAGTCAGGTCAGTCTCGTGCTTATCGCAGCCGGCGAGAACAGCAGCTACTGCCAGGAGGGTGAACATTTTCAGCTTCATGCATCTTCCTTCGGTTGGTTATGGTGAACAGCTCTTACCTGAGAGCACCTGTTGCATCCTAACGGCCATTTTCAGCCTGCCTCACGGGCCTGCTGGCACGCCAGCCGGGCCATGATACTTGGTTCACCCTATGAGCAACTCCCTGCAACAGGGCGCACAGCAGCAAGAGGAACCATCGTGAACGCTGACCTGATCAAAGCCGCCAATCTCCTGCGCGAGGCAGGTTTCAACCTGAAGTCCCTCACGCGCGACTTCATCCACCCGTGCCTGACTGTTGACGGGACGCCCATCAGCCCATCGGCCAATGGATTCCATCAGGCCATGAAGGCAGGCAAGCCGGTCTATGAGCGTGTGCTTGGGGAGTTCGTCATTTCGGTGGAGTCTGCCAATGCAGCGGACCCGGCTGAGGACTGGTTCGACTGCCAGGTGACCGTGGCGAAGAGCACTGCCCCCATCGTCTCCCTTACCGGGTATGGTTGGCTGCAAGTAGTCTCTGGTGCCGAGTTCGTCGGTCAGGATCAGGGCTATCTGAGCAACTGGTATCTGAACAACGTCGGCTATGACCCGGTAGCAGAAGAGCCGAACATTGATTTCGCCGAGCTGGTTTCGTCATGCGAAGAGCTGGCCCTGATCAACAACTGCGGCGGGGTGGACTCCGCTGCGTACCTGTCCATCGAGGGCATCCGCGCTCGGGAGGACTAACCTCCCCCCCTGAACCAACGAAAAAGGCAGCCATCTGGCTGCCTTTTTCGTCGCCCTTCCCTCAACCATCAGCACCCAATATTGATCGTGTCCTAGGCAAGTCCTGCCCATTCACGGAACGTCGGCATGATCTCGGTGATCAATAAATAGATAGTGAGCCCAATCGCCACTAGGGCCCAGAATTCAAGCGAGTTAAAAAACCTGCTCGATCTCTTAGGGGAATTCTCACTGCAAGTTAGAAAATCGCGCACCTCGCGAATTTCTTCAGGTGTTGCTTCACCAGCAGCCCAGCGCGCTCGTAATAGTTCAATGCGCTCGTTACCTTCGGAAAATCTGATACCCATAATCCGATTACCTATCACTTGATTCGCCCAGATTGGATGGCGGAAAACAGGTCGTTCCGGTACTGGTCTCGCTCAATCACTTCAGCCTCGCCAGCCCGGCGCAACTCCCACTGACCGAAGGCCTGAGCCCAAACAAGGGTGTACTGCAATACGCCTTCGCGCCGCACCTCGATGCTGCCGTCCGGTTGATCGTGATTACTCCAGGGTTCAAGCATGGGCATGGTGTTTTTCCCTTAATCAGAGTCCCAGCCAAACACGCTTACTGTCAGCCCAGTCGTAGAGCTGGGCCAGCATGCTATTGAGGTCGTCCAGCGGAGTGAAATCGTCTTCGCCTTCGTAACTATCCGGCTTCAGTGCTTCCATACCCTCAACGATTTGAGTCAATTCTTCGTCCTGGTCGGTGGAGTTCCAATCCAGCCATTCGGCCGGCACCTGGCTACGCAATAAGGCACCAATGCGATTAGCCACCTGAGCCGAGTGCTCGTTCGAGGTGTTCGCCTGATCCTCATACAAGACCGCTTTAATGTCGATTTTACGATCCCATACAGGCTTACCAGCTGCGCGACGTGCTGCTGCTACCCGGTGGTTTTCAACGATGCTCTCGATGGTGCGGGGCATGAGTGATTCAACCTAACTCTTGAGTGCAGCGCGGAACTCGTCCCAGAGGGCGGAATCGCAACCGCGCACGTGAGGGTGGAGTCGTTCGAGCAAAGCGCGGAGCTTGTCAGCTTCTTCCAGCCCAAGGCGGTAGCCTTCTTCAACCGCCGCTCTTCGGATCGCAATGTTACGTTCTTGGGTAGAGTCGATGTGGATGCACCGGTCTACGGCTGCCGTCAGTGCACTTTCCAGTAGGGCTTCATCAAGATGCTGCGACATGGGTATTTCCTTGATCATTTAGCAGCTCGTGCGGCACGCAGCTGAGCCTCCAGCCATTCGACATAGCTGGCCTGGCCGCTGGCCTTGAACTCGGCAAGCAGAGAGTCAGAGCTTTTACCATCCAACTCCCGGCGCGCATCACTTCTGAAGTAATGCACCCACTGGCTACCGCCGAGCTTACCATTCCGCTTTACGCCATCGGCATACTCCCAGGTGACCTGGAAACCACTTCCAAGTGGCTCTGAGAGTTTCACCACCCGGCGGGGGCCGTTCTTGAACTCGAATACGCGCCCAACTTGAATTGACTCAATAGGGACTGCCATAGGTTTCCTATACCTGGTCGCGGCCAACGCTGAGGCGGCGCGCAAACGAAAAAAGGGCCTGGCGTTCGGCTGAATAGCCAGGCGTATGCTGGGATTCGATTAGCCGATCTCCCGGAGGCAATCTACTGCCGGGAAATAAAGGGCCAGGCGAACCGGGAGGTCAACGCCAGCGTCAATCACACCCTGACGGTATTCCTCCATCTTCGCTCTGTACCGGCTCACTTCTGCCTCAACGAAGGCCTCGATGCTAACGCCTTCCTTCGGAGCCGGCGACTTCCAGTCGACGATCCAGAAATAACCATCTTCAACGAAGGACTTGTCGATAATCCGGTGAACCCAGCGGCCACCGCGATACGCACTGACTTGCACTTCCTGACCGCCATTGTCCCGCTTCTTGAGAATCCACTGACCGTGAGCACTCTGAAGGGTATTCACCACCAGCGCAATTACACGCTGTACGCCGGCGTTGAGCGACTCGGACGGGTAGCCCTCACGGCGCATCATGGCGGCAATGGCGGCCTGCTTGCCACTGACCTTTTCAACACTCCACAGATCCACACCATCGCGGCCAATGATCTCGACGACTTTGTGATAGACGATACCTTCAAGTCGCGCGCACAGATCATTGCCCTGCTCATCGCGGCCCTCGTCATTCAGGTCGTTCTCGCTCGGCGCATGCTCATTGCCCGATGCCGGGATGAACACGCCAGCCGGCAATTGGAAGCTGAATCCTGGGCTCAAACGGGCCTTAGATGGGACGCCAACATCAACGTCTTCCTGTAGCGGGATGCCCGGTTGAACATTGCGAATATCGGCCTCGATTGCAGGCCAGAGGCTTTCCAGAACTGAACCCTTGGCATAGGAGGCCTCGGTCTTCTCGTCGAGCTTCTCGTAGGTCGCATAGAGCGTGCAGGTCACCTTGGCCCGCGTGGTCATCACATACGCGAGGCGCGCAATCTCGTCATTGATCTCGGCTTTGACCTTGCGCCCCAGGTAGTTGAAGAGTCGTTTCTCGGGCGCGTTATCCGCGCATTGAGAGCCGGGATTCGGAGCCAGAACGAAGATGTCATTGATCCGCTTCCAGTAAAACAGGGGCGCATCATCGGAAGCGCCACGGCTGTTGAGCGCAGGGATGATGACGTGATCGAACTCCAGGCCCTTCGAGTTGTGGATGGTCATGATCACCACGCGGCCCGGCTTAGGGGTCGCATACAGGCTGTCGATAGCACGGAAGAAAGCTTGTGGCTTCTCCAGGCAGCCGTTCACTGTGTGCTTCAGCAGCAGAGCGAAAACGGTCAGCACGTCATCCAGCTCGGTGCTATCCACGGATGCAGCCCCGCCCAGGCCAACCCAGAGGGCTTTCGCTGCCCAAGACAGGTCGTCACCACGACTGGAGCCGGTAACGGCGTCATAGGCCTTGAGGAAGGCGGCAACTCGAATGGCACCTTCCGGCGAGAGCTTCGCCTGAACAGCCGGGTTCTTCAGCGAGTGAAGAACAATGCGGTCGCCCCGTGCGACGGTTACGCAATCCTCCCAGGAAAGCCCAACGAATGCCGCGCGCAGGAGGCAGAACCACGAAGAGCGGTCAGCAAGGTGCCAGAGGGAGCGCACAAGGGCGACCACTTCAGATACCGGCGACGACTCACTCAGAGGGTCGATATTCTGGCCACTGGCGGTGATTCCGCGCGCCTTCAGGGCCGGCAGGATGTGTTTGATATGCGAACGGGCGCGGACCAGGATCGCAATGCTGGCTTCTGCGTCAGCCTTGATCAGGCCGTCGATCTGGTCTGCTACCGCCTCCGCCTCACCCAGCGCGCCTGTGCTGATCGGCTTAACCGTTACAGCGCCAGCACCAGAACGTGCAGGCACGGACGGGATGAATGGGATGTCGCTATCGGCAAACACCTTCGAGTAGCACTGGTTGTTCCACTCAACGACCGCTGGCATCGAGCGGAAGTTGACCACCAAGTTGATCAGCTCAAGCTCCAGATTGCCGAAGCGCTTGCTGCGGATGATCTCGTTGAAGGTCTCCGGGGTCGCGTTGCGAAACAGGTAGATCGACTGGCTCTTGTCCCCGCAGAAGAAGATCGAACGGCCATCGCCATGCGACCAGTCAGCGGTCAGTTTGGACAGCAGGTAATACTGGTTTGGCGAACTGTCCTGAACCTCATCGACCAGGATGTGGTTGATTCGATCTTCCTCAAGAAGAGCATCGCCAATTTCTGCGCCCACACCCAGGGCCTGAATAGCTCGGGCAGCTACCTCCGGGAAGTCGAGAGCGGCATTGTCCTCGAAGGCCAGAGTCAGGTTGGCCAGGAGGTAGCGCAGGATCACGGTGAAGTGCCCACACATCTCTGCCGAGAACTCGGCGAACTCAACCTCAGGCAGGCATTGAATGGCGTTCAGCGCCTCTGCATAGCGGGTCGATTCTTCAGTGCCCTTCAGCTCCTTCAGCACCTCGTTCATGCGCTTGGTCAGGGAGTGCCCTGCCGGGAAGCCATTCTTGGCATTCACAGTGGCACGCAGTTTCCCATCGCTGGTGAGGATGAAGCTGGAGAAGTCACGGATGAAGTTGCAGTAGGCTTCCGAGGTTCGATCGGCAGGCACATTCGCCGCCCACTCAAAACCCGGCAGCTCGCTGGCAGCATCTGCTACGACGTTGATCAGAGCATCGATGTGCCCGTTAGAGAGGTCACCGAGCGACTTTTGCAGCTCGAATGCCACGGAATGGGCTAGCGCCATCTGCATTTCGGCTACGTCCAGGCCAATGATCTCGTGTGCCCACTGATCACGCTTGGCCAGCAGGGTGCTGAACATCGGGACAAGCTTCTCGAACTGGTTCTTTGCGAAGCCCAGTACGGCCTCAAGGGCTGCGCGCAGCTCTTCTGGAGCCGAGTCATCGTTGACCGAGCCCAGAGTTTCGAGAATGGCCTGGCGATAGAGCAGGTGCGGGTCGTCCGTGGTCTGTCCGCCGCCGAGCCCTGACATGATCGGGGTCTTACCGGCGAGGTATGCCGAGAAGCTATCGAAGGTCATGATCCGCAGGCGGCCTGGGTTCACCAGCAGGTTCCAGCCAAGCTCAGCGTCACGCTTGAGCACAATCTGGCCGAGCGCATAGAGAGGCTTCTCATGAACGCTCTGCGGTTCAACGCCGCCAGCAGCCAGCGACAGGGCGTCAATGATGCGCTCTTTGATTTCGCCGGCAGCCAACGTGGTGAAGGTGATTGCCAGCACCTCTTCCGGGCGCATAGCTACGGAAAGGCATGCCAGCATGCGGTAGATCAGCTCAGTCGTCTTGCCAGAGCCAGCAGGAGCCAGACACACCACCGAGCGGCGCGGGTCCATTGCGTCGGCGCGAGCCTGGCCATCGTGCGGATTGCTGGCAGCTACGGCGGCCAGGATTGGTTCAAGACTGAGGTGGCCTGCAAATGCGTTCATGGGTGTTCTCCAGTTGATGTACCCAGTCTAACGACGGGCCGGCGTGCCAGTAGGTGCGCCGGCAAGGGTCATCGAGTGAGAGGGGCAATGAACTCGTAGCCCATCGGATGCTTACCTGATTCGATGACGGCATTCCCCGCCATGAAGCCAGCAGCCATCTCCTGAAGAGCCGTATCCCAAGCCTCGGTTTGCTGCGCCCATGCAACCGGATTGTCGACCCCTGACTTTTGCCCCTTGGATGGGCACAGTTGAGAGGCGAAGTCCGAGCGGACATGGAAGCCCAGTGCAGCGGAATTCACCTGAGCCAGAGCTACCCCGCTGATTTCAATGCCAGCGACTACTTTGAAGTCGATCTGGGTTGCATAGATCGGAAGCTGAGGCTCAGTGAGGCTTTGAGCATTCAGGCCTTTGAAGCGGATGACCGACCCGGTTTTGTAGTCGAGCACCACATCAGCGAACTTGGTTTTGTCCTTATCGAAGAACACACGGTCGCGGCGGTCGATCTTCACGGTGACCGGTACTTCCCCCACTACGATTTCGTGCTTTTCCTCGAAGCCGAGGACTTCGAACTCGTACTCACGGGTCTTCTCCAGCTCCAGCCAATCGATGGTCAGCGTGGTGAGGCGGTTCTGCTCCAGGCGGATGATTCGCTTGCCATAGCGCCAGATCAGCTTGTTGAGCAGTCGCTCAGAGGCCAGTTCAATGACCTGAACCACCTTCTCGAACAGCTCATCTTCTGTCATTGCCTTCAGGGCTTCAGAGGTTCGAACGTCAGTCCAGAACAGCTCCAGAATGAGGTGAACCATCGTGCCCTGAATGCGCGGGTCAAGGCCGACCACAGGCAGCGGAAATTCGGTGACGCCCAGGCGATGCTTGGCGAAGCTGTAGAAAGGCGCTTCGGCATAGTCCTTGAAGATCCCCACGCCGCCTTTGAGCATCGTTTTCTCTTCGTCGCTAACTGGCGGGACGACTTCAGGCACGACCACGCTTCGATCCAAGGTGCCAGCCAGGCTCTCGATGAGAGCGCCGCGTCCTTCCACTTTGTCGCCCGCCTCCGGCCAGCAACCAAAGAGGTCGCAATGGCCGACAGTCACGCCTTTGTCTCCCACCATCGGGCACGAAACCACAATCTCGTCCCCGACTCGGAGCACTGCGTCGACCACAAGGCGGCCCCGCTCAAGGGCCAGTTCCCCGCTTGCCTCCGGAATGCCGGCAGCAATCTGGAGCGGCGTCGGAATGAAGGGGGTCGGGCTTGCCGGCACAGGGAGCACAGCATTGGATGCGCCAAGCACCCACACTTTCTCCCAGTGAAGGCCAATCGCCTCTTCGTAAGACATGATCGACACAGGAGCTACGTGCGAGATGCGCGGCTGGAATTGGCGGGTATCAACGACCTCGCGAAGCCACATGTACGCACGCTGATAGGTGATCTTGCCCAGCTGGGCGTCGAGGGTGCGATACAGCACCAGCACCTCATCCCAAGCCTTCATGGTCTGGAAGTTGGCGCTGTCCAGGTCGCCCATGCCCGGCCAGCCCATGAGCGTGAGGGATTCTGCGAATTCCTCCGCCCAGGCAGACGGCAGCTTGGAGTCGTCGCTGACGCGGCGAGCCATCAGTTCACCGAAGCGCTCGCGGAACGACGGGACGGAAGCTTTCTGGCACGCACCGAGTGCCCGCAGGAAGTCAGTGCCACCCATCGACAAGCCCAGATTTTCGCGCAGCCATACGTCCATCACTGCACGGTCGGCAGCCTCAGCATCGGGCGCATAAATCCAGCGGCTGCGCAGGACTCGGGAGAACACCTCGATGTCAGCCTCATTCGGGGTGATCGAGAGAAGGTCCAGAGCACAACGAACAACCGGCCGAGAGCCGAGCGAAGCACCGCTCGAAATGTCCCACAGAGTTTTGACCTCTTGATGGTCGGCGGTAGGCAGGAACGCAGTAGGACATGCAATCAGGCCCAGCGCATCCATCAGAGGCGGGCCGTACTTGCGTACGTCAGGCACGAGGATGGCCATGGTCGGGGCCGCCAGCGGTTCATCTGCATAGGTTGCAAGGGTCTCGGCGACCCAATTGGCCACCGCCGCATATTCATCATCCTGACTGTGCGCCCGGACAAGCGCCGGCACAGCAGGCTCGAATGCATGGTCGGCGTGCTCAACCACACAGCCCATCGACTCCATAGCATCGAGGATGGCTTGCTCAGCAGGGTTCACCTGAAGAAGGCCGACGATCAGAACCCGCTTCGGCAGGGTTACCTCGCCGCGCTGAATCGCCTCCAGAAGGAGTTCAGGAAGGTGGGCGCGGTAGACCCAGCCACGCTCTTTGCAGCGCGCCTCGATCATCTCCTGCCACTGGAAGAACGCCTCGTACTCACTCTTGAAGAGGAATAGCTCGCGATCCATGGTGATGCCGTACTTCTTGGCCAGAGCAAACGCCTGATTGGCCTTCCGCGCCGTGCTCGTGGAGGAAATCATGGTTTCGGGCAGCAAGCCCGAGCTATCAGTGACGGCCTTGGTCACCGCCAGCTCCTGCACCGGGAACAGCAGTTGCTCATCAGGCATCAGATCAAGCCAGGTCTGCTCAATCCACGAAGTGACAGTCTTGATGACAGCCTTGCTGAACCAAGCCTTCTTGCCGCTGCCAGCTTCAGCTGCGGCCAGCTGCATGCGCAGAAAGCGAGCGACGCGCTCGGTCGAAGTGAGAACGACAGTCCCCTCTTCCAGGCTGGTGATTTGACGGTTGAAATCCATGATGAGTCCTCTCGATGTATGGGCTCATCGTAACGACCGACATGCGTGCCACCAGGCCGCCCTGACTTGATTTCACACCCGCAACTTCACGACCTCTCTTTGGCCTTGGCACAGGCATCACTCCGTTATCATGTGGTCATGTCAAAGGAGGTTTTATGCGCCACGGAATCACTGCTTTTGTAACTGCACTCACTCTGCTTCTATCTGGATCGGCTCTCGCCGCCGATATCACTCTCGGCTCCTGGAATGTGAAACGGCTTGGTAAGCAGCACTCCTATGAGGCGCTGTCCGCCGTTGCCGGGAAGTTCGACATCATCGCCCTCCAGGAGGTGATGAACGAAGACGGCCTGGATCGGTTCGAAACAGCCCTCGAAACGCGCACCGGCGAAGCGTGGGGCCGGCTGGAGAGTCATCTGATCGGCTCCCGCTCGTACAAAGAGATGTATGCCTTCCTCTACCGCGAATCGAAGGTTGCCTACGAGGATGGCGCAGTGGTCTACATGGACCGGGGAGACAAGTTCATCCGTGAGCCCTACTCGGCACGCTTCCGGGCGCTGAGTGACAACTCGATCTTTGCCTTGGCCACCGTCCACATTCTTTATGGCAAAGGCGTTGAAGACCGAACTCCGGAGATCAAAGCCCTGGCCGACTACTGGACGTGGCTTGGGGAAATCTACCCCGGTACCGAGTTGATCATGGTCGGTGACTTCAACCTGGCCCCAAACCATCCTGCATGGGGGCCGCTCAAGCAGTATGCGCGACCGCTGATTACCAGCGGAGCCAGCACGCTATCGGGTAAGGACGGGCGTTTCGCCAACCTTTACGACAACATCTGGGTTTCCAACAGCAGTGCCTATGCTCGCAACAAGGCCGGCATCGTGAACTACCCGAAGATGATCGGCTGGAACCATGAAAAAAGTCGCAAGCATGTCTCTGACCATGCCCCCGTGTACCTGGCTATGGGCAAGTCTGCGGCGAACATCAGCACCCCTCAGCCAACCGCCATGCTCCCGGCAATGTCTTCGGCCCCATCGCTGGCCAAGGCCGCCCCGCAGCAACAAGAAGCCGTCGCTGGCACAGGTGGGGTTCGAGGGAACAGCAACTCCAAGATCTACCATCGCCCAGACTGCCCTTCTTACGGACGTATCAGCGCCAAGAACATTGTCGAATTCAGCTCGGCCTCAGAAGCAACTGCCGCTGGATATCGCCTTGCGGGCAATTGCCGCTGAATCTGTTGTGAAACCCAGTTACCGAGAGACTCCATGCACAAGAACACTACCCAGAGTCACGGCCGCAGCCGCAAGGGGCAGGACGTTGCATTCCGAGAATGGGCCGCGAAACTAGGCCCTGATGACAAACTACCGAGAGGCCGATGCAGATCTGTGAGAGCCGCCAGCACGCAGCCGGCCATGTCTCAGGAAACTGCAACTCCCTTGGAGGAAATGCCCGCAATACCAGTGGAGCCGGTTGTGTTTGACTCCATGCCGGAGCATCGCTCTTTCGGTTCGTTCGCCAGCACCTGGGAACCGTGCTGACCACGAGTGCGACCTGATGCAAACCAGCCGACAAAAGAAAGCCCCGGATTGCGGGGCTTTCGTGTTTAGAACACGCCGATAGGCTCCAGGCCTTCACGCTCTCGGGGATCACCCTTCGCAGACAGCAGGTAGACCAGAGAGTCGGGCTTGGTCTTGCCCAGCAGCAGGGCCAGGTCATCAACCTTGTACGAGCTTTTCGGGTCAGGCCAGATGATCATTTCAATCCTGAACGTGTGGGCCTTGAATCCCCCCATCTCGACTGGCGCATAACCAGGTGCGTACTGGGCGCGATACCGATCAGTGATCAGCGCCGTCCTTCCATCTACGGGCACCTTGATCCGGTATGAGTGCCTCCAGAAGCTGTCGCTACGGGGCTCGATCAGCTCAAAAGCCGTCGTTACGTTCTTGTCGTAGTCATCCCAGCACGCCTTCAGAGCATCTTCCTTCGAGAGTTGCTCAGCAGGCTTGAAGCAAAGGATGTGAGATATCGATACGCGTGCGTCGTGAAAGCCAGAGGTATCGGTGTTCAGCACAGCAACCGCGCCTACAGCAGCGCCGGGGGCTGCATCAGCCAGGCCCGCTGTGATCGCGCCATCGGCTACGCCCTCACTCTGACCATTACTTGGGTGCCCGTATTTGCTATTCCGGATGCGTTCTGCCTCGGCCTTTCCTGCGTTTCTGGGCATGGCAGCGGTAAACGTCATCGGGGGCCAGTCTTCCATGCTGGGAAAGCCCAGTACGGCTCTCGCTTTCTCAGTGTCAGTTTTGAGCCCGCTCAGATCCAGCGGTTGGGTATTGGCAAACTTGACGGTACCGCCGAGTGGCTCGTAATAGGAGTAGTAGAGGCCTTTGTGATCGACCCCTACTTCGCTCGGAATCGGGATAGGCGGAATCATGGCGCACCCCTGAACTGTCAGGGCAATACTTCCGGCAAGTGCAAGCTTGAGATATGGATTCATTGGTTCCTCCTTGTGCCCCCGCATTTTAACAGCGACGCCGCTGTCTTCACTCCGAACTCAGCCTCTTGAAACACCCCGGCCTGATGGCCGCCCCGAGGCTCTAGCGCGGGCCTATACAAGAACCTACCGGTCATCGGCATATTTCAAATGTCACCCCAAAATGGACGCCAGCCGGGCGTTATTAGGGAAATGCCATGCTGTATTGATCAATGAGGTGGTTATGAATTCGCCGGCAATGCCGTCCACGCGCACCTATGCGCTTGGTGTCGGTCGTATTCCAGAGTTCCGGTTGGTGTATCAGCCGATCTTCAAGGTTGGGCCAGAGGGTGAATCTGAGCCCTTTGCCTACGAGGCGCTGCTGCGCGTTGAGGAAGAAGGAATACTGGCTTCTGCGAACAATCACATCCTTCACCATGAAGGCCTGGTGCGGATTTCGGAGCACCGTGACCGGCCGTTTCGGTTGATCGTGACCGCTCATTTCGGTAGCAACGTGACCGATTCTCCGCCTGTTCCGAAACAGGTGGTCACGGCTTACCGAAATCGCCGGTCACGACTTAGCGAAAGCCTTCCCCTTCGTTGCGCATGACCTGATGCGCCGCCATCCTCGACCGATTTCGGGAGAGGAAGATGGCGGCGCCGCGAGTAGCCATGCGAAACATCAAAGAATGTCTGCGCCTCAAGTTTGAGGCCGGCTTGTCCCACGAGAAGATTGCCCGTGCCTTGCAGCTGTCCAAGGGCGTGGTTAGCAAGTACATCGCGGCGGCGCGGGTGGCCGGGCTGGACTGGCCGGCGCTGGTGGCCATGGACGAGGCCGCGCTGGCGGCCGCCTTGTTTGCACCGACGTCGACGAACAAGCCGCGCGGTGAGCGAGTGCTGCCCGATGTGCTGAGCATCCACCGCGAGTTGCGACGCAAGGGCGTGACCTTGCAGCTGCTGTGGGAGGAATATCTCGCCGCGCATGCGGGCCAGCCGACCTACCGCTACACCCAGTTCGTCGAGCACTACCGGCGCTACGCCCAGACGCTCAAACGTTCGATGCGTCAGCTGCACCGTGCGGGCGAGAAGCTATTCATCGACTATGCCGGGCCGACGCTGCCGGTGGTCGACCCGGCCACCGGCGAAGTGCGCCGGGCGCACATCTTCGTCGCCGCCCTGGGCGCCTCGAATTACACCTATGCCTGCGCGACGCCAGGCGAAACCCAGGTGGACTGGCTGACCTCGCTGGGCCAGGCTCTGACCTACTTTGGCGGCGTGCCGGAAATGGTTGTGCCGGACAATCCGCGCGCCCTGGTCGCCCAGCCGGATCGCTACGAGCCGGGCCTGAACCGGGCCACGCTGGAGTGCGCGCGTCATTACCAGACGGTGATCCTGCCGGCACGGCCACGCAAGCCTCAGGACAAGGCCAAGGCCGAGGTGGCGGTGCAGGTGGTCGAGCGCTGGATCATGGCGCGGCTGCGCCATCGGCAGTTCTTCAGCCTGCATGCGCTTAACCAGGCCATCGCCGAGCTGCTGGAGGATCTGAATCGGCGCCCGTTCAAGCGGCTCGATGGCTGCCGGCGCGACTGGTTCGAGCGCCTGGATCGCCCGGCCTTGCGAGCGCTGCCGGTGCATCCCTACGAGGTCGCCACCTTCAAGCGCTGCAAGGTCAGCATCGACTACCACATCGAGGTCAATGGCAGCTTCTACAGCGTGCCCTCCGCCCTGGCCCGGCAGAACGTGGACGTGCGACTGACGGCACACACCCTGGAAGTGCTGCATGGCAACCGGCGGGTGGCCAGCCACCTGCTGCTGGGGCGACGCGGCGCTTACAGTACCCAGCGCGAGCACATGCCCGCGGCGCACCAGGCGCATCGCGAATGGACGCCACAACGCCTGCTCGACTGGGGCGCGCGGATCGGCCCCTACACGCGCCAACTGATCGATCACCAACTGACCCACAAGCCGCACCCGGAGATGGGCTACCGCGCCTGCCTCGGCCTGCTCTCGCTGGCCCGGCGCTATGGCAATGCACGCCTGGAAGCCGCTGCCGAACGTGCCGTACACCTGCGCGCCTTCACCGGGCGCAGCGTGCGCAACCTGCTCCAGCAAGGCCTGGATCAACAGCCGCTGCCCCAGCGTGCCGCCGAAACGACCTTACCCGGCGACCACGAGAACGTCCGTGGCGCCGACTACTACCAACCCCCGCAACAGGAGCTGTTCGATGATGCCGCAACACACCCTGAATCAACTGCACCAGCTACGCCTGGACGGCATGGCCCGCGCCCTGGAAGAGCAATGGACGCTGCCGGCCAGCCACAGCCTGAGCTTCGATGAACGCCTCGGCCTACTGCTCGACCGCGAACTGGCCTGGCGTGACAACCAGCGCCTGGTACGGCTGCGCAAGAAGGCCAAGCTCAAGTACGCCAACGCCTGCCTGGAAGATCTCGACCGCCGCACCGGACGCGCCCTGGACGAGCGTCTGATCGCCACCCTGGCCAGTGGCGACTGGATCCGCCAGCAGCACAACCTGCTGCTGACCGGCCCGACCGGTGCCGGCAAAACCTGGCTGGCCTGCGCCCTGGGCAACCAGGCCTGCCGCCAGGGCTATAGCACCCTGTACCTGCGCACCCCGCGCCTGCTGGAACAACTGCGCATCGCTCATGGCGACGGCAGCTTCGGCCGTACCCTGCAACAGCTGGCAAAGGTCGACGTCCTGGTGCTGGACGACTGGGCGCTAGCCCCGCTGGAGGAAGGAGCCCGGCATGACCTGCTGGAGGTGATCGACGACCGCGCTGGCAGCCGCTCCACCATCCTGACGAGCCAACTGCCCATCGAGCACTGGCACGGCTGGATCAACGACCCGACCCTGGCCGATGCCATCCTCGACCGCCTGGTGCACAACGCCTACCGGCTGACGATGAAAGGCGAGTCGCTGCGCCGAAAAAAAGCCGAGGAACAAGCCGCATCGTGACCGATGCGATTACAATCCAGAACCCGCGCAACCGGGGTGGAAGCACCGGTCACGTATTAGCGAAACGCTCGGTCACGTTCACCGAAATCCGCACTAGACCTGCCGGGCCTGGCGCAAGTCGAGGAATTGGTCTGCTCCGTGGGGGTGCAATTACTGCGTGCCCTTCTAGGCGATACCTGGCGCCCTTCGGCCGTCCTACTGCGGCACCGTGCGCTTGGTGATGAGGCAAGCTATCGGAGGGTACTCGGCTCCCAACCCCGCTTCTCGGCCCATTGCTGCGGCATCGAACTGGCGACCTCCGCGCTTTCAAAGCCGCTGAGTACCGCCGATAACGGACTGCACCAGTTGATCGTTGAACACATGCAGAAGATGGAGCGCCTATCTGCCGACGACCTGCCTGGCTACGTCCGGCAACTGCTCCGCCACCTTCTACCCAGCGGCCGCGCCACCGTTGAGAAGGTCGCCGACAGCATGGCACTCAACAGCCGTACCCTGCAGCGTCGCCTGAGTCAGGAAGGCACATCCTTCCAACGGCTGCTCGATGAAACGCGCCAGGACCTGGCCAGCCGTTACCTCGCAGACCCGTTCATTAGCATGATGCAAATATCGGGGCTGCTGGGTTACTCCAATCAGAGCGGGTTCTGTCGGGCGTTCAGTCGCTGGTTTCAAATCACACCATTGGAATGGCAAAAGCAACATTGTTCCAATCGGCAGCCCCGCCTGCTGCGCGCCTCCCGCTTGAACGCACTGCATAGGCGAATCGAAAGCAAGAGCTTATAGGTGCTCGGCCTTCTAGGACTCTATAGCGCGAATATTTCGGTAGCGGCCGTCTGCCAATCGTTTTGATAGGGCACAGGCTACAAGTGGCGACCAGCGTCGTTCCTTTCTCGTTGTTGGTGCAGGCCACATCTGCAGTTCTACTGCTCGCCAACAACGCCTCAGGGCGTTTTAGTCCGTACCGATAGAGCCTGCGCGCTGCGCTTGCTGACGGCGCCTGTGAGATCGGTGGAATGGCGGTCTTGCTGTTTCCTCTCACCCTATCACGGCGTTCTCGCCGTCAAGGGCTGCACGCGCTTCGCGCGCTTGCGGCGGGGCCGGCTATCGCCCCCTGACTGCTGCGCTGCGCCGTGCTGAGCCGGTTCCGGGCAATTCCGCCCGAGCAACTGGAGCATGATCATGTCGCAGCTTTCTCTCGCCTTTGACGCTTCCCTGATGATTCGCGACGAGCAAGGTCGTTATTTGCCTGCTACTGCGGAGCAGATCCTGAACGCTGCTCGCAGGGTGATCGATCAGAAGGTTCAGCGAGGTGCAGCCTTCACGTCTTCGGAGCTGGTCAAGGACTACCTGATCGCGAAGCTGGGTGGCTTTGAGCACGAGGTTTTCGCAGCGCTGTTTCTGGATGCCAAGCATCGCCTGATCCAGTACGTCGAGATGTTCCGCGGCACCATCGACAGTGCGTCTGTGTACCCGCGCGAGATAGTCAAGGAAGCGCTGCGCCTGAATGCAGCTGCTGTGATATTCGCGCACAACCATCCAAGCGGAATTCCAGAGCCAAGCTGCGGATTTCGGAGCACCGTGACCGGCCGTTTCGGTTGATCGTGACCGGTCATTTCGCTAACGCGTGACCGCTCATTTCGGTAGCAACGTGACCGATTTTCCGCCTGTTCCGAAACAGGTGGTCACGGCTTACCGAAATCGCCGGTCACGACTTAGCGAAAGCCTTCCCCTTCGTTGCGCATGACCTGATGCGCCGCCATCCTCGACCGATTTCGGGAGAGGAAGATGGCGGCGCCGCGAGTAGCCATGCGAAACATCAAAGAATGTCTGCGCCTCAAGTTTGAGGCCGGCTTGTCCCACGAGAAGATTGCCCGTGCCTTGCAGCTGTCCAAGGGCGTGGTTAGCAAGTACATCGCGGCGGCGCGGGTGGCCGGGCTGGACTGGCCGGCGCTGGTGGCCATGGACGAGGCCGCGCTGGCGGCCGCCTTGTTTGCACCGACGTCGACGAACAAGCCGCGCGGTGAGCGAGTGCTGCCCGATGTGCTGAGCATCCACCGCGAGTTGCGACGCAAGGGCGTGACCTTGCAGCTGCTGTGGGAGGAATATCTCGCCGCGCATGCGGGCCAGCCGACCTACCGCTACACCCAGTTCGTCGAGCACTACCGGCGCTACGCCCAGACGCTCAAACGTTCGATGCGTCAGCTGCACCGTGCGGGCGAGAAGCTATTCATCGACTATGCCGGGCCGACGCTGCCGGTGGTCGACCCGGCCACCGGCGAAGTGCGCCGGGCGCACATCTTCGTCGCCGCCCTGGGCGCCTCGAATTACACCTATGCCTGCGCGACGCCAGGCGAAACCCAGGTGGACTGGCTGACCTCGCTGGGCCAGGCTCTGACCTACTTTGGCGGCGTGCCGGAAATGGTTGTGCCGGACAATCCGCGCGCCCTGGTCGCCCAGCCGGATCGCTACGAGCCGGGCCTGAACCGGGCCACGCTGGAGTGCGCGCGTCATTACCAGACGGTGATCCTGCCGGCACGGCCACGCAAGCCTCAGGACAAGGCCAAGGCCGAGGTGGCGGTGCAGGTGGTCGAGCGCTGGATCATGGCGCGGCTGCGCCATCGGCAGTTCTTCAGCCTGCATGCGCTTAACCAGGCCATCGCCGAGCTGCTGGAGGATCTGAATCGGCGCCCGTTCAAGCGGCTCGATGGCTGCCGGCGCGACTGGTTCGAGCGCCTGGATCGCCCGGCCTTGCGAGCGCTGCCGGTGCATCCCTACGAGGTCGCCACCTTCAAGCGCTGCAAGGTCAGCATCGACTACCACATCGAGGTCAATGGCAGCTTCTACAGCGTGCCCTCCGCCCTGGCCCGGCAGAACGTGGACGTGCGACTGACGGCACACACCCTGGAAGTGCTGCATGGCAACCGGCGGGTGGCCAGCCACCTGCTGCTGGGGCGACGCGGCGCTTACAGTACCCAGCGCGAGCACATGCCCGCGGCGCACCAGGCGCATCGCGAATGGACGCCACAACGCCTGCTCGACTGGGGCGCGCGGATCGGCCCCTACACGCGCCAACTGATCGATCACCAACTGACCCACAAGCCGCACCCGGAGATGGGCTACCGCGCCTGCCTCGGCCTGCTCTCGCTGGCCCGGCGCTATGGCAATGCACGCCTGGAAGCCGCTGCCGAACGTGCCGTACACCTGCGCGCCTTCACCGGGCGCAGCGTGCGCAACCTGCTCCAGCAAGGCCTGGATCAACAGCCGCTGCCCCAGCGTGCCGCCGAAACGACCTTACCCGGCGACCACGAGAACGTCCGTGGCGCCGACTACTACCAACCCCCGCAACAGGAGCTGTTCGATGATGCCGCAACACACCCTGAATCAACTGCACCAGCTACGCCTGGACGGCATGGCCCGCGCCCTGGAAGAGCAATGGACGCTGCCGGCCAGCCACAGCCTGAGCTTCGATGAACGCCTCGGCCTACTGCTCGACCGCGAACTGGCCTGGCGTGACAACCAGCGCCTGGTACGGCTGCGCAAGAAGGCCAAGCTCAAGTACGCCAACGCCTGCCTGGAAGATCTCGACCGCCGCACCGGACGCGCCCTGGACGAGCGTCTGATCGCCACCCTGGCCAGTGGCGACTGGATCCGCCAGCAGCACAACCTGCTGCTGACCGGCCCGACCGGTGCCGGCAAAACCTGGCTGGCCTGCGCCCTGGGCAACCAGGCCTGCCGCCAGGGCTATAGCACCCTGTACCTGCGCACCCCGCGCCTGCTGGAACAACTGCGCATCGCTCATGGCGACGGCAGCTTCGGCCGTACCCTGCAACAGCTGGCAAAGGTCGACGTCCTGGTGCTGGACGACTGGGCGCTAGCCCCGCTGGAGGAAGGAGCCCGGCATGACCTGCTGGAGGTGATCGACGACCGCGCTGGCAGCCGCTCCACCATCCTGACGAGCCAACTGCCCATCGAGCACTGGCACGGCTGGATCAACGACCCGACCCTGGCCGATGCCATCCTCGACCGCCTGGTGCACAACGCCTACCGACTGACGATGAAAGGCGAGTCGCTGCGCCGAAAAAAAGCCGAGGAACAAGCCGCATCGTGACCGATGCGATTACAATCCAGAACCCGCGCAACCGGGGTGGAAGCACCGGTCACGTATTAGCGAAACGCTCGGTCACGTTCACCGAAATCCGCAGCCAAGCCAAGCTGACAAGGTGCTCACACAACGTTTGAAAGAAGCCTTGGCGCTAGTAGATGTCCGCTCGCTGGATCACATCATCGTGGCAGGCCAACGCACCGTATCTTTCGCTGAGCTTGGGTTGCTATGAACCAAGGGGGCTGAGCCCCCTTTTTGCTGGCCCTTTCAGGCATGCGCAGCGTGTTCAGCCGATTCCTCTTCCTTCGCTGCCAGCCCCACCGTCCAATGCCCACCGTTCTCTTGGATCAGGTGCAGCAGGTCGTAGGTTCTGATCATGTCGAGCAGACCAGAATGGCCATAAGCAGCACTCTCAAAGGCCGACTTTTTCAACAGAATCGACCTGAAGCTGCCAGTCGCGACGGGCAACAACCGGCCAGAAGCAGCCGTTCCTGCTCATGGATGCTTGAACGCTAGAATGGTGCGACGGGCAACATCAATGATCTCGGCCTTCGAGAATGGCTCCCCTATTAGAACCCCACGAAAGAACAAGGGGGATGAAGCCAGCTTGAGGAATTGGCGTGGATTCGTTGAGAGAGGCAGCTCGCCGCGCTCTATTGCACATTCAGCAGCAGAAATTGCTAAAGGCGGCGACTTCTCAAGCCAGACTGGATGATTGTCAGTGCTGACTGCACAAGAGCCTCGCGACTGACTGACTCCGACCGCAAGGCGTCATCCCGCAACGCCAACGTCAGCACGCCATTCATCATCGACCAGACTGCGTTTGCTGTGCTGTCAGGATCAATTTCTGGATCGATCCATTCCTCTGCAATCCCATCGCGAATGATCGCCGCCATGTGCGCGATCTGCTCCCGCGCCATCGCGCCAATGCGAGAAATAGCCTCAGGATCTTCTGGGGGGTTGGCCAGGATGCGGAACTGATGGGGCCGTTCCATTGCGAAGCTGACGTACGCATTGAAGATTCGCAGACCCCGCTCTTCAGGTGTCCCCTTACCGTCATACGCCTTATCGACGTAGGCACGGTTTTCCTCCATCGAGCGCTCGGCAATAGCGATGAGCAGCGCGGGCTTCCCACCCACCCGGTTGTAGACCGTTTGCAGGGACACGTCGGCCCGACGTGCAACCTCATCGGCTGATACAGCCGCCATCCCCCCCTCAATCAGCAAGGTCTCGGCGATCTCTACCAGGTTCTGGCGCATGTCAGCTGCGCGGCGTTGGGTGCGGGTCAAATTCACGGTCGTCATGGCGGTTGACGGTATCACACTCAATGGATAGAGTCATATCCAACGTTGTAATAGACTCCAACGTTTGAGTTAAAAAAATTTCAATACACGACTCCAGGATCATGACCATGAACCGTCTCGATGTTGAGTTCCTGGCTGAGGGCAGCCGCTGTAAGGCTTGGCTCTATCTGCCGAAAACCAAGAAACCTGCTCCAGTCATCGTCATGGCTCATGGCCTGGGGAGCACGCGTGTGATGCGACTCGGTGCCTATGCCGAGCGCTTTAGAGACCTCGGCTATGCCTGTCTGGTTTTTGATTACCGGCATTTTGGTGATAGCGAGGGTGAACCGCGTCAGCTGCTGGATGTGAACAAGCAGTTGCAGGATTGGAAGGCTGCCATCGCCTTCGCACGGACGCGCACTGATGTGGATACAGACAAAGTCGTCCTCTGGGGCACATCCTTCAGTGGAGGTCATGTCATCGCGACTGCCGCCGATGATCAGAGAGTCGCTGCGGTGATCTCCCAGTGCCCCTTCACCGACGGCATGGCCTCCAGCATGGCTGTCCCGCCCCTGACCTCGATCAAGGTCACCATCCGCGCCCTGACAGACAAACTGGGTTCCTGGTTTGGTGCTGCGCCAGTAACGATTGCCCTGGCGGGCAAGCCTGGCTCAACCGCAATGATGTCGGCGGCAGACTGCGAACAGGGCTATCTCCAGCTGGTTCCTGATGCCGCAGCCAAGCAGTTCCCCAACTACGTCGCTGCCCGCATCGCACTGCAAATCCTTACCTACTTCCCTGGTCGGAAAACACCGCAGCTGAATTGCCCGACGCTTTTCTGCGTCTGTGAAACCGACACGGTAGCTCCAGCAAAAGCCACCCTTCGCCATGCCCGTCGTGCTCCCCGTGGCCAGATCAAGATCTACAAGGAGGGGCATTTCGATATCTATCTCGGCGACTCCTTCGAGAGAACCATCGGCGACCAAATCGACTTTCTCCAACGCACCGTTCCCCTGAACTGAGGATCCAATAATGGCTTTTTACAATCTTGATGGGCGCGTTATTGCGATCACCGGTTCGACAGGTGGGCTGGGCTCAGCCGTTTGCCAGGCACTGCTCGACAAAGGTGCCAAGCTCGCATTATTCGACATGGATGGTGCGGCGGTTGAGGCTCAAGCAACAGCCCTCGGCGCCAACACCCGCGCCTGGCAGGTGAATGTCTGCTCGATGGAAAGCATCGACACTGCAATGGAAGAAGCAGCAGCGCACTTTGGCGGCATCGATGTGGTGATTGCGAATGCCGGCATTACTGCATTC
The DNA here is from genome assembly GCF_900105185.1 of Pseudomonas saponiphila. Lineage (NCBI taxonomy): Bacteria > Pseudomonadati > Pseudomonadota > Gammaproteobacteria > Pseudomonadales > Pseudomonadaceae > Pseudomonas > Pseudomonas saponiphila. The sequence continues at coordinate 139,383 of NZ_FNTJ01000003.1, read as the reverse complement.
GAGCCCCTGGTGACGGGTGATCCCAAGGTCTTCGAGCGGGTGATCGACGTGAACCTACTCGGGGTATGGCGCACCTTCCGTGCCGCCGTAGGTCATGTGCAGAAGCGTCAGGGCTACCTGATGGCGATCTCGTCATTGGCTGCTTTCAGCCATTCACCGTTGCAGGCCTCGTATACCTCAAGCAAGGCCGGCGTATGGGCCATGTGCAACAGCATTCGCCTGGAGCTTCGCCACACGGGTGTCGGCGTCGGTAGCGTGCATCCCACGTTCTTCCATACACCGCTAATGGATCAGACCTTCAAGAGCGCTGCGGGCAGCAAGATCTGGAAAGGAAACAATTCAGGACTCTTCAAAATGGTGGCCCTGGAAGATGTGGTGAAGAGCATCGTGAAGGGCATCGAGAACCGCTCCGACATGATGTTCGTGCCCAAGGAAAACTCCTTCGTCGCACACCTGCCACGTCTGTTCCGCAAGATCCTTGAAGCGGTTGAGTTCAAGGACAGTGAAGTCGCAGCAATGGTCGAGGCCGCCAAGCCCGCTCCAGCCAAATAGAGCATTTCCTTAGCGGAGGCCCACTCCCAGTTCTACTACAACACGCAAGTGCCCTGGTACACCCTGGAAACCATTGCTGACCTGCAAGCTGGCCGGTATCTGGCGATGGGGATGAAGAACGAAGAGAAGCAGGCCTACGACTTCAGTTACACCGCCTCGGAAAGCGATTACACCCCAGCGGCATTACGCCTAGCGGGCGTGCGTTGAGTCGAACCAAGCCACAGCGGTGATTCTGTACAAGTAATGGAGTAAGAGAAGTGATCAACCCAGCCAACATGAGCGAGTCTCCAGCAAACATCCTGATCGAGGCCGAGGATTTTGATAGCTATGGGGGCTGGGTTCTCGACTCCCAATTCGAGACCGTCATGGGGTCGCCCTATCTGCTTGCCCACGGCCTGGGGCGCCCTGTTAGCGATGCCTCTACAACGATTAATCTTGAGCGCCAAGGTGCGTACCACGTCTGGGTGCGAGCGAAGGACTGGGTGCCATCGCATCATCCTGGGCGCTTCACCGTATCGATTAATGGAGTGGTTCTCGACACGGTATTTGGTGCGAATAGCGAGGATTGGTCGTGGCAGCCAGCGGGCAAGATTTCGCTGGAACCAGGCGCCACTACCGTGGTGCTTCATGATCTGACCGGCTTCGATGGCCGCTGCGATGCAATCTACCTGTCAACCGATGACGTAGCCCCACCCAATGAGGTGAATGCCACCAGCCAAGCCTGGCGTAAAGCACTACGCGGCCTGCCAGATAAGCCGCTCGATGCCGGCCATTACGATGTGGTTGTGGTCGGCGGAGGTATCTCGGGATGCGCTGCTGCGTTGACCGCTGCTCGTTTGGGGCAGAGCGTCGCTTTGATCCATGACCGTCCGGTGCTTGGTGGCAATGCCAGCAATGAAATCGGTCTGATGCCGAGAGGCTCACAGGGCGCTCTGCTCAACGAGCTGGCCCAGCGTTCAGCGAACGGTGATCTGGCTGCACTATCACTGCTGGAGGCTGAACCAACCGCCAAGGTTTTTCTCGGACACCGCATCATCAGCGTCGAAAAGCAGGACTCTAAAATCACTGCGGTTCAGGCGATTCAGGCACGTGGCGGCCACGAGCGCCGCATTACCGGCTCGGTGTTCATCGACGCCAGTGGCACGGCCATTATTGGCGTGCTTGCCGGTGCCGAAACGTTGTTCGGGCGGGAGGCTCGCGCTGAGTTCAACGAGCCTTATGCGCCGGAAGTGGGCGATGACATGCACCACGGCAATACGCTGTTCTTCCGCACTCGCATGGCAGAACACCCGGTTTCATTTCCCGAGGTGCCATGGGCAACCGAAGTATCCAAGGACTACGCCAACCTGAGCGGTCAATTACTGGAGGCCGGCGTCGAAAATGCTCCTGGGCCACAGGCAGGGGCCAATCCGAGCACACCTGAGTTCAGATTCGGCAGCAAAGCCGACGTGTTTCCTGCCACTCACTTCTGGGAATACGGCCAATGGCTCGACCCATACACCAATGGTGAGTTGATTCGCGACTACCTGATGCGTGCGCTCTACGGCACGTTCTCGAACGTCAAAAAACTCGAACCGGAAAACTATGCCAACCTGGAGTTCGAATGGATGGCCTTTGTCGCGGCGCAGGGCGAGTTCCGGCGCTATCGCGGCGACTATGTGCTGTCGGAAAATGACATCCGCAACCACACCAGTTTCCCCGATGCGTTGGTGCCCAACGATGGGGCCTTCTGCATCCACTGTGCGTGGGAGCCAGGCGAAGGTAAGTACGACTTCCGCCTAAAGGATTGGATCTGGGACATGCGCGACAAACAGGCCTATGGGATCCCATACCGCTGCCTGTACTCCGCCAACATCGACAACCTGCTGATGGCTGGTAAGCACATCAGCGTCACCCACGTCGCTGGCTCATCAACCAAAACCATGGGCAACGGATCGCAGCACGGCATTGCTACCGGTGCTGCTGCGTTCCTGTGCAACCAGCACAAATCATCGCCGCGCGGCCTCTATGAGAACCACCTCGGCGAACTGAAAGCGCTGGTCGACCAGTTGACCGCTTGCGATCACGAGCACCCACCCAAGTGATGCTACAAAGCACTCTAGGGTGTTTCAGGAGGTAGGCGTATCTGAACGTCTCCTTCTGGCCGGTTTCTGCCTGATGTGAATGCCCGCTAGCTAGATGTGCGGATGCACCGCTCATGGCCGATAGCGAGCACTTCTGGTAAGCGGTGCCGGCCATTTGCAGCTCTTCGAACAGCCTCGCGCACCTTGCCAATGATTGGGCAACTCGGTGCCGAGCGCGAGTAGTGTGAATCCACAAACTACTCGACAGCTGTCTCTGCGGCGGAGCCCTGTATACGCTCTTTCGGCTTCGACTGATTACGTCGTGCTTGTCCGCGCTGCCGCTTGGCCTGCTGCTTCGCATGCAGAGCCTGAGCCGCCGTCACCATGCCAACTGCCCGACCGCTCAAGTCCAGGCGCGGCGCATTCTCCGTCATGCTTGCCCAGTATCGACTTCCTCGACACCAGGTAGCGATACCCTGCTTGAGCTGTTCGCTGGATATTCCGAGCAACTCCAGATGTTGCTCGGCATCCTTGAGAATGCCCTCCTTTAGGGGAACCTTGGGGGCCGGGTTAACCGGAAAGGCCAATGGAAAATGCTTCTGCAGTCGCCAGATCGCTTCCACCGCAGGATCTTGCTCGCGAGGCTTCGTCTGCGGAGAAGGCTTCCGCACACGCTGCTTCGGACTATCCGTCTTTACCTGCACTTTTTCGGCTCGCAGGCGGTCGCGTAGCTCAGCTAGTTGTTCAAAACCCATCGTTCAGTTCGCAGCTTCATGGTTGATTCGTGGCGCAAGGTTATCTCATGCAGTCTTTCGGCACAGCCCGGAGCCGACTCCGGTCAGTTACCCACTGGCGAATCAGGCATGCCGTCACCACCCATGGTGACGCTCTCCCTCTTTCCAAAGCAGGGGTTCTTGCCCCCTCAAAATCAAGAAAAATAGACGGTTTCCACCCGGACGCTGCGCTGGGTGGAGCCTCCGCGATTTTTCCTGATTTTTTCACGACCGCCTTAGTCGCCCTAGTCGGCAGGGGTTCATGCGCAGCGCAAGCGCAGAACCCTGAAGACGAAGGAGCGAAAGCCATGAGCGAAGAAATCAGGATCTACGTTGCCGACCTGGCCGCGTACAACGCCGGTCACCTGCATGGCGTCTGGATCGACGCCACCCTGGAGCTGGACGACCTCCAGGCGCAGGTCAGTGCCATGCTGGCGGCCTCCCCTGTCGAGGGTGCGGAGGAGTATGCCATCCACGACTTCGAGGGCTTCGACGGCTACCGCCTCGGTGAGTACGAGGGCCTCGAAAACGCCCATGAGATTGCGTGCTTCATCGAGGAGTACCCCGCGTTCGGCGGCGCCCTGCTCGCTCACTTCAACGACCTGGAGCAGGCGCGCAAGGCGGCTGAGGAAGATTATTGCGGCTGCTACAGCTCGCTGGCCGACTACGCCCAGGAGCTGACCGAGGAAACCACCAGCATTCCGCCGCACCTGGCTATGTACATTGACTACGGTGCCATGGCCCGCGACATGGAATACAGCGGCGACGTGTTTACTTTGGAGACCGGCTTCGAGCAGGTGCATGTGTTCTGGAATCGCTAACCCAGCGGAAGGCACCGGGAAGACCCGGTGCCTTGTTTTTTTTGCGCCCCTGTCCTGCCGGCCACCCGCGCGCCCCACCCGGACGGCTGATGCACAGGCGTCTGCACCCAGCGATCAGCCTGGAGCAACCTCGTTGGGTCGTCCGCTGATTGAGACCGTTACGGTCTTACGGTTTTGCCCAAATCCGTCGATCCGTATCCACGGATTTACGGGTTTGTGGAGAAGCGGATTTACGTTTTTACGGATTTACGGAAATCCGCCGATGCGGTTTTCCGGTTTTGTGGAAAGCCGTAGACCCGTAAATCCTTAGGCTGCACGCACGGAGCTTGGCGTGCTTGGGAACCATGGCCGGTGACACGCGTAGATAGGCGTACCCGGTCAGCGTCCAGACCTTCTCGGTATCAATCCTCGCCACTCCTGCCTGCGCATTCGCCCAGACCCAACCCGGCATGATCGAGCGCGACGGCTGCCGCACGGTGCACCTCCCACGTCAACGGAGAACACACCATGTCGCACTCAACCAATCTTTCCCATCACTCGCGTCGCATCGATCTCGATGCCCCGCTGCACCGCAAGGCCGGGCCGATGACGCATGCCATGCAGCCCGTGGAAAGCGCTGGCGAGGCGCAAACATCACAGGCCTGCCCTACCCCTCGTTACCTCACCAACAGCGAAGCCGCGGCCTTCCTGCGGCTGTCGCCGCGCACGCTGGAGAAGCAGCGGGTAATCGGCGGCGGACCGCGCTTCCACAAGTTTGGCCGGCGGGTGATGTACGCGGTTACCGACCTCGAAGCCTGGGCCGGTGAGCGCAGCTTCGAGACCACCTTCGATCCCGAGTACATCGACCGCCACCCGGGAGTGCAGCGTGATGATCAGTGAAACCTTCGCTCATGAATCGTCAGCATCTCGATTTGACTTCGCAGAACGAGCAACTGGATCTGTTTCGTGCCCTGCCGGGGGATTTGGCGCCACGCGACGCCCAGGATCTGATGGCGCATCCGTTCTTCTCGCTGGCCAAGTCGCGGCGCACCGTGCCGATCGACTTTCGCTCGGGCGAGGTGACGGTGCGCGTGGAGGGCACGCTGGAACACGGCATCGCCACGATCTGGGATGCCGACATCCTGATCTGGGCGGCCAGCCAACTTGTAGAGGCGCGCGATGCGGATATCCCCACTTCGCGGCTGATGCGTGCAACGCCCTACCAGATCCTGCGCTTCATCGGCCGGGGCACCTCGCTGCGCGACTACCAGCGCCTGAAGGCCGCCCTGGATCGGCTGCAATCGACCAGCGTGGCCACGTCGATCCGCGAGACCACCGGCCGGCGTCTACATCGTTTCTCCTGGATCAACGAGTGGAAGGAGTTAGCCGCGGCGGATGGCCGGCCACTGGGTATCGAGCTGATCCTGCCGGACTGGTTTTACAGCGGGGTGCTGGATCAGGCTCTAGTGCTGACCATCGACCCGGCCTACTTTCGTCTCACCGGCGGCATCGAGCGCTGGCTGTATCGCCTGGTGCGCAAGCACGGCGGCAAGCAGAAGGACGGCTGGCAGTTCGACTTTCGCCATCTGTATCGCAAGTCGGGCAGCTCGGCGCGCTATTCAGACTTCGCCCTCGATCTGCGTGCGCTGGCGGCTCGCCAATCGCTGCCTGGGTATCGCCTGGAAGTGGTGCGTCTGTCGCGTTCGACCGAGCTGCTGGCCTTCCGGCACGTGCCGTAGACGGCACGGGGATATCTTCTGGAAAAGCTGTGAATCCAGACGTGCTTTCAGGCGCATGCCGGCCCGTGCTATCAGGAGCACGGCGCACGTGCTTTCAGGCGCACGAACGCCTCTGCAGGCCAAGGCTGGCGGGGCCGACAGCCTCCCTTAACTTAACTAACTTAAAAGCTCTAACTTGTTATTGGGGCAGCGCCGGATTGTGGACAGGTGCTGATCGGGGCAGTTTGGCCGGGGAGATCCGGCCATGATCGTCGCCCTGCTCAACCAGAAAGGCGGGGTGGGCAAAACCACCCTCGCCACCCATATCGCCGGTGAACTGGCCCTGCGTGGAAAGAACGTCATCCTGCTCGATGCCGATCCGCAAGGCTCGGCGTTGGATTGGACACAACGGCGCAGCCAGCAAGGTTTGCCGAGATTGTTCAGTGCTGTCGGCCTGGCGCGCGAGACACTGCACCAGGAAGCCCCGGAGCTGGCTCGTCGTGCCGATCACATCATCATCGACGGGCCGCCGCGCATCGCCGCCCTCGCCCGCTCGGCGTTGCTGGCGGCCGATCGCGTGTTGATCCCGGTGCAGCCCAGCCCCTACGACCTGTGGGCCAGCGCGGAGATGGTCAACCTGATCCGCGAAGCGCAGGTGTTCAGGCCCACACTGCGCGCAGCGTTCGCCATCAACCGCCGCGTCAGCACCACGGTGATCGGCCGTGAAGCGCGCGGCGCCTTGGCCGACCAACCGCTACCGGCACTGCAGGCCGAGGTACGCCAGCGCATCGTCTTCGCCGAGAGCGTGGCAGCAGGTCGCTTGGCACGCGAACTGGCGCCGGACAGCGCCGCCGCGCGCGAGGTCAGCAGTCTGGTCGACGAGCTACTGAGGTGGTCGCCATGAGCAGCAAGCGCATCGGTATCGGCGCACGCCCGCTGACCGATCCGAACGCCGAAGCCTGGATACGCCAGGGCGCCGCCGTCGACAGCGGCAAGGCCGAGCGCTACAGCGCCCGGCTGACGCTGGACGTGACGCCGGCACTGCGCACGCGCATCAAGCTGGCGGCCTTCAACCGCGGCGTGACCATGACGGAGATGCTGCGCGAGGTGCTGGAGCGGCAGTTTCCGGAGGCCACTGCATGACGCCGGGTACTCGCGGCGCGCGGTGGCCACTGGCGCTACTCGCCGTCGGCTTATTTGCCCTGGGTTGGGCAACGATTGCGACGTCGCCACCGCGGCTGGTCTACAACGCGTCCGACAGCGTGCCCGTCGGTTGGTACCGCATTTCGCCGGCCAACTCGTTGGCGCCTGGCGACCTGGTGCTGGTTCGCCTGCCGCCGGAGGTGAGGTCGCTGGCGGCGCGGCGCGGCTACCTGCCGGCGAACGTGCCGTTACTGAAGACCGTGGCGGCGATGGCGCCGCAGCAGGTATGCGTGCAAGGCCGCCAGGTGCGCATCGATGGCGTCCTTGTGGCCAAGCGCTCGAGATGGGATCGACAGGGTCGCGCGCTGCCAAGCTGGCAGGCGTGTCGGCGTCTGGTTGGCAATGAGCTGTTCCTGCTCAGCAGCAGCAACCCGGCGTCGTTCGACAGCCGCTACTTCGGCCCAATCTCTGTCGACGCGGTGATCGGGCGGGCGCGGCCCTTGTGGCTGGAGTCGCGTCGATGAACAGGCCTTCTCCGTGTCGATCCGCCTGCGGAACGCACGCGCTCGGTGCGCACAGTCGCGGGCCGCCAGGCTGCAGATACTTCGGCCCTCGCCTGCCGACCAGGGGCTTTGGAAGTCGCCATTCTGCCTCCCCTGATTACCCAGCTCAGCAGCGCAAAGGCACGGAAAAAGCGGAGGGCAAGATAAAAGGGGGCGGCACTTCGTTGGCCTGGAAAGCAGTCTGCACGGGGGTTGGCGGCGACACAGCGCCGGTGTCGCCAGGTGCCGAAATAGTGCTCGCCCTACAGTTTCACTGGCCGGGAAGCGTGCCTGACACGCCGTACTGCGATCAACTTGGAGGAGTCCAAACATGAGCAAAGGGAGTCGTCAGGACGACGAATTGCGTTTTCGCCCGCAGCCGGGCAAGCCGCAGCAACGCGGTCAACCCTTCGTCAATCAGGTGCTGCGCCAGGCCAACAAGGCCGGCACCGGAAATCCGCGCAAGGCGGGCCACCAGCCCGGCGCCCGCCTCGGCCGCGGGCATGTCGCCGCTCGTTTCAGCGCGCAGCAACTGCCGTCCAACGCCCGTCGCGTCACCATCAAGACACGCTTGGTAAACCTGCGCCAGGCTGGCAAGCGCTCGACGCTCAGCCACCTTCGCTACATTGAGCGCGACGGAGTCAGTCGCGAGGGCGATCCGGGTCAGGCCTATGGATCATTGACCGACCAGGCCGACCTCAATGCGTTCGAGGAACGTTGCTGGGATGACCGCCACCAGTTTCGCTTTATCGTCTCGCCCGAGGACGCTGAGCAACTCGACGACCTACGCACCTACACCCGCCACCTGATGAGCCGGATGGAGGCCGACCTCGGCACCCGCCTCGACTGGGTGGCGGTCGACCACTGGAACACCGACAACCCGCACACCCATATCGTCCTGCGCGGCAAGGACGACACCGGCAAGGACCTGGTGATCGCCCGCGACTACATCGCCGAGGGCATGCGCAACCGTGCTTCTGAGCTGGCCACCGAATGGCTGGGGCCGCGCACCGAGCTGGAGATCCAGCAGAGCCTACAGCGCGAGGTGCAGCAGGAGCGTTTCACCAGCCTGGATCGCAACCTGCTGCGCGAACGCCTGGCCGGCGGCCTGAGCCTGAAAACACTTGCAAACCATCCACGTCGGCAACTGCTGATCGGCCGCTTGCAGCATCTGCAGAAGCTTGAACTGGCCCATGAAGTTCGACCTGGGCATTGGCTCCTGCATGACGACGTCGAGGCGACCCTGCGCGCCATGGGCGAGCGCGGCGATATCGTGCGTACGATGCAACGGGCCATGGGTAGCCTGCAGCGCGAGCTGGCGGTCTTCGAGCCGGGCAAGGATGGTTCTGTTGTGGTCGGTAGGATCGTATCCAAGGGCCTGGCCGACGAGCTAAACGACCGCGGCTATCTAGTGGTCGACGGCCTCGACGGCAAGGCGCATTACCTGGCCCTGCCTACCCGTGCGGAGCTGGCCGACTACCCCATCGGCGGCCTGGTGGAAACACGCAGTCTGAGCAAGCCGCGCGCGGTGGATCGCTCGATTGCTTCGCTGGCTGCGGACGGCCTTTATCGAACCGATCATCACCTGGCCCTGGCACGCTCGCAGTCGAGCGACGGACATGATCCTGATGCACTGATCGAGCGTCATGTGCGCCGCCTCGAAGCCCTGCGCCGGGCCGGTATCGTCGAGCGGTTGGCCGAGGGTGTCTGGCGGGTGCCGGCCGACCTGCCCGAGCAAGGCCGGCAGCATGATGCTCGCCGCCTGGGCGATGTCGCCGTCGAGCTGCGCACACCGCTGCCCCTCGAGCAGCAGGTACGCGCCGTCGGCGCGACCTGGCTGGACCAACAGCTGATCGGCGGCAACCGCGAGCTGGTCGACAAGGGCTTCGGCAAGGAAGTGCGTGAAGCGTTGCGACAGCGTGCCGACTTCCTGGTGGAACTGGGGCTGGCCGAACGCCAAGGCCAACGCGTGGCGCTCTCACGCAACCTGCTGGCCACCCTGCGAGGACGGGAGCTGGCCGCAACGGCGCGCGAGATCTCGGCGCAGACGGGCATGCAGTATCGCCCGGTAGTCGAGGGCCAGCGCGTCAGTGGGATCTACCGGCGCAGCGTGCAGTTGGCCAGCGGCCGTTATGCCCTGCTCGACGATGGCATCGGCTTCAGCCTGGTGCCGTGGAAGCCGGTGGTCGAGCAGAGGCTTGGGCAGAGCGTGTCGGCAGTGATCCAAGGCAACAGCGCGTCCTGGCAACTGGGTCGCCAGCGCGGGCCGTCGATTGGTTGAGCAACAGGCGCCGGGGCTTATACCAACGCCGGTTCCTGCTGCAACCACTGCTCGAAGTCGCGGCTCTGCGGCATGCCTTCCTTGGCTGCGTAGTAGACCAGCCGCAGGTGGGGGATGTAAGCCGGAACCCCAGAAATTTCCGTCACCCTAGTTGGGTGGGCTCAACACTCGTGTCACCAGCTACCTTCTGGAGAATCGAGCTCGGCCATCCCTCCCTGGACGGGCATCGCTCGACGATGTTCAACGGCTCCCTCACGGGGCCGTCGTTTTGTGGGGGCTATTCCATCCACAAGTCGTCGAGGTTCTTGAAGTTCCAGAGCGTCGGGTCTTCGGGGCCAGTGATACTGTCCTTGCAACTCGTGGCCGCCAGGTCGATGGTCTGCATCGGGATCGGCTCTCTCGAGCGTAGCGAGAAGAACACGCGAACCTTGGGAGTCAGCAGTGATTCCATTCCCGGCTCAACGACAACGGCCAGACGCTGAGAGGACAGGCGAACCAAGGAGCCGACGGGGTAGATGCCCACGGCCTTGACGAAGGCGTGGAAGATGCGTTTGTCGAAATGGCCCTCCCACTTGGCCATCTGCCGCATCGCCGCGGACGGGTCCCACGGCTTTTTGTAGGCTCGCTCCGACGTCACGGCATCATAGACGTCGCAGATTGCGCCCATGCGGGCCAGGAGTGAAATGGCGTCACCGGCCAAGCGATCCGGGTAGCCGGTTCCGTCGATCTTCTCGTGATGGTGCAGGGCAATGTCCACCACCCCGGGCTCGGCCCCGCCTGCGCGCAGCATCTTTGCGCCCTCCACAGGGTGGCGCTTCATGATGGCGAACTCGGCATCGGTGAGCTTGCCTGGTTTGTTAAGCACTTCCAGCGGCATCGCGGCCTTGCCTAGGTCGTGCATCAGTCCGCCGATGCCAGCCAGGCGCGTTTGCTCCTCGTCTAGATCGAGATGCCGGGCCAGCGATAGCATCAGGGCGCAGACGGCAACCGAGTGCAGGTAGGTGTAATCGTCGTGCGTTTTGATGCGTGCGACGCTGATGAGGGCATGAGGTTGGCGCAGCACCGAGGCAGCGATTTCTCCGACCAGCGGCAACGTCGTGCTTGGGTCGACGGCCTTGCCAAGCCGGGCTTCCTGGAACATGTCCATGACTTGGGACTTGGCCGCAAGACAGAGTTTCCGTGCATAACACATTTCGCTCTCCATTGAGGTTGCGCCGTCACTTTTCTTGCTTAGTGGACTAGACGGCAGAGATTGCTCCTCCGACAATTCTCTGGGCTCTGGGCTCTGGGCTCTGGGCTCTCTGGGCTCTCTGGGCTCTCTGGGCTCTCTGGGCTCTCTGGGCTCTCTGGGTCGACTTGGCTTTTGGCCAAGTCGACCCAGACCTCCCCGACGCCACATTCTCGAATGGCAGAGAGATCCTGAGGCTCGGTCAGCAGGAAGCTGCCGCGCCAGAATGGGTGTCGAACCCAAGAGCCGGCGAGCTTGTGGATGTACATGCCGAGACGAAGCTCGGATACGGGAATGCGTTTTACCAACTTATTTTCCTTTCTGAGTTGGGTGGTTAGGCGTGCGCCGAGGCTGGCACCCAGCGGTAGAGCGGAGGTAAGGTCACGCCAAGATTCTTGGATCAGCCGGAACCGCCGAAATTTCCGTCAGCCGATCAACATGGCTTTGTCTCGCGCTCGGTCGATGCGTTCCTGCATCGCCTGCATGACTTCTTCGTGGGTGTACGACTTGGCGTTGGGGTCGTCGGCCTCTCGGAGAGCTTCCTCGACCTCGCGGGTCATCCGCGCATATTCTTCCGGCCACAGCGCTTGCTCCATGCGCAGCGACGCCTGCCCAAGCAGGTGCAGCAGGCCGAACAGCCGCATGTCATTGGTGGCGACGACGTGCTCTCGAATCCGCTCCTGGATCACCTCGCAGGCCCGATGCGCCTCTGGCGTCGCCGTGCCCTCGTAGCCGGCTGGGAGTTCTGCTTCTTCAGCGATTCGCGCCCAAGCGATAGCCAGCGCCTCGATGGTGGACAGGTTCATTTGCTCATCCACTTGCGCAGCAGACGCTTTTTCAGGGAGGCGCGCTCTTGCGGATTGCGTCCCTTGTGGTTGGCAATGCGATCCGCCGTGGCGGCCTGGCGCTTGATGGGCCAGTAGGAGCGGCCATCCTTACCCATCGACCAGACGTTGCTGACCTGGTTTTCCAGTAGAGGCAGATGGGCGCATAGAGCTTCCGGCGACGCGCTGGCCAGCGCGGTGCGCTCGTGGGTTCGCCAGCGCTGATGCCAGAGTTTCTTGTCCTCGCGCTCGCTACGGCAGGTCGTGTGCCCAACGATGGGCGTTTTGCGGCGGCTGCGGCTCATGATGTGGTTGTCTCCAAGAACATTCAGGACAGGCTTTCTGGGTAGAGCGCCGTCAACCGGGACAGGGTTTCTTGCACTTGTTCCAGCGAGGTCATCAGATGATCAACCTGATCCTGAAGATCCACGGCGAGATCAAATAGCTCAGCCACTCGGCTGCGTGATCCCTCGTTGAACGCGGCCATTGCCAGTTGATGCAGCTTCAACAGGTCGGTGCGCAGTTGCGGAGGTGCGCCGTCTGCGCTGTCATTCAAATCGCCGCGCAGCACGTCCACGGCATCGACTGCACGCAGCAGTGCCGTGGTATCGAAATTCTCGGGAGTCAGTTCGTCCCATTCGTCGTCGGTGATGCGGGCTGCCATCAGGAGAGCTCCGATTAAGCGGTTGCGAGCGTTAGATGCCCGATCGGCTCGGCTGCTGGCCGTACCTTGATTTCGATGTCGTAGCCGAGGCGATTCAGACAATCCATCAGCTTGCGTTCGGATAGATTGGTGAAGTCGCCGCGCATCATGCCCGACACCTTCGGTTGCGGGATGCCCATGCGTTTGGCCGCCGCTTGTTGAGTCAGCCCAAGGGCGCGCATGGCCCTCCTGATCTCGACCACCAGGCCGGTCTTGATCTTGAGCTTTTCAGCGTCAGGCAGTCCAAGGTCGGCAAAGACGTTGCCCGAGCTGCGCTGAACCTCGACGCCTTCAATGATTCGTTTTTGCATTTCGTAGCTCCTGTGCCAATACCTCGGCCACCTTCAGCCGAGCGCGGATGATGTCCATGTCGGCCTTTGGCGTGGCGATTCCGCTCTTGCTCTTCTTCTGGAAGCAGTGCAGGACGAACACCGCTTCCGCAAACTTGACCGTGTATACCGCTCGATAGGTGCCGCCGGCATCGTCTTCGACGACCTCCAGCACGCCGGCACCACCGAACCCCTTGAGCACCTTTGCTGCGTCATCCTGATCGCCTATCTGCGCCAACGAGAGCGCGTAACCGAAACGGCGACGCACGTCGGACGGCAACGCCATCAAATCCTTGTGGCTGCTCGCGATCCATTCGAGCGGTTTTTCTTTGTTTGTCATGACGGAATTTTATACCTGTTCAGGTAATGATGTAAACGCGGCAACCTCAAGGAGGTGTCGTAAAACATTTGTTTTGCGACAGGCTGTCAGCCGCCGCTGTGCTACCTGTGCAACACCCCCTCAAAAATGTACGGAAAACTCTATCGCTATTCACTATTATGCGGAAACCTGTTTTTGATGGTTATCCGCCTATGTTGGTTGGCTACATGCGCGTGTCGTCGGACTCCGACCGCCAGAGCACGGACTTGCAGCGCGACGCGCTGCTCGCCGCCGGCGTCGATCCGCGTCACCTGTTTGAGGATCGTGCCTCTGGCGCGAAGGATGACCGTGCCGGCTTGGCGCGGGCGCTTGAGTTCGTTCGAGCCGGCGATGTGCTGGTGGTGTGGAAACTCGACCGGCTCGGTCGCTCGCTGTCGCACCTGCTCGCCATTGTGACTTCGCTCAAGGACAAGCGGGTGGCGTTCCGCTCGCTGACAGAGAACCTGGACACTACGACGCCCTCGGGCGAATTCCTGTTCCAGGTGTTCGGTGCGCTCGCGCAGTACGAGCGCGCCTTGATTCAGGAGCGCGTCGTCGCGGGCTTGGCCGCCGCACGCAAACGCGGCCGGATCGGCGGCCGGCCGCAGGCGATCACTGGTGAGAAGCTGGACGCCATCGTCGCCGCGCTCGATGGCGGCATGTCTAAGGCGGCGGTGTGCCGCAACTTCAATGTCAAGCGCACTACGTTGATCGAAACATTGACGCGAGCAGGTTGGCGTGGTGCGGGAAGGACGGTCGATGAGCAACAAGAATAAGCTACTCACCGTCTTTTCTGACGCAGAGCAGGAAGCCTTGTACCGCCTACCGGACTTCGACGATGCTCAGCGGCTGGAATACCTGGCGTTGGCCGAATCTGAACTGGCGTTCGCCAGCAGCCGGCCTAGCCTGCAGGCCCAAGTCTATTGCGTCTTGCAGATCGGCTACTTCAAGGCCAAGCATGCTTTCTTCCGCTTCGATTGGCATGAGGTCGAGGACGATTGCGCCTTCGTGCTGAGTCGCTATTTCCACGGCGAAGCGTTCGAACGCAAGGCGATCACCAAGCATGAGCACTACAGCCAGAGGGGTCAGATCGCCGAACTGTTCGGCTACCGGTCGTGGGCGGCTAGCTTCCTGCCGCAACTGGCACAGCAGGCTGAACAGATCGTGCGGCGCGACGTAATGCCAGGATTCGTGGCCGCCGAACTGATCGTTTGGCTCAGCGAGCACAAAATCATCCGGCCCGGCCACACCACCTTACAAGAGCTGGTCAGTGAAGCCCTGTCCACCGAACGCAGGCGCTTGGGCGGCTTGCTGGCAGAAGTGTTGGACGAATCGGCCAAAGCTGCGCTGGGCCAGCTCCTGGTGCGTGACGACACCCTGTCTCAACTGGCAGCGCTCAAGCAGGACGCTAAAGATTTCGGCTGGCGTCAGATGGCAGGGGAGCGCGAGAAGCGCGCCACGCTGAAGTCCTTGCACGGGATCGCCAAGGCGCTGCTGCCCAAGCTCGGCATCTCGCAGCAGAACCTGCTGTACTACGCGAGCCTGGCGAACTTCTATACCGTCCATGACCTGCGCCACCTGAAGGCGGAGCAGACCCGGCTCTACCTGCTGTGCTATGCCTGGGTACGTTACCGGCAGCTCACCGACAACCTGGTCGACGCGATGGCCTTCCACATGAAAAAACTTGAGGACGAGAGCCGCACGGGTGCGAAACAGTCCTTTGTCGCCGAACAGCTGCGACGCCATCAGGAAACGCCGCAGGTTGGCCGCCTGCTGTCGCTGTACGTGGACGACAGCGTGGCCGATCCGACGCCGTTCGGCGAGGTGCGCCAACGCGCCTACAAAATCATGTCCAGGGAATTGCTGCAAAACACGGCGCAGCGCATGAGCGTCAAGCCACTGAACAAACTGGCGCTGCACTGGCAGGCGGTGGACGGCCTGGCCGAACGCATTCGACGCCATCTACGGCCGCTGTACGTCGCGCTCGACTTCGCCGGCACGGCCCCCGATAACCCATGGCTCGCGGCGCTGACTTGGGCCAAGAGCGTGTTCGCCAAGCAGCAGCGCCTATCACAACGGCCACTCGACGAATGTCCGGCGGCAACGCTGCCGAAACGCTTGCGTCCGTACCTGCTGATGTTCGATGCCGAAGGCACGCCGACAGGCCTGCATGCCGATCGTTACGAATTCTGGCTTTACCGTCAGGTCAGGAAACGCTTCCAGGCGGGCGAGCTCTACATTGACGACAGCTTGCAGCACCGGCATTTGTCCGACGAGTTGGTTTCGATGGACGAGAAAGCCGCCGTGCTCGCGCAGATGGACATCCCCTTCCTGCGGCAGCCGGTCAGTGCCCAGCTCGATGCACTGGCGGCCGAGTTGCGTGCGCAATGGGTGGCGTTCAATCGCGAGCTGAAACAGGGCAAGCTGACGCACCTGGAATACGACAAGGACACGCAGAGACTGACCTGGCGCAAGCCCAAGGGGGAGAACCAGAAGGCGCGCGAGCAAGCTCTCTACGAGCAACTGCCATACTGCGATGTCGCCGACGTGTTTCGCTTCGTCAACGGCCAGTGCCAGTTCCTGTCGGCGCTGACACCATTGCAGCCACGCTATGCGAAGAAGGTAGCCGACGCCGACAGTCTGATGGCGGTGATCATTGCCCAAGCCATGAACCACGGCAACCAGGTTATGGCACGTACCAGCGACATCCCGTACCACGTCCTGGAGAGTACCTACCAGCAGTACCTGCGCCAGGCGACGCTACATGTGGCCAACGATTGCATCAGCAACGCCATCGCCGCACTGCCGATCTTCCCGCATTACTCGTTCGACCTCGATTCGTTGTACGGTGCCGTTGATGGGCAGAAATTCGGCGTCGAGCGACCAACTGTGAAGGCGCGCTACTCGCGCAAATATTTCGGCCGCGGCAAGGGCGTCGTCGCCTACACGCTGCTGTGCAATCACGTGCCGTTGAACGGCTACCTGATAGGCGCACACGAGTACGAGGCTCACCACGTGTTCGACATCTGGTACCGCAACACGTCGGACATCGTGCCGAGCGCGATCACCGGCGACATGCACAGCATCAACAAGGCCAACTTCGCCATCCTGCACTGGTTCGGACTTCGTTTCGAGCCGCGCTTCACCGACCTCGACGACCAGTTGCAGGAGCTGTATTGCGCCGATGATCTGGCATTGTACGAGAAATGCCTGATCCGGCCGGCTGGCCAGATCGACCGGCAACTCATCGTCGGTGAGAAGGCGAACATCGACCGAATCGTCGCCACACTGGGCCTGAAGGAAATGACGCAGGGCACGCTGATCCGCAAGCTGTGCACCTATACGGCGCCGAACCCGACGCGGCGCGCAATCTTCGAGTTCGACAAGCTCATCCGCAGTATCTACACACTGCGCTACCTGCGCGACCCGCAACTGGAGCGTAATGTTCACCGCTCGCAGAACCGCATTGAGTCCTATCACCAGCTACGCTCGACCATCGCCCAAGTCGGTGGGAAGAAGGAATTGACCGGCCGCACCGACATCGAAATCGAGATCAGCAACCAGTGCGCCAGGCTGATCGGCAACGCGATCATCTTCTACAACTCGGCGATCCTGTCCCTGCTGCTGACGAAGTACGAGGCAGCTGGCAATGCCAAGGCGCTGGCGTTGATCACGCAGATGTCGCCAGCGGCCTGGCGGCACATCCTGCTGAACGGGCATTACACCTTCCAGACTGACGGCAAGTTCATCGACCTGGATGCGCTCGTGGCGGGACTGGAGCTGGGCTGACGGAAATTTCTGGGATTCCGGCGTACAACCCCAGGTGGCGATCCTCGTCGATGGTCAGCGTGGTGTGTTCGAACACCACCTGGCCAACCGCTTCGATGTGCAGGTGGCGGATCCCCTGGCACGGGCCGTGGATGTCCTGCTGCCGCCACCAGTCCCTGAAGTCCGGCGAGGCCTTCTCCAGGTCCTTCACCAGCGCGGCGATATCCGGATCCTGGGTCGCCCGCACGAAGTCGCGGCGAAAGCTGGAGAGGATCTGCAGCGCCTGCTCATCCCAAGGGTTGAACAGCTCGCGCATGGCCGGGCTGGTGAACAGCATCCACAACAGGTTGCGGCGGTCCGCCGGCAGCGCGGAGAAACCGAACACCCGATCCGCCGCGGCATTCCAGGCCAATACGTCCCAGCGCAGGTTGAGCACGTAGGCCGGGCGCGAGGGGATGTCGCCCATCAGTCGGTGAATCAGCGCAGGCACCGTGCACCAGGTCTTGCCCGGCTCTGGCGGCAGACGCTGGTGAGCCAGCAGGAACAGGTGGCGACGCTCGGTGGCATCCAGCTTGAGCGTGCGCGAAAGGTTGTCGAGGAAGGTCGCAGACACGCTGATGTCCCGCCCTTGTTCCAGCCAGGTGTACCAGGACAAACCCACCCCTGCCAGTGCCGCGACCTCCTCGCGACGCAGCCCTGGCGTGCGCCGTCGACTACCGGCGGGCAGGCCCACCTCCTCCGGCGAAATTCGTTCGCGGCGACTACGCAGGAATTCGGCCAGCTCTACCCGAGTGCGTTCAGCTGTGCGAGGCGCGCTCATACGGTTACCTCCAGTACTAGGATAAACAGTCAAATTGTAACCCCTATAAATCCCTAGAAGAATAGCCCGACCTGGCCGCAATTACCCGTGCCAGGGCTCTCGCTTGATGAGGAACCACACAGAGACGTGTCATCAACTCGCTAAGGAGATAAACGGATGTACCAAGCACTTCTTCGGGAACAACTGGAGACACTGAAGTCCTCCAACCAGTACCGCACCTTCACCACCCTCAGCCGTATCTGCGGCCAGTACCCGTTGGCCAAACTGGATGGCTGTGAGCAAGAACCGGTGGTGGTCTGGTGCAGCAACGACTACCTCGGGATGTCGCAACATCCTGCAGTGCGCGAACAGATGCACGATGCGTTGGAGACCTACGGAGCGGGCTCCGGCGGATCGCGTAATATCGGCGGTTCGCACGAGGTGTATGCCAGCTTGGAAGAAAGCTTGGCTGACTGGCATGACAAGGAGGCGGCGCTGGTCTTCCCCACCGGCTTCGGCTCCAACGATGCAACCCTCCAGTGCCTGCTGCGGCGTATTCCCGATTGCGTAGTAATCAGTGACGAACTGAACCACGCCTCCATCGTCAACGGCATTCGCTCCACGCCCAACGAGCGCAAGATCTTCCGCCACAACGACGTCGAGCATCTGGCGCAGATCCTCGCCAGCTACCCGCTGGGTCAGCCGAAGATCGTGGTCTTCGAGTCGGTCTACTCGATGGATGGGGATATCGCCCCCATCGCCGAGATCGTTGCGATCGCCAAGCGCTACAACGCCCTCACCTACCTCGACGAAGTGCATGCCGTGGGCATGTATGGCCCGCGCGGCGCCGGTATCGCCGCCGAGCTGGGCGTGGCCGATCAGGTAGACATCATCCAGGGCACCATGGCCAAGGCCATCGGCGTAATCGGCGGCTATATCGCCTCGACCCAGGTGATCGTCGATGCGGTGCGCTCCTTCGCCACAGGTTTCATCTTCACCACTTCTCTGCCGCCGGCCATCACCGCAGGCTGCCTGGCCAGCGTCGAGCACCTCAAGGCCAGCAGTACCGAGCGTAATCGCCTGCATGCCCAGACCGCCAAGCTGCGCGAGCGGCTCAAGCACCATGACGTGCCGGTGATGCCCTGCTCGCAGACCCACGTGCTACCGGTACGGGTAGGTGAAGCCAAGCGCTGCAAGGCAGCGGCCGAACGCCTGCTGCATAACCATGGTGTGTACCTGCAGCCGATCAACTATCCGTCCGTGCCGGTAGGGACGGAGCGCTTCCGGATCAACGCTACGCCGAACCACAGCGATGCGCAGATCGAACATCTGGCGGTGTCGCTGCGCGAGACCTTCGATCACTTCAGCATCCCGCTTGCGTCCGAGGTGTTCGCTGCGGAGGTGGCCTGAGATGGAACAGTCCTTCTTCACAATACGTCCGGCGAACCAGGCCGATCTGGCCCGTTTGGTGGAACTGCGCGCCTATCTGTTAGACGGCAGCAACGCCAGCTATTCGAGCAAGACGCCGCAGGACGCGGCTCGCTGGCGGGCGGCCTACCGCACCTGGCTGAATAGCCGCCTGAACGACAGCGACTGCGTGCAGATCCTCGCCGCCGAGCACAGGGAATCCGGCCAGGTGCTGGGCTGCGCAACCGCCATCATCGACCAACGCGCGCCGGCACCGGGCTGCCTTAACGGCCTGTCCGGCTGGGTGCAGTCGGTGGTGGTGGAACCGCAGTGGCGGGGCCGTGGCATCGCCAAGCAACTGATGCAGCACCTGCTGCGCTGGTTCGCCAACCGCGACGTCGGCTGCGTGGTGCTGCAGAGCACCGCGGATGCCGGCACGCTGTACCAGACCCTCGGCTTCGCCGTCAGCGACGAGCGCCTGCTGATCCGTCAGGAGGCCTCGGCATGAAGATTCTGATCATCGGCCTGGGCTACGCCGGCAACCGCTACCGCCGCGCCTTCGAACATATCGCCACGAGTACCGGCCTGCCGCTGTCTCTAGCCTATGTCGGGCGTCGGCAGAAGACGACCGAACTGCCCTACTTCGATAACGTTGGCCGCGCGCTGCTGGTGTTTGAGCCGGACATCGTGGTGGTCAGCGTCAACGACCACAGCCATGCGCCTGTGCTCAAGCAGCTGGCCGGCTACCGGGGCTTCGTGCTCTGCGAGAAACCCCTGGTCACGCCTGCTGACGACCTGGATGAGCTGCTCGGTGCGCTAGATCGGATCAGTGGCTTTGCCCTGGACCTGGTGGAGCGCTACTCGGATGCGACCCAGCAGTTGCGCGACTGGGTCGAGCGCCATGACTGGCAACTGGTACGTGCCAGCTTCCACTGGGGCAAGGACCGTATCAACGACTACCGCCCCACCTGCGGCGTGACCAGCGAGGTGATTCATGCCCTGGATCTGCTCGGCTGGATCTGCCCGCGCGCCGGCCAGCTCCAGCTCGATGGCGTGCTCGGTGTGCGCTCGGACTTCTCCATCTCCGGCGCAGAGGTGCTCGACACCTTGCAACTCATCGCCAGCTTGGGCGAAGCGCGGATCACCGGCTACGCCAGCTTCGTCAACATCGTGCGCCAACGCACCGTGGATTTCAGCTTCGTCGATCGCGATACCCGGCTGATCCATGCGCGCCTGGTGTTCGACACGCCGCGCTGGGATCACGACCAGCTGCGGATCTGGACGCGCGGTGCCAACGGCGCCGAGGAGCTGCTGCACGAGTTCGCCACCGCGCCCGACGAGCCTGGCCTGGACACCCTGCACAAGCTCTCGCGGCTGTGCCGGCAGGTGGTGCGCGCCGTGGCGCTCAAGGAGACGCCCCGCCAGCCCTTCGCGGGGCTCGACACCGCCGTGGCGCTACAGCGCCTGCTCAACGACCTGGAAACCCATGCCCGAGCCCCAGCACCGGCGCGCTACGTCCATGGCGAGACGCGCGTGCTGCTGGCCGAGGACAGCGACCTGGAAAGCCTCGGTTAACCCAATCACAAGGAGAACGACTATGTGTGGAATCGCTGGATGGCTGTCATACAGCCAGAACCTGGAAACGCAACGCGACACCCTGCAGCGCATGACCGACACCATGGCCCGGCGCGGGCCGGATGCCGGCGGGCTGTGGATCGACGGACCGGTCGGCCTGGGCCATCGGCGCCTGTCGATCATCGACCTGGAGGGCGGTCGCCAACCGATGACCGCCCTGCACGGTGGCCCGCGCGAGGTCGCGGCCATCACCTACAGCGGCGAGGTCTACAACTTCCGAGAGCTGCGTACCGAGCTGCAGCGACTCGGTCATCAGTTCAAAACCCGCAGCGACACAGAGGTGGTGCTGCGCGCTTATGTCGAATGGGGCGAGGCTTTCGTCGAGCGCCTCAACGGCATGTATGCCTTCGCCATCTGGGACCTGCGTACGCAGGAGCTGCTGCTGATCCGCGACCGCATGGGCGTCAAGCCGCTGTACTACTTCCCCACCGCGGATGGCGTGGTGTTCGGCTCCGAGCCCAAGGCGTTGCTGGCCAATCCGCTGGTACCGCGCAAAGTGTGCGCCGATGGTCTGCGCGAAATTCTGGAGATGGTGAAGACGCCGGGCCACGCCGTGTTCGACGGCATGCGCGAGGTGATGCCCGGCGAGATCGTGCGCATCAACCGCCAGGGCCTGGGGCGCCGCCACTACTGGAAGCTGGAGGCGCGCGAGCACGAACACACGCTGGACGAGACCATCCGCCATACCCGCGACCTGCTGGAGGACATCGTCGACCGCCAGATCGTCGCCGACGTGCCGCTGTGCAGCCTGCTCTCCGGCGGCCTGGATTCCTCGATCATCACCGCGCTGGCGTCGAAGAAGTTGCTGGCCGCCGGCAAGGAGAACATCCGCTCCTTCTCCGTCGACTTCGTCGACCACGGCAGCGGCTTCACCGGTGATGCCGTGCGGGGCACGCCGGATGCGCCTTTTGTGCGTGACCTGGTGGAGATGATCCGCTCCAGCCACCAGGAGATCGTCCTCGACAGCCGCGAGCTGGCCGATCCGGCGCTGCGTGCGCAGATCGTTCGCGCCCTCGACCTGCCGCCGGCGTTCTGGGGCGACATGTGGCCGTCGCTCTACCGGCTGTTCCAGGAGGTGCGCAAGCACTCGACGGTGGCACTGTCGGGCGAGAGCGCCGACGAGGTCTTCGGTGGCTACCGCTGGTTCCACGATCCGGAGGCGATCCAGGCCGATACCTTCCCCTGGCTGGCCTCGGTCACCGGCAAGTACTTCGACGGTAAGACCCTGTTCGATCCAGGACTGCTGGCCCAACTCGACATGCACAGTTTCCTGCGCGACAGCTACACCCAGGCCATTGCCGAGGCGCCGGTGCTGCCGGGCGAAAGCGCGGTCGACCAGCGCATGCGGCAGATGAGCTACGTCAACCTGACACGCTTCGTGCAGACCCTGCTCGACCGCAAGGATCGCATGAGCATGGCTGTCGGCCTTGAGGTGCGGGTGCCTTTCTGCGACCACCGCCTGGTCGAGTACGCCTTCAATATCCCCTGGGCGATGAAGGCCTTCGACGGGCGAGAGAAAAGCATCCTACGCGCGGCGACCCGCGACCTGCTGCCAGAGTCGATCAGCGAGCGGGTGAAGAGCCCATATCCCTCGACTCAGGATCCAGCCTACGAGCAGGCGCTGCGTGATGCCCTGGCCGCTATCCAGGCGGATCACAACGCGCCGGTGACGCCACTGCTCGACAGCGGCCGTATCCAGCAGACCCTGGCCAAGCCGCTCGACAGCGTCTCGCCCATGTACGAGCGCATGGGTATGGAGCTGGCGGTCGGCCTCAACACCTGGCTGAACGAGTACGACGTCAGCCTCGAACTCTAGTCCCCAACCGGATGCGGCCCCGGTGCGGGGTCGCATCCCTACGCTGTACCACCCACGCGTTCTTGCAACGCAAGCGAGTCCGAGCATGCACACACCCAACCAATCACCCATCTACCTCATAGCGCTGGGGGCCTTCGCCCTCGGCATGGCCTCCTACGTCACCGCCGGGCTGATCCCGATGATCGAGGCCTCGTTCGCGGTATCCGTCGCGGTGGCCGCTCAACTGGTCACTGCCTTCACCCTGGCTTATGGCCTGGGTTCGCCGATCTTTGTGGCCCTGACGCCGGCGCATCGCCAGCGCGCCGGCTTGTTGCTAGCCCTGGGCCTGTTCGTCATCGCCAACGCCGCCAGCGCGCTGGCCGAGAGCTTCACCGCGTTGATGGCCTGGCGCGCCATCGCCGGTATCGGTGCCGGCGTCTATCTGGCCATGGGCATCGGCGCCTCGGCCGCGGTGTCCACTCCGGAACGACGCGGCAAGGCCATCGCCATCATCATGGGCGGCATGGCCAGCGGTGTGGTGCTGGGCGTGCCGCTCAGCCTGCTGATCGCCGAACAGCTGGGCTGGCAGGCCGCCTTGTGGCTCGTAACCCTGCTCGGTCTGGTGGCCCTTGTCGGCCTGCTGCTAAAGCTCCCATCCCTGCCGGCAGCAACCGCCACCACGCTGAGTCAGAAGCTGGCGATCCTCGGCGACGGCCATGTGCTGGTCATCCTGCTGGTGTCGCTGCTCGCCGCCATCGCCAGCCTGGGCATGTACACCTTCATCGCCCCATTGCTGGCTGACCCGGCCTACGGCGCGGTGCGTTCGGTCACCCCCTATCTGTGGGTCTGGGGCATCGGCGGCGTGCTGGGCAGCTTCCTGATCGGCCCCCTGGTGGATCGCATCAAGGGCCCGGTGCTGACCTTCGCCATCATGCTGATCCTTGCCGTGTCGCTGTTCGTGCTGCCGCTGGCGGCGGCCCTCAGCACCTGGTTGGTGATGCTGCCCATCGCGCTATGGGGCGCGGTCGGCTGGGCACTGCAGGTGCCGCAGAACAACGAGCTGATCCTGGCACGGCAGGCCCAAGGTGACGGCAACCTGGCCATCGCCCTGAACGAGTCGGCGCTGTACCTGGGCAGCGCCATCGGCGCCGCAGCTGGCGGCTTCGTGCTGCTGTTGCAGATGCCCACCTGGACCCTGGCCGCCAGTGCCGGTGGTGTCGCCGCGCTAGGCGCCCTGCTGCAGATCATCAACCTGCGTCGCCAGCCAACCTGGAACGGCGACGTGCAAGCCGAACCCTACAACTGACGGAGGAAAGGCCGTGGAACTGCGCCACCTTCGCTGTTTCATCGCCGTCGCAGAAGAACTGCACTTCGCCCGTGCCGCCGCGCGCCTGCATATCGAACAGTCGCCTCTCTCGCGGATCATCAAGGAACTGGAGTACCGCCTGGGTGTGCAGTTGTTCGAGCGCACCACGCGGCGCACGCGGCTGACCTGGGCCGGCAAGGTGCTCTTGGAAGAAGCGCGCCGGGTGCTGGCCGTGGTCGACCAAGCCAAGGCCAGCGTCAAGAGTGCGGCGGCCGGCTACCGCGGGCGTATTCGCGTCGCGCTGTCCGATGGCATCCCGCAGGCACGCCTGGCCACCCTGCTCGCCCAATGCCGCGAGGAGGAACCGGAGGTCGAGATCTGCCTGTCGGAAGTCACCTTCAGCGAACAGGTCAGAGGCCTGAACGATGACCTGTTCGACATCGGGCTCGCCCAGTCCGACGAAGTGGGCGATGGGCTGATAGCCGAACCGGTTTGGTTCGATCCGCTGGTGGTGGCGGTACCTGCCCGCCACCCACTGCTGAGCTACCGGCGCGTGCCACTCAACGAGGTGGTGCGCTACCCGTTAGTCCTTTGCGATCCGCAAGTTTGTGAAGGGTTCTGGCAACAGCTGCAGCGGGTGCTGGGCGCCGTAGATACGCGGCTGACCATCGCTGACCGCGTCCCCACCCTGGACCTGATGATGGCGCTGGTCGCCGCAGGGTATGGATTGGGTTTTTCCAGCCTGGCGCGCATCAACGAACTGAACAATCCGGACGTCGTGGCCCGGCCGCTAGACGGCTGCGCAACCGTGCTGACCACTTACTTGGTGCGGCGCGAAGGCGATCCGGCCGAGCAACTGGCCCGGTTTATCGGGCGGGTGAGTCCGGCGGAAAGCCAAGCGTTGCTGCCGGATCACTCATTACAGAAGGAGATCGCTTGATGAAAAAGATGTCATTACTGCTGGCTGCATTGCTGCTCAGCGCATGCGAGAAGCCAATGCCGTTTGAGTCGGCTGAAGCGCTTGCGGAGAATCCCGAGCGGCTCAAGGTACTGCGACTGCAGTGCCGGGACAATCGAGCAGAGTTAGGTGAGGCCCAGTGCAACGCAGTCAGCGATGCCCAGCGCATACGTTTTATGGGCAAAGGCACCACCTACACTCCCCACCCCGTCCAGTTCTTCCACTCGGACAGTGACAATGGACGCTAGAAGCAGCGCCAGTGCAATAGCCACTGTTAATCTGCAGACTCAAATATGCTATATTTCGACCTACAGATTAAATCGAGGGCTCTCCATGACAGCTGCCACCATCCAAGCTCAGGACTTCTCGAAAACCCAGTGCGCAGCCGGCCTGCGCGCCGCGCTGAACATCCTGGACAAGTGGAAGGCCACCTGCGAGCAGGCTTGCCGGGTGCTGCGGATTTCCCGCAGCACCTACACCCGAGCCAGTCAGAAGGATTCGGCATGGGCGGTAAGCCTGGACTCCGATCAGATGCAGCGCATCAGTCTTGTGCTGAACATCCACGCAGCGCTGCGCGTTGTGTTCGACAACCCCGAGAACGTCTACGGCTTCCCCACGATGGAGAACCACAATGAGTTCTTCAACGGCCGCAAGCCGCTCGACATCATGGCGCAGGGCGACATGATCTCGCTGTACGAGACATTCCGACGGATCGACGCGCTACGAGGTGCCCAGTGGTAATGCTCGGAGACCTTCCCGTGCTGGAAGGTGAAAGTCTGCAAGCATACCGTTTGGTCAACTCCAAGTTTCCGCCCATTGCCCTGTTCGATGATGTCGCCGACGCCGAGGACTTCGAAGCTCTTTATCAGATCCAGGCGCTAACCAATCCACGGCTGCAGAACGAGATTGGTCGCCTGGAGCTGATTCCGCGTGACCAGATTCCGTTCGGCATCCCAGGCTGCTCGTATGCGACAGCACCCTTCACCCACGTCAATCCAGCCGGCTCGCGCTTCAGCAATGGCAACTTCGGCGTGCTCTACCTGGCCGACAGAATGGATACCGCGATCGCCGAGGTGCGTCATCACCAGGAGCACTACTGGTCGAATGTGCCGGAGCTCAACTATGAGCGTTTCGTCTTCAGAGGGCTGACCGCCAGCTTCAGCGACAGCGGGATGAGAGACGCCACCGCACTGCCGCTTTCAGACGCCATCTATGCGCCGGACGATTACGCACACTCGAATCGATTGGGAAGCGAAGTGAAACGAGCGGGATACCCAGGCCTGCGCTACCATTCGGTTCGATCTCCCGGCAACATCTGTTGGGCGCTGATGACCCCGCGACCTGTTACCTCGATCATCCAGAGCGCTCATTTTGAAATGATCTGGAGCGGGCAAGTTATCAGTGTCAATCAGATCACAACCCTTCTAGCCACGTAGCTCAAAGTGGGCTGAAATCGGCCCCTAGCAACCGGTGAGACAGGCAGAAACCGGCCAGTAGCGGACGTGTGGGCCGATAAATAAATCTATCCTCTTTTCCACTAGAGACAGGGGCGCCTGAAGTTTTGACGTGCTTGAATGCTGACCAAAACAGTCTGCATGCGGAAGATTAACTGCTAATATTTAGAAGGCAATCTATAATTCTAACGCACTTGGCAATACCGATCATTGCCCTATAAAAATAATTGCTAATTCTAGAAAGTGAGAATCACGTGACGAAATTCGGATTTGCAAAAGGGTATGCCCAAGTTTCGTATGAAAGACTTTTACTCACCCAGCCCGACTTTAACTTGCAAGGGCTATGGGAGAAAAATGGCAGATACTATATAGCTTGTAGCGATATCGCGACTGCTATCACTTCAGGCGGAACGCCTCTAAAAAAATGGTTTGATGAGCACTGTAGAGTAATTGCCTATCAAGTAGACTTGACAGAGACACCACCGCCGGGTGCAACTCGACTACCCGCCCGCACAGTAGAGCAACTGTCGCAATTACATGGTGCCCCACTGAACGCTGTTCAATTCCATCTGGAAATCAAGCGACAACTGCCGAAAAACTTTCCAGCATTCAACATTCAGGATTTCCCTGACAAGTTAATTTTCACATCAACCAAACCTTTAGACCCTGACCAAATTACGGAAGTAAACATAGCCGTTGCCAACCTCGGAATTAACATCGATACCGAATTTAAGACTGCCGACACACACACCTTGGTCACCGCCGCTCAATCCGCCACATATCGCGAGCGAACAGCTTGGCCAACCGCAGTGCTAGATATCCATGATGAAAGTGAGCAGAGGTGGTTTGATTCCCGCATCTCACTTTTTACCGATGCCCCTACTGCAACTGATGTCCGTAGAGATTCTGGCACTGCGTGCTTCATAGACTGCTCGCTAGGCACGCCAGGCAATATTCGAAACTACCTAACAACCTATAGCGACATATACATTGCCCCACCATTAGGAGACTTTGAGCCTTTCTTAAAGCATCTCAAAATCACCAGCAGCGATTTGAGAACTTTAATCGAAAGACGACGAGTAACGCTGGTGCTTCCGCATGATCTACATAAATATGACCCAAAAGGATTGGCAGAGCACTTAGAGCTAAGTTCCAGCAATGCCGTAATGCATAGGCAGCTCGCGGTAGCAACCATCCAAGAATCGAGGAGAAGAAATCCCTTGATGTATCCACCAATTGACAATGAGTCCAGAAGAAAACTATTGGACCTAATGATTGGTGACGCTGAAAATCTTGAGCGCAAATTCTTAAGGATCGCCCGCGACCATTTTGGTGCTAGTTGGTCCTCCCTAGAAGCAGACTATTCAACGTTGGGAGCGGTTGCAGGCTTGCAACACGGCTCAGCAAGGCTGCTTGCAGAAATGGTATCTGCCGCAACTGGCCAGAATCTTAATCCATTGCTGATGTACAGCACGCTTTCTGTTGAGTGGTCAGCAGCGCTGAATGCTAACTTCTGCCCTACAGATGCTGGTGGCGCGAATATCGAAGCAATGGCAACTTGCGGATTTCGGTGAACGTGACCGAGCGTTTCGCTAATACGTGACCGGTGCTTCCACCCCGGTTGCGCGGGTTCTGGATTGTAATCGCATCGGTCACGATGCGGCTTGTTCCTCGGCTTTTTTTCGGCGCAGCGACTCGCCTTTCATCGTCAGTCGGTAGGCGTTGTGCACCAGGCGGTCGAGGATGGCATCGGCCAGGGTCGGGTCGTTGATCCAGCCGTGCCAGTGCTCGATGGGCAGTTGGCTCGTCAGGATGGTGGAGCGGCTGCCAGCGCGGTCGTCGATCACCTCCAGCAGGTCATGCCGGGCTCCTTCCTCCAGCGGGGCTAGCGCCCAGTCGTCCAGCACCAGGACGTCGACCTTTGCCAGCTGTTGCAGGGTACGGCCGAAGCTGCCGTCGCCATGAGCGATGCGCAGTTGTTCCAGCAGGCGCGGGGTGCGCAGGTACAGGGTGCTATAGCCCTGGCGGCAGGCCTGGTTGCCCAGGGCGCAGGCCAGCCAGGTTTTGCCGGCACCGGTCGGGCCGGTCAGCAGCAGGTTGTGCTGCTGGCGGATCCAGTCGCCACTGGCCAGGGTGGCGATCAGACGCTCGTCCAGGGCGCGTCCGGTGCGGCGGTCGAGATCTTCCAGGCAGGCGTTGGCGTACTTGAGCTTGGCCTTCTTGCGCAGCCGTACCAGGCGCTGGTTGTCACGCCAGGCCAGTTCGCGGTCGAGCAGTAGGCCGAGGCGTTCATCGAAGCTCAGGCTGTGGCTGGCCGGCAGCGTCCATTGCTCTTCCAGGGCGCGGGCCATGCCGTCCAGGCGTAGCTGGTGCAGTTGATTCAGGGTGTGTTGCGGCATCATCGAACAGCTCCTGTTGCGGGGGTTGGTAGTAGTCGGCGCCACGGACGTTCTCGTGGTCGCCGGGTAAGGTCGTTTCGGCGGCACGCTGGGGCAGCGGCTGTTGATCCAGGCCTTGCTGGAGCAGGTTGCGCACGCTGCGCCCGGTGAAGGCGCGCAGGTGTACGGCACGTTCGGCAGCGGCTTCCAGGCGTGCATTGCCATAGCGCCGGGCCAGCGAGAGCAGGCCGAGGCAGGCGCGGTAGCCCATCTCCGGGTGCGGCTTGTGGGTCAGTTGGTGATCGATCAGTTGGCGCGTGTAGGGGCCGATCCGCGCGCCCCAGTCGAGCAGGCGTTGTGGCGTCCATTCGCGATGCGCCTGGTGCGCCGCGGGCATGTGCTCGCGCTGGGTACTGTAAGCGCCGCGTCGCCCCAGCAGCAGGTGGCTGGCCACCCGCCGGTTGCCATGCAGCACTTCCAGGGTGTGTGCCGTCAGTCGCACGTCCACGTTCTGCCGGGCCAGGGCGGAGGGCACGCTGTAGAAGCTGCCATTGACCTCGATGTGGTAGTCGATGCTGACCTTGCAGCGCTTGAAGGTGGCGACCTCGTAGGGATGCACCGGCAGCGCTCGCAAGGCCGGGCGATCCAGGCGCTCGAACCAGTCGCGCCGGCAGCCATCGAGCCGCTTGAACGGGCGCCGATTCAGATCCTCCAGCAGCTCGGCGATGGCCTGGTTAAGCGCATGCAGGCTGAAGAACTGCCGATGGCGCAGCCGCGCCATGATCCAGCGCTCGACCACCTGCACCGCCACCTCGGCCTTGGCCTTGTCCTGAGGCTTGCGTGGCCGTGCCGGCAGGATCACCGTCTGGTAATGACGCGCGCACTCCAGCGTGGCCCGGTTCAGGCCCGGCTCGTAGCGATCCGGCTGGGCGACCAGGGCGCGCGGATTGTCCGGCACAACCATTTCCGGCACGCCGCCAAAGTAGGTCAGAGCCTGGCCCAGCGAGGTCAGCCAGTCCACCTGGGTTTCGCCTGGCGTCGCGCAGGCATAGGTGTAATTCGAGGCGCCCAGGGCGGCGACGAAGATGTGCGCCCGGCGCACTTCGCCGGTGGCCGGGTCGACCACCGGCAGCGTCGGCCCGGCATAGTCGATGAATAGCTTCTCGCCCGCACGGTGCAGCTGACGCATCGAACGTTTGAGCGTCTGGGCGTAGCGCCGGTAGTGCTCGACGAACTGGGTGTAGCGGTAGGTCGGCTGGCCCGCATGCGCGGCGAGATATTCCTCCCACAGCAGCTGCAAGGTCACGCCCTTGCGTCGCAACTCGCGGTGGATGCTCAGCACA
The DNA here is from genome assembly GCF_900105185.1 of Pseudomonas saponiphila. Taxonomy (NCBI): domain Bacteria; kingdom Pseudomonadati; phylum Pseudomonadota; class Gammaproteobacteria; order Pseudomonadales; family Pseudomonadaceae; genus Pseudomonas; species Pseudomonas saponiphila. The sequence continues at coordinate 109,226 of NZ_FNTJ01000003.1, read as the reverse complement.
TCGGGCAGCACTCGCTCACCGCGCGGCTTGTTCGTCGACGTCGGTGCAAACAAGGCGGCCGCCAGCGCGGCCTCGTCCATGGCCACCAGCGCCGGCCAGTCCAGCCCGGCCACCCGCGCCGCCGCGATGTACTTGCTAACCACGCCCTTGGACAGCTGCAAGGCACGGGCAATCTTCTCGTGGGACAAGCCGGCCTCAAACTTGAGGCGCAGACATTCTTTGATGTTTCGCATGGCTACTCGCGGCGCCGCCATCTTCCTCTCCCGAAATCGGTCGAGGATGGCGGCGCATCAGGTCATGCGCAACGAAGGGGAAGGCTTTCGCTAAGTCGTGACCGGCGATTTCGGTAAGCCGTGACCACCTGTTTCGGAACAGGCGGAAAATCGGTCACGTTGCTACCGAAATGAGCGGTCACGCGTTAGCGAAATGACCGGTCACGATCAACCGAAACGGCCGGTCACGGTGCTCCGAAATCCGCAGCAACTGCCGCCGCCAGCTTTATAACCGGGGTTCCAAACAAAAACTTCATAGACCCTATTACGAAACTCGACACTATCATAAGCGACTTACTAGTTCTGGATAATGCGGCGCCGATTCACGAGGTACTCGATGCATTTCAAGCTGAAGAGATATCAAGACTTAACAAAATATTAAGAGACTGCAATTTTGAGACTAATGCAACCAATCAATACATCGCTGATATCAACGAGAGAGTTAAGCAATTTGAATACATCCAAAAAAAAGCAAAGAAGCGGGATATTCTGGGCTTGGCCGGGGCATTAATTCCCGCCGCACTAGCAGGAACCACAGGTGGTCTTGGGGTTCTCGCTGCGTGGATTCCATTCGGAGTTTATGTCGCACAAAGAATAACCAGCAATGAAGATAGAGAAGGGAATCCGGTCACCGACTGGCTGAAAGCGAAGAACACCTTTACTACTAGTGAAGCGGTATTTATTAGCCGCATGCGAAAACGTGAATGAAAAACTCTAGGGCATATTTATTAGGCTGCTGTCCGCTACTGGCCGGTTAGCGTCCCTTACCCGAGCTAACCATCCTTGTCCTCCCGTACGCGGAGGACACTTCCATGAACACCATTGCTACCTACAGCCATCAGCCCTGGAACAAAGGAAAATTAGTCGGACAGAAGGCACCGCTCCGCCTGAGAGATATCTGGGCGATCCGAGTGAGACTGCAAATCGCCGAGAGAACCCGAGATCTGGCGCTCTTCGATTTAGCCATCGACAGCAAACTGCGAGCCTGCGACTTGACCAAGCTCCGTGTGCGCGACGTTGCTCATGGCGAGCACGTGTCATCGCGAGCCATCGTGATGCAGCAGAAAACCCATCGACCGGTTCAGTTTGAAATCACGGAGCAAACACGGACGGCTCTTGAAACCTGGATAAAGTCTTGAGGATTCTGGCGGTGGGCGGCGATGAAGGCGGGACAATCGAGCGGACTGGTTATTTTTTGTACAATTTTCAAACCAGGGCTTGGCTGGCGGTGTCAAGCGATGCGGTATAGGTAGTCAAAAGGGCTTCTCCCATGCACTGATTTGAGCGCTAATTATATGATATTTATCGATAATTTCCAAAGTTGATGACATTGATCCGTTTCCCCCCCCGACATAGCCTGCAGCAGCTTAATGGCTTCATCAATCTAATCGGACTGGTTTGTGACGAAGCGGAACATAACATGTCGATGACCTTGGTGGCGGAGCACTACACGAAGATCATCGCTACCAAGCTGCTCGAGACGCTCAGCAGCAATGTCAGCCGCAAAGGCTTCGTCGAAGGCAACCCATGTTTCGAGCGAGTCGTTCAGTTCATTGAGGAAAATGTCAAACGGAGTATCAGCCTTGAGCAGTTAGCGGAGCTGGCGCTGATGAGCCCACGCTCCCTCTACACCATGTTCGAGAAGCATACCGGCACCACGCCCATGAATTACATTCGCAACCGCAAGCTTGAGTGCGTCCGTGCCTGCTTGAGCAATCCCACTACCAATATACGTAGTATCACTGAGGTGGCCCTAGACTACGGCTTCTTACATCTGGGACGTTTCGCCGAGAAATACAGGAGCACATTCGGCGAGCTGCCTTCCGACACCCTGAGTCTACACAAGATGAAGTGCATCGATTCAAGGGAGTCTAGCCTGTCCTCGCTCTTTTGACTGGCTGCTTGTCGGACTTGAGCCCCGCCGTCAGGTAGAGCATCAGATTTTTTTAAAAACCATCGATCACCTCCCTGCCGTTGTCGAGACAGCGCACCAGGGCCGTCCAGCGCTTGAGGCTGTGGTCAAGCGCCTTGGAGATGGCCGTGCCTTCATGGATGCGCTCGCGCTGGGCGAGCATCCAGGTGTGCAGGGTATCGTCGAGAGGTCTGGCCTGTGCGTGGCGTATTCGCGTCGCTCGTCAGGCGGCAGTCACGCACCTCGCGCTCGATGGCGTACAGCTGACCGATATTGGTGCAGGGCCTGTCCGGCCAGCGGGCTCTGGTTGGCCACGTGCAGGCTGTAGAACTCGCGCCGGGCGTGGGCCGCGGGCCATACAGCCGATTTTGGTCACGCCTTCCCCTGCTCGAAGCAGAACTTGTAGGCGGCGAAGTCATCACAGACCAGCTGGCCTCTCCAGTCACCGAGGAAGGCACGGGCATGCTCGCCGGCTCGGCTGGGACTGAAGTCATAGACTATGGCGCGCAGCTCGGCGAACGCGCTGGCAGCATAGGCCACACGTAAACCCGCTGCGTCTTCTTCATGCCGGGCGCAAGCATTTGCACCGGGGTTTCATCGGTCGTGGTAGGGACGGCAGTTACCTGCCGCCCTCCGCTCAGATCCGTACGTGCGGGATAACCGCATAGGGCTCCTGCCTCGGGGTATGTGACGCAAAGAGATCCTCAGGATAACGATGTGCGTTTCCGGGTTTAGGTATGTAGTAGAGGTCAACGAGGCGCCCTTAACATGACCATTGATATTTGAAAGCTTGCCGTCCTAGTGGACTGTTTGGATAATTCGCTTATCTTTCAAGAAGGTTATGCTGTGCACCCTTTCATTATGGATTGAGCATGTACATGGCCCGGCCAGCAGCTCCATTTGTTTTGACGCTGGCCGATGCTGAGATCTTGCAAGGCTGGTTGCGTATGACCTCGCTGCCGCAAAGCCTCGCCCAGCGGGCGCGGATTCTGTTACGACTGGCCGACGGCCAGTCCCCTAAGGAAGTCAGTGAGCAGCTGCAAGTCTCCGCGCCAGTGGTCTTCAAATGGCGCAAGCGCTATCAGGAAGCTGGCCTGGAAGGGCTGAATGACCTGCCGCGTAGTGGGCAGCCGCGCAAACTCGACGAGGCGAAGATCAAGGAGATTCTGACCCTGACGACCCAGCGGGTACCTCGTGAAGCCACCCACTGGAGCCTGCGGCTGATGGCGAAGTACGCTGGAGTCACCATCTGGCAAGTTGCCCAAGTGTGGGCTGCAGCCGACCTCAAGCCCCACCGCCTGAAAACCTTCAAGATCAGCAACGACCCGCACTTTGCCGACAAAGTAGTCGATGTAGTCGGGCTGTACCTCAATCCGCCCGACAACGCGCTGGTGCTGTCGGTGGACGAAAAGACACAGATCCAGGCGCTGGATCGCACCCAGCCCATGCTGCCGCTCAAACCTGGGCAGATCGAGCGTCGAACGCATGACTACAAACGCCACGGCACGGCCAGTCTGTATGCCGCCTTTGACATCCTGACCGGCCAAGTCATCGGTCGCATCACCCAGCGACACCGGGCCAAGGAGTTTCTGGCCTTCCTGCAACAGATCGACCGCAGCACGCCCGCCGAGCTGGATTTGCACGTGATTCTGGACAACAGCGCGACGCACAAGACCGAAGCCGTCAGGGCATGGCTAGAAAAGCATCCCCGCTTCAAGCTGCACTTCACGCCGACCAGCGCCTCCTGGCTCAACGCGGTGGAGGGCTGGTTTGCGCAACTGGAACGACGGGCGCTATATCGGGACGCGTTCAGCAGTGTGGCGGATCTGCGCGCGGCGATCCGGCGGTTCATTGCGGCCCATAACGAACACTCAGCCAAGCCGTTTCGCTGGAACAAAACCGCGGAAGCCATCATTGGCTCGGTACATCGTGCCAAGCTGGCCGCGATCAAACATAAGTTCTTGGACTAGCCGGACAGTCCACTAGCTAGACGGCAGACCGCCGAACGAAAACCACCAAGACGTATCAGGTTCCCCGGCGCCGCGTGGCAATTGAAGAAACGCGTTTCGGCAACCGGCTCATCTGCCTCATCAGACAACTCGGCGGTTGACATCAGGATATTCTGACAAAATCAGGAAGTCTTTTTCAGAGTTTCCTTAGGCACCATTACCCTACGCAGGCTGTCACGCTCGAGTAGCCAAGACGCGATGAATGCGAACACGAGACCCCAAAACGGAGCGCCTATATTCAGAATTGGTACACCGGCCACCGACACCACAAAGGCGACCAGAGCACCAAGCGGACACTCGCCGCAAAAGGCGCCTTGGAAAGCGCCCTGCAACGCCCGGATCATGGCCAGTCCGCCGATTAGCCCAATCAAGGCCAGCGGCACCGCCAACGCAACGGCTGTTGCGACCGGTGCAAAAAGGCCAAAAATAATCATTAAGACAGCGAAGACCATGCCGCCGATCCACTGCCGATGCTGCGCGCCGCTGGAGACGAGAATCGCGTTGGTCGGCCCGGTAAGACAGGCGGGCACCGAACCGACCACCGCGAACAGCATCGAGCCCAGCCCGGACCCCACCGTAACGGCCTTCACAGGCGGTGGGTGATCGACCTGCTGCAGTACCGCAAAGCCCTGTGCGTTCTGAATGCCCAGCACAGTTATCATGAGCGGAATGACCATCTCTACCAGAGCCTGCAGCGAGAACTCTGGCATGTACATAATAGGACGCGCTAGGAGCGTTGGCACCACGCCCAGTGGCGCGATGCCGCCCGTAGTCCAAGCTACCGCGCCACCGGCGAGCAGCGCGGCCAGCACCGGCGGCAGTCGGCTCCCTAGCGCTGGCAAGACGGAGAAGAGCATGAATACTCCGAGGCTTACGGTGGCGAGCAGCGCGTTACTGGTAAACGCGGTGACAACTTTAACTCCCAGCGGCAGGAAAACGCCGGCGACCATGCCCATGACGATGGGTATTGGAATGCGGCGCATCACACAGTTAATGAGCCCGCTCCAGCCGAGTAATGTGATGAGTAGAGCAGTTACCCAGTAGGCCCCAATGACTTCCGCAAAGCTCAGGTGGTCGAGCGCCGACGGCAGCAGCAGCGCGCCCGGGATCGTCCAGGCCATCCCTAGCGGCTGCCGGTATCGCCAGCAAAAGTACAGGCTCAGCACCCCACTGAGACCGTAGGCACCGAAGATCCAGGAGGCGAGATCTACATCGCTCAGACCTCCATCACGGCCCACCATGATAAGGATAGCCAAGGGACCCGTCACCCCGAAAAGAAAGGCAGTGATGCCGTTGCTAAGAGCGTGACTATCGAGGCGATTCGACCTGGCTTCTTCAGCACTACCCGCGGTATTCCTTTCCTCTGTTTGCAAAGTCTTTCCTCCGTCAGTAAGAACCTCCCGGAAAAGCCTAGGGATGGTCTGAAGTAGTCAGGTATTTCTGGCTGACTCCAGCCCTTGCCGATTTCAAAACGGTGATTCGGCTAAAAAACGATCAAATCATCCCCTCTTTCCGGATTTATAGCCGGCGCGAGCACCTCGCGCCGGCCATTTCCCGCATTACAGACGCACCTCTCCTGCATTCGTCAGCAAATGTCGGCGCGCCATCCACAGGTTCGACAGCGCGAACAGTGTCACCAACTGCGCGGTGTTCTTCGCCAGGCCACGGAAGCGTGTCTTCACGTAGCCGAATTGGCGCTTGATCACCCGGAACGGGTGCTCGACTTTGGCGCGCACTTGGGCCTTGGATTTCTCGATCTTGCGCTTGGCTTTGTACAGCGCACTGCGCTTACTCAGCTTCTTGTACATACTGCGGCGGGCCGCAATCTGCCAGATCACCTCCCGGCCTTCAGTTCGGTCTGCGACAGGCGCACCTTTAGCGCCGCTCCAAGGCGGCTGAAGTCATCGACCGCCTCGCCGCTATCCAGGGGTAGCAAGCCGGTATTCACCCTCTCGCGGCTACTGTCGAGTTTAATGCCCAGCATTCACAGCAGGTCGACGCCGAAACCGACTGTGCCCTGGGTGTAGCCAGAATTCACTCTGAGAATGAAGCCCTGCGCCCACTCTTCGGCCTTGGACTGCTGGTTGGGGCCCTCAATGTCCGAGAAATCCCGACTGAAATAATAGTTGCGCGCTTGCAGCGTCGCCGTGGTGTCTTCGATGAAACCGCCTTCAGCGGCTAGGGTACTGAGCGGCAGACTGGCGCTCACACACACCAGCAGACGGGTTAGGTTCGGATATTGCTTCATTTTTGACTCGCTCTTTTTTATTGTTTTTTGGAAAGCATATATATGCCACATATTTCCCGCCCACAATTCTCCGTACCGCAAGTGGGCGGCCTTGAAACCACCTCGCTACCCAGACAGGCAACTCGGCGTAACAAACGGACCAGCCGCTCTGCACTTTTCCTCGCTTCAGGCATGCTTAAAATAACAGGCAGTCACTTGCCCGCGCTCTTTGTGGCCGCGTCCCAATGCAGGTCTGGTTCCTCGACCCGAAGTGCCCTTGGGCATCTCCACTTCAGCGTCTGACCTTGCTGGCCAGTTCGCCGCCGATACCGAAGTGGCCCTTGGCCATCTCCGTGATAATCACTCGCACGCTGGTCAGCGGCGCATCCAGGGAGCGCGATATGGCCTCGCTGACCTCACGGATGAGGGTTTCCTTCTGCTCGTCGTTGCGGCCTTCAAGAATGTGGATCTGGGCAATGGGCATGTTGTGCCTCCTGAATAAGAAGGCCGCCCGGGCAGGGCGGCCGAATGGCTCAGATGAAGCGCGCGGAGACGCTGCCAAGCCCCTGATAGCGCACGGTGATGTTGTCGCCCGGCTCCACCGATACCGCAGCCGTGATGCCACCGGTCATGATGAAGGTGCCGGCCGGTATGTGTTCGCCGCGCTCTGCCAGCAGGTTGGCGAGCATCGCCACGCTGGACAGCGGATGGCCGAGCACTGCGGCGCCGGCACCAAGTTCTACCACCTCACCGTTCTTCTCCATCACCACGCCGAGGGTGCGCAGGTCGACGTCCTCCAGATTGGCCATCTGGCCGCCGGTGATGAAACGGGTCGAGGAGGCGTTGTCGGCCACCACGCTGATCAGGTCGAACTTGAAGTTCTCGTAGCGCGAGTCGATCACCTCGACGGTGGGGATCACGTAGTCGATCGCTGCAATCACGTCACCGATGTGGCAACCGGGGCCTTGCAGCGGTGCCTTGGTGACCACCGCGATTTCCGCCTCGATCTTCGGATGGATCAGCTTGGAGCAATCCACCACGCCACCGTCGGGCACGCTGAAGTAGTCGGCGAGAAAGCCGTAGATCGGCGTCTCCACGCCCATCTGTGCCATCTTCGCCCATGAGGTCAGGCCCATCTTCAGGCCGACGATCTTGTTGCCGCGCTCCTCCTTGCGCCGGCGGATTTCCCACTGGATGTCGTAGGCATCGGCGAAGGTCATCTCGGGATAATCGTTGGTGACCTTGTGGATGTCATGGGCCTGCAGTTCGGCGTTCTCGATGTGCTCGGCCAGGGCCAGCACCTGTTCGCGGGTCAGGGTACGATTCATGCCTGTTGCTCCTTGCGGGCTGCCAGCAGATCGAGGGCGACGTCGACAATCATGTCTTCCTGGCCACCGACCATCCCGCGCCTGCCCAGTTCTACGAGAATGTCCAGGGTCTTCAGCCCATACTTCGCGGCTGCCACCTCGGCGTGGCGCAGGAAGCTGGAGTAGACCCCGGCATAACCCAGGCCGAGGGTTTCGCGATCAACTCTCACCGGACGGTCCTGCAACGGCCTGACGATATCGTCGGCGGCGTCCATCAGCGTGTAGAGATCGGTGCCATGGTTCCAGCCGAGGCGCTCCGCGGCGGCGATGAACACCTCCAGCGGCGCGTTGCCGGCGCCAGCGCCCATTCCAGCCAGCGAGGCGTCGATGCGGTCGCAGCCCTCTTCCACCGCGATGATGGAATTGGCCACGCCGAGGCTGAGGTTGTGGTGCGCATGCATGCCGGTCTGGGTCTGCGGATTCAGCACCGCCTTGAAAGCGCGCATGCGGTCGCGGATGTCGTTCATGTTCATCGCGCCACCGGAATCGGCCATGTAGATGCACTGTGCGCCGTAGGTCTCCATCAACTTGCCTTGCGCTGCCAGTTGCTCAGCCGGAATCATGTGGCTCATCATTAGAAAGCCGACGGTGTCCATGCCCAGTTCACGGGCATACTCAATGTGCTGTCGCGAGACATCCGCCTCGGTGCAGTGTGTGGCCACGCGCACCGAGCGGGCGCCGGCGTCATAGGCGGCTTTCAGGTCATGCACGGTGCCGATTCCGGGTAATAGCAGCACTGTAATCCGGGCGTGCTGGATCACATCGGCGGCGGCCTCGATCCACTCCAGGTCACTGTGCGCACCGAAACCGTAATTGAAGCTGGAGCCCTGCAGGCCATCACCGTGGGTCACTTCGATGGAGTCGACGCGGGCCTTGTCCAGCGCGCGGGCGATGTCCTGAACATTCTGGATCGAGTACTGGTGACGAATCGCATGGCTGCCGTCGCGCAGGGTTACGTCTGAGATATAGAGTTTCTTGCCGGGGTTGAAGGTCATGGTTCGGTCCTCAGGCGTTCAGCAGCGACTGCGCCATGCGTTCGGCGGTAGCCAGCGCGGCGGAGGTCATGATGTCGAGGTTGCCGGCGTAGGCCGGCAAGTAGTGGGCGGCACCTTCGACTTCGAGGTAGATCGAGGTCTTCAAACCGCTGAATGTGCCGAGGTCTGGGATATGCAGCGGCGCGGATTCGGGAATCACGTCGAACTGCACCTTCTGCTTGAGACGATAACCCGGCACGTAGGCCTGCACGGCGCTGGTCATCTCCTCTACGCTGGCCTCGACCAGTGCCTGGTCGACGGTTTCGGACAGCACAAACACCGTGTCACGCATGATCAGCGGCGGCTCGGCCGGGTTCATGACGATGATCGCCTTGCCCTTGGCAGCGCCGCCGATCACTTCGATGGCCTTGCTGGTGGTCTCGGTGAACTCATCGATATTGGCGCGAGTGCCGGGACCAGCCGATTTCGACGCGATCGAGGCGACGATTTCGGCATAATGCACCTTGGCCACACGCGATACCGCGGCGACCATCGGGATGGTGGCCTGGCCACCGCAGGTGACCATGTTGACGTTGAGTTTGGCGAGGTGCTCTTCCAGATTCACTACCGGTACGCAGTAAGGGCCGATGGCCGCCGGGGTCAGGTCGATCAGGCGGATGCCGGGTTTAGCACGACGCAGCAAGGCATCGTTCTGCACATGGGCGGAGGCGCTAGTGGCATCGAAGACAAAATCGATGTCGGCGAATTCCGGCAGGTTGATCAACCCTTCGACGCCTTCATGGGTGGTCGCCACACCCATGCGCTGAGCACGGGCCAAGCCATCGGAGGCCGGGTCGATACCCACCATGGCCCCCATTTCCAAGTACTGTGCGTTGCGTATCACCTTGATCATCAGGTCTGTGCCGATGTTGCCTGGGCCTATGATCGCTACTTTCAGTTTCTTGCTCATCAGGCTGTCCTCGATCAGATGAAGCGCACGCTGGCGCTGCCGATGCCGCCGATCTCGACGCGCATGAAATCACCGGTCTTGACCGGTTCCAGCGGAACCAGCGAGCCGGACAGGATCACTTCGCCGGCCTTCAGGCCAATGCCGAAGTGGCCGAGGGTGTTGGCCAGCCAGGCCACGCAGTTGACCGGCGAGCCGAGCGCAGCCGCTCCAGCGCCGGTGGAGAGCAGCTGGCCGTTCTTCTCCACCAGCATGCCGCAGGTGACCAGATCGACCTGGCGCGGTGAGACGGCCTGGTCGCCGAGTACGAACAGCCCACAGGAGGCGTTGTCCGCGACGGTGTCCTGGATCTTGATCTTCCAGTCCTGGATGCGCGAATCGACCACTTCGAAGCAGGGGATCACGCATTCGGTGGCGGCCAGCACGTCGGCATTGGTCACGCCCGGACCCATCAAATCATTCTTGAGGATGAAGGCGATCTCGCCCTCGGCGCGTGGCTGGATCAGCCGCTCGCTGATCGGCATGGCTTCGCCGCTGTTGTAGACCATCGCGTCGGTGAGGTAGCCGAAGTCCGGCCGGTGCACGCCGAGCATGTTCTGCACGGCCTTGCTGGTGACGCCGATCTTCTTGCCGATCACCCGCTCGCCGGCGGCGAGGCGCCGCTCCAGCATGCGCAGGGAGATGTGGTAGGCGTCCTCGACGCTGATGTCGAAGCCGCGGCTGGTCAGCGGCGTGACGGTCTCACGCTGGACCATCGCCTGGTAGAGCTCGTCGCCGAGTTCGTTGATCAATGTCTTGTCCATATCGGTCTCTCTCAGGAATGGAGGGCGTCGGCCTCGGCGAGGAAATTCTCGACCAGGCGGGCGAAACGCTCGGCGTGCTCAATCTGGGTCCAGTGGCCGCACTGGCCGAAGACGTGCAACTGGGCGCGGGCGATCCATTCGGCCAGGGTCAGCGAGGCCGCCAGCGGAATCACCTGGTCCTCGCGGCCATGGATCACCAGTGTTTCGTGGGGCAAGGCGCGGATGTCCGCTTCGTCGCTGGCCAGCCCGTCGACCCAGCGTTGGCGCGGGGCCGGGAACATCTGGGCGAAGGATTCCTGAAAGCCGGGGCGGATACTGGCCTGGTAACGCAGCTCGGCCAGCTCGTCGTTGACCAGGTTGCGGTCGTAGGCGAAAACGTCCATCAGCCGGCGCATGCTGGCAAAGGACGGCTCGTAGCCCCAGACAGCATCCAGGCCCGGCGTGATTGGAAAACTCACTCCAACGCTGCCCATCAGCACCAGCCGGCGCACCCGCTCGGGATGCCGGATGGCCAGTGCCAGCGCCAGCCCGCCGCCGAACGAGTTGCCGACGATATCAGCCTGCTGGATGCCGAGGGCGTCGAGCACGCCGATGGCATGCTCGACCCAGCGCTGCTGATGGTACCGACCGTCAGCCGGGCGATCGCTGTAGCCGAAGCCGAGCATGTCCGGAGCGACCACCCGGCGCGTCTGCGCCAGCTGCGGAACGATCCCGCGCCAGTTGGCCCAGGCGGTGACGCCGGGGCCGGAGCCGTGGATCAGCAGGACTGGGAAGCCTTCGCCCTGATCATGCAGGTTGGTGCGGTAGCCGGCGGCGAGGATTTCGCGACCGATTTCAGGGCTTTGCTGCGGTGCGTTCATGACCAGGTCCTCAGAGTTTCACACAGATGTTTTTCAGCTCGGTGTAGAACTCCAGCGAGTGCACACCCCCTTCGCGCCCGATGCCCGACTGCTTGCTGCCGCCGAAGGCAGTGCGCAGGTCGCGCAGGAACCAGCTGTTGACCCAGACGATGCCGGCCTCAATCTGCCCGGCGACGCGGTGGGCGCGCGAAGCGTTCTCGGTCCAGATCGCCGAGGCCAGGCCGTAAGGCAGGCTGTTGGCCAGTTCAATGGCTTCCTCCTCGCTGTCGAACGGGCGGATATGGCAGCAGGGGCCGAAGATTTCCTCGGTGACCACCGCCGAATCGTCGGCCAAGCCGGTCCAGATGGTCGGCTGCACCCAGGCGCCGCCGGCCAGGTGCGCCGGCATCTCCGGCACGCCGCCGCCGGTGACAACGGTGGCGCCGTCGTCGACTGCCTGCTGGTAGTAACTGAGGACTTTTTCACGGTGCTTATGGCTGATCAGCGGGCCGAAATTGGCCTCTGGATCGTTCGGTTCGCCGATCTTCAACGCTTCGGCGCCGGCCTTCAGGCGGGCGACGAACGCGTCGAAGATCGGCCGCTCGACATACACCCGCTCGGTGCCCAGGCAGACCTGGCCGCAGTTGGCGAAGGCCGAGCGCAGGGTGCCCTCGATGGCCTTGTCCATATCGCAGTCGGCGAAGACGATGCCGGCGTTCTTGCCGCCCAGCTCCAGCGACACCTGGCGCACGCCCTTGGCCGCGGCGCGCATGATGGTTTCGCCGGTGCCGGTCTCGCCGGTGAAGGTGTAGGCGTCGACGTCCGGGTGCTCGGTGAGGAAGGCCCCGGCCGAATCGCCGCCGAAACCGTGCACCACGTTGTACACGCCGGCCGGCACACCGGCGGCCTGCATCACCTCGCCGAGCAGGGTGGCGGTCAGCGGGGTTTCCTCGGATGGTTTGACCACCACGCAGTTGCCGCAGGCCAGGGCCGGGCCGACTTTCCAGGTCATCAGCAGCAGCGGCAGGTTCCACGGGCTGATCACCCCGATCACCCCCTTGGGCCGGCGCACTCCGTAGTTGAGTGCACCGGCGCCGTCCGGGGTGGCCATCTCGAAGGTTTCATTGGCAACATTCTTGAGCAGGTCGGCGAACACCTTGAAATTGGCCGCGCCGCGCGGAATGTCGATGTGGCTGGCCAGAGATTTGGGCTTGCCGGTGTCGAGGCATTCGGCCTCGAGAAACTCGTCGAAGCGCGCCGTGATGCCATCGGCCACGCGATGCAGAATCTCAGCGCGCTCGGCCACCGTCATCTTCCCCCAGGGTCCCTTGAGCGCGGCACGGGCAGCTTTGACCGCAGCGTCGACCTCGGCGCGGCCTGCCTCGTGGACGCGGCCGATCACCTGGCCGTTGGCCGGGCTGACATTGTCGAACAGCTTGCCGCTGGCCGAACCGACGAAGGCACCGTTAATGAAATGCTTGATTTCTTTCATCTGCGCAATCTCTGCAATAAGTCGAACCGGGCCTTCAGGTCAGCACGGTCATGAATCGTTCGTTGAGAATGCGGTCGTGGTAAAAGATCGCCTTGCCCAGCTGGTCAGTGGTCCAGGTCACCGGTTTGTGGTCCGGGTAGTTGTAATCTCCCCCGCAGAACACTTCGTTGCGGTTACCGGACGGGTCGAAGAAGTAGATGGTCTTGCCGTGAGTGAGGCCGTGGCGGGTTGGGCCGATGTCGATCGAGGTGTCGGTCATGGAGATCAGGTCGGCGGCGCGAAGCACGTCTTCCCAGGTTTCGAGGTGGAAGGACACATGATGGAGGCGGCCTTTTTCCGGATGGTGAATGAAGGCCACGTCGTGGGCCTTGGTCGACAGGCTGAGGAACTGGGCGACGCGCGTGCCATTTTCGTCCAGCACCTGTTCGGCCAGATAGAAGCCGAGCACCTTGGTGAACAGGTCATAAGTCGCCGGCAATTGGTCGCCATACATGAGGGCGTGGTCGAAACGCACAGCCGCCATACCTTTCAAATCGCGCGGCCATGCCTCGGGATTGACCTCATTCACACCCCACTTTCCAGTATATTCCTTGTCTGCATACAACTCGAAGTGATGCCCGGAGGATGCCTGGAAGCGCACGCGACGGCCACAGCCCCTGAGTTCTCCGGCGGGAATGGTCTCGATCAGGCAGCCGTAGTCGATCAGGTCCTGGGTCAGACGGACCAGGCACTCATCATCGATCACCTTGAAACCCATGAAATCCATGCCCGGCTCATCCGCTTCACGCAGCACCAGGGAAAACTTGTCCACTTCGGTCCAAGCCTTGAGATAGACACGGCCCTGATCGTCACGGTCCATCTCGATTAGGCCCAGCAACTCGACGTAGTGTTCCAAGGCCTTGCTCATGTCCAGTACACGCAGCTGCACATGGCCGGGGCGCATTACACCTTTGTTCATGACGTCACCTTTTCTCTGTTGTCAGGTTTGTTTCCGCCAACGTGGCGAAAGTACTCGATGGTCAAGTCGGTTTGCGGAAACACTTGACAGGCCAGGGCCAGGCCTTCGGCGGCAGCCTTGGCCGGCACGTGACCGCGGCTCATGCGTCCGCTCCGGTAGGCTCCGCTGAGCACCCGCACTCTACAAAGGCCGCAACCGCCGCCGCGACAGCCCACCGGTATGCAGCGCTTGCCCTGGGCTTCCATGGCGCGCAGCACCGACTGGCCCTCCGCACAGCGGAATGACTGGCCGCTTAGCACTTCGCACACCTCGTAGCCGGCGCTGTTCATATTCATCCCAGATACACTAAACATGACGGAAGTATCTCCCAACAGCTCTGGGTGATGCCGGCATAGCCCCGAAAATGAGCGTCAGGGATCTTATGTACGTTGCTTCTGCGCATGTCGATTTCTCTTCTTAACCAGACATAAGGGTCAACCGAGGTCTCCTCCTGCCACCGGAAGAGTCATACCGGTGATGTAGGAGGCGGCGTCAGAAGCAAGGAATAGAATAGCTTCGACCTGCTCATCAATGCTTCCGTAGCGTTTCATAAGGCTGCTGTCGAGGGTCTGGTCGACGATCTGCTGGTACCAGACCTTCTCCTGCTCACTCGGCTCGGCGCTATTGCGCGGGATCCGCCGTGGCGGCGCCTGGGTGCCACCCGGCGCGGTGGCGTTGACGCGGATGCCGCGCTCGGCGGTTTCAAAGGCCAGGCAGGCGGTCAGGGCGTTAACGCCACCCTTCGCCGCGCCATAAGGCACGCGATGGATCCCGCGCGTGGCAACGGAGGAAACATTTACGATGGCGCCACTGCCCTGCTCGAGCATTGGCGGCAGCGCGGCGTGGCAGCACCATAGGGTAGGAAACAGTGAACGCCGCACTTCGGCCTCGATCTCGTGTTCCTGGTAATGCTCGAATGGCTTAGCCCAAATGGTGCCGCCAACGTTGTTGATCAGAATGTCCAGACGACCGAAGCGCTCGAGCGCCGCCGCCATCACCCGTTGGCAATCGGCGAACTGCTCAAGGTCGGCGGTCAGGGTCAGCACCTCAGCGACTCCGACCAGTTCGTCGGCCAGCTCATGTATTAGCTCGGAACGGTCGACCAGCAGCAGCCGACCTCCTTCGGCCGCCATCCGTTCGGCCACGCGGCGACCGATGCCCTGGGCAGCGCCGGTGATAACGGCAGTCTTGTCCTGGAAACGTTTGTTCATGAACCACCTCGGTTGTGTAGCCCAGATGCAATTTTGGGAAAGTTCGCAGGAAACATGGGCTCTACCAGGCCGTTGAAAAAAGCCAGAGCCCGCGTGGCTCTGGCAAAATGGCGGCCATCCTCTTCTGCCGAAGCCAGCCCAAGCCGATGCGTGGACTCGACCTCAAACAAAACGAGCTGTTCAGTTATACGACGCTGGAGCAGCGCATCCCGAACGATCACCCGCTGCGTCCCCTGCGAGGCCTGGTCGATACCGTTCTGGCTTCGATGGATCGGGACTTCGACGGGCTGTACTCCACCCTGGGACGGGCCTCGATTGCGCCGGAGCGGCTGCTGCGCGCCTCGTTGCTGCAGGTGATTTACACCATTCGCTCCGAGCGGCAGTTGGTCGAGCAGATTGATTTCAACCTGCTGTTTCGCTGGTTCGTCGGCTTGTCGATGGACGAGCGCATGTGGGATCACTCGACCTTCAGCCAGAACCGTGACCGCTTGTTCAACCAGGATGTAGCGCGGCTGTTCTTCCAGCGCATCAAGTCGCTGGCCGCATGGTCCGAGTACGCCAGCAACGAGCATTTCAGCGTCGATGGCACGCTGATCGACGCCTGGGCCTCGCACAAGTCCTTTATCAAGAAGGATGGCGGCGACCCACCGGAGGATGGCACGCGCAACCCCGATGCCGACTTCAAGGGCGAGAAGCGCAGCAACGCGACCCACCAATCGACCAGCGATCCCGAGGCCCGGCTGGCGCGCAAGAGCAATGGCGATGCCAGTCGTCTGGCGCACATGGCCCACACGATGATGGAGCACCGCAACGGTCTGATCGTGGATGTGGAATGCACCGAGTTCAATGGACGTGCCGAGGTAGAGGCGGCGCTGGAGATGCTGGAGCGCACGGCCAAGCCGGGCAGCACGGTAGGTGCAGACAAGAATTACGACCAGAAGCGTTTCGTGCAGAGGGCGCGCGAGCTGAAAGTGACACCGCATGTGGCGCAGAAGCGCAAGGGCAGCGCCATCGATGGGCGCACCACGCGGCATCCGGGGTATGCCGCCAGCCAGAAGATCCGCAAGCGGATCGAAGAAGGTTTTGGCTGGCTGAAGACGGTTGGCGGCCTGCGCAAGACCAAGCTGATCGGTCGCGCCAAGCTGAGTGCTCAGTTATTGCTGGGTTTCTCGGTCTACAACCTGATCCGACTGGGTAGCCTGTCGGGTTGGTGGCGAGGATCGCATGTATAGGGCGAGTTACGCCCAAAAAACGCCGAAAGGCGTGAACGTGGTGCTGAAACCTGTCAAAAAGGCCTGAAGTCAGGCCTTGTGTGGACTCCGTTAGGCCAAAGCGCTTGAAAAAGCGCCAAACCGGACGGGTTGGGGCAGTTGAAGCCGAGTTTTTCAACGGCCTGCTACTGCACGAATAAAACAGGCCCGCTCACCAAGTAAGCGGACCAAAGGAGCCTCTAGGCGCTGGCGGCGAACTTCTCATAATAGAAATTGGCCGGCTGGATGCCCTGTGCGCGAATGTACTGACTGACCGCCTCGACCATTGGTGGCGGACCGCAAAGGTAGACATCTACCTCACCGCCGTTGAGGTGTTTGGGCTCGATGTACTGGGTCACATAGCCCTTTTGCGGATAGGCGCTGTCCGGGCTGGCGACGCAGGCGCTGTAGCTGAAGTTGGGAATGCGCGCGGCGAATGCCTCTAGCTTGTCCATTTCGACCAGGTCGTGGTCATGGGTGACGCCGTAGATCAGATGGAGCGGGTGCTCGCTGCCCTGCTCGGCGATCTTCTCCAGCATCGCGGTGAACGGCGCTAGGCCGGTACCACCCGCCAGCAACAGCAGCGGCCGCTTGATCTCGCGCAGATAGAACGCGCCCAGCGGTCCAGCCAGACTGACGCTATCGCCGACCTTGGCGAGGCTGGTCAGGAAGCTGCTCATCAGCCCGCCCGGCACGTTGCGGATCAGGAAGCCGACCTCGCCATCCTTTTGCAGCGAGCTGAAGGAATAGGCGCGGGTCTGGTCGCTGCCCGGCACTTGCAGATTGACGTACTGGCCCGGCAGAAACGCCAACTGGTTCAGCGATGCGCTTTTGATAGACAGCGCGATGGTGCTCTCGGACAGCTGACGCACGTTGCTGATCGCTGCCTGATAGCTGGCCTGCTGGGTCTTACAGACGTCCGATGCGGCCGGAACGCGAATCACGCAGTCGCTTTCGGCGCGCATCTGGCAGGTCAGCACGTAGCCCTGCTCGGCTTCGGCTTCGCTCAACGCATCCTCGATGTATTCCTCGCCGAGGTCGTAGCGGCCGCTCTCGGCGAAGCATTTGCAGGCGCCGCATGCACCGTTTCGGCAGACCATGGGTAAATTGATGCCTTGGCGGTAGGCAGCATCAGCAATAGTCTCGCCAGCATTAGCATCGATGAAACGAGTGACGCCGTCTTCGAAGTTCAGTGCAACCTTGTGTGTCATGGCGGCACCTCAGACGTGGTATACATCGATGAACTGGCGGACGTAGTCGTTCTTCAGAACGACCTTCTTGGCCTTAATCAGCGGGCTCTCGCCGCATGTGTCGAGGGTGCAGAAGTTGGTGCCAAAGAAGTGGTCCACCGTCTTGTACCGGTAATTCAAGGTGTACCAGTTGTAGCGCAGCTTACAGAAGCCGTCGGACTGCTCGAGCAACTCCAGATTGCTGATGTTGTGGCTGGTTCGGGTGTCCGGAATGGTGGCACTGGAGCGCTCGGTCTTGATGCGGAACACCCGATCCTCTAGGCCACCGCGATTGCCGTACCAAATCAGCGAGATCTGGCTCTGCGGGTCTTCGGTCAATTGGTCGCGGTCGTCCCAGGCCGGCATCCAGAAAGTGGCGTCCGGCGCGTACATTTCCAGCCAGCTATCCCACTGCTTGTCGTCGAGGTAGCGTGCTTCGCGGTAAAGGAAATCGCGCACGGCTTCGTAGGAGATAGTCATTTACGCGCCCTCCGCATGGATCAGCCGATCCTGTTCGGCCTTGACGGCCCTGATCATCTGCTGTTGCCAGTACTTGTGCTGCATGACGAACAGGCCCTCGTCCTCGATACGCGGGCCACTCATCAGCGGGTGCAGATCAATCCCCCTAGCAATTTCGTCGGGGCCGTCGATCCAGTGCGTCGCCCCACGGGACATATCGTTCATTCCCCTGCCGGCGAAGCCCTGCTGGCAAGCGCGGAATTCTTCAAGGTCGTCCGGGGTGGCCATGCCGCTGACATTGAAGAAATCCTCGTACTGACGGACGCGGCGGGCACGCGCCTCGGCGCCCTCGCCTTTCGGCGCGATGCAGTAGATGGTGATTTCGGTTCTATCCACCGACAGCGGACGGGTGATACGCAACTGCGAGCCGAACTGGTCCATCAGGTAGAGGTTCGGGTAGAGGTTCGGGTAGAGGCAGAGGTTGCGGGAGATACCGATCATCCAGTCGGCACGGGCTTCACCAACCTCACTGGCTAAGCGATCTCGATCAGCGAACAGCGGACGGTCTGCCGGGTCGGGCCAGCGCGCCCAGATCATCTGATGGCCGTTTTCAAAGGAGTAGAAACCACCGCCACCCTTGCCCCAGCTACTGGCGCTCATGGCGCGAATATCATCGCCCGCTTCTCTCAGCTTGCGCTGCTGCTGGGTGGCGGCGTAATTCCAGTGCACAGTGCTAACGTGGTAGCCGTCGGCCCCGTTCTCGACCTGCACCTTCCAATTGCCTTCGTAAACATAGGTGCTGGAACCGCGCAGCACCTCCAGACCTTCGGGCGATTGGTCGACGACCATGTCGATGACCTTCCTCGACTCGCCGAGGAATTCTTCCAATGGGGCGACGTCCTCGCGCAGGCTGCCGAACAGAAATCCGCGGTAGGAAGCAAAGCGCGCAACTTTCTTCAGGTCGTGCGAGCCGTCACAGTCGAAGCTGTCCGGATAGCCGGCGCCCTTGGGGTCTTTGACCTTGAGCAGCTTGCCCGAATTGCTGAAGGTCCAGCCGTGGAACGAGCAGGTGTGGGTGGCCTTGTTTCCACTCCTAAAGCGACAGAGCGTGGCGCCGCGGTGACTGCAGGCATTGATGAAGGCATTGAGCTCACCATCTTTGTTGCGTGTGATGAATATCGGCTGCCGGCCCATCTGCGTGGTGTAGTAGTCGTTCTTCTCGGGAATCTGGCTCTCGTGGGCGAGATAAATCCAGTTACCCTCAAAGATGTGTTTCATCTCTAAATCGAACAGCCGAGGGTCGGTGAACATCTCGCGCTTGCAGCGGTAGATGCCCTCATTCTCATCTTCTTCAACGAGGCTATCAATATAGTCGAGACCCAGGTTCATTTTCGTGCCTCCATTATTATTGTTTCAGTTGCATAAAGCCTAAGAGCTAGCCCGAAAAATTCATCGGGGGTTGGCGGATGTAGCGTAAAGCCATGATTTGACGTATGATTTGGTTGCTTAATCCGATCAACGTCATTTCTGGAGAGCTACACCCGCCATGGACGATCTTACGCTACCCTTTCCCGGGCTGTCACCTGTTTCTGGCAAGCGGTTGGATGTCAGATTTGACGGCGGCATGCTGTCATCTGATGGCGGGATTTTGCTGTTGCGCGAGGTCGAGCAGCGCCTTGGCGTGGCCGATCGTCTGGCGGCCTGTATCAAGGATCCGCGCTCGCCCGAGCACATCACGCATAGCCTTGCCGACATCATCGGGTTCCGGTTGATGATGATCGCTGCAGGCTATGAGGATGGCAATGATGCATCCAGCCTGCGCGTCGATCCGATGTTCAAGATGGCGCTCGATCTGACACCCTCTGGGACCCGCGCGCTGTGTTCGCAGCCGACCATCTCCCGTCTGGAGAACCTGCCCGATACCCGGGCGTTGTTGCGCATGGGGCGTGCGATGGTCGATCTGTATTGCGAAAGCTTCCCCACAGTGCCCAAGCGCATTGTGCTCGACATTGATGACACCTTCGACGCTGTCCACGGCGGCCAGCAGTTGCGCCTGTTCAATGCCCATCATGACGAATACGGCTTCCAGCCCATTGTCGTGTTCGATGACCAAGGCCGCTTCATCACCGCCGTACTGCGCCCGGCCAAGCGGCCCAAGGGCACAGAAATCAGGGCTTTCCTGCGCCGCTTGATGCGCGCAATCCACAGCCATTGGCCAAAGACACAGATCCTGTTGCGCGGCGACAGCCACTATTGCTGCCCCGAAGTCATCGACTGGTGCCGTGCAGGCGGGCACGACTTCATCCTGGGTGTTGCGCCGACTTCGACACTACGCCGCCATATCACCGATCTTGAAGCCAGCACCAAAGCGCGCTTTGCGGCATCACCCACCGAGGGCAAGGTACGCCGCTTCAAGACCTTCAACGATTGCGCCAAAAGTTGGAGCCGGGTCGAGCGGATCATCGCCCGCATCGAAGTCGGCGATCAGGGCGCTGACACGCGCTTTGTCGTCACCAATCTCAAGAAAGGCTCGCCCCGCTGGCTCTATGAACACGTCTATTGTCGGCGGGGCCAGGCCGAAAACCACATCAAGTCGTGGAAAACCCATCTCGCCGCAGATCGAACATCGTGCTCCAGAGCCACAGCCAACCAGTTGCGGCTGTTCCTTCATGCTGGCGCCTATTGGCTGATGTGGGGCTTGCGCACTGCCATGCCGAAACGCTCGATCTGGCGCACCGTCCAGTTCGATACCTTGCGCTTGCGCCTGATCAAGATCGCCGCCCGTGTTACCGAGCTGAAGACCCTGATCCGCATCCAATGGCCAACAGCCTGTCCCAACCAGCAGGTCTTACGGATCGCCCTTGCCCGCATCCCCAGACTTGTCACCTGAGCGTTGCGGCAAGCGCGCCAAATCAAACCCCTCCCTTCAACCTGTAAACTTTCATCCACCGAAACCCTGGCTCACCGCCGGCGACGATCAGGTATGCTCGGACGACGCCAAATGCTTGAAACTGAGCGCGCCAAACTCAACCGGATGAATTATGCGGGCTAGCGCAATGGTCTTATAGCGGTCCGCCTTCGGGAGCTTGATGCGGCAGTAGAAATGGCTGTGCGCGACATCACCGCGCCGGAAGATGATCAAGCCGGGTTTGAGTTCCTCTTTATCGGCGATAAACGCCATCGCCATCCTCCACTGTGCAGAATCCGTGCAGATCGGCGGCGTAAGTGTTTGATTTGCCATAGCTGTGCAGGGTCTGTGTAGATGTTTATATATGTTTTTCTTGTTTAATCATAGAATTTTAGATAAATGCTCTCATCCTGCCCTGAATGCGGCTGCTGCGCCATATGGTGATGGACCAGCCTTCGGGCTAATTTCGTTCGCTTGAGCCTGCGGCGATCAACATCTGCAAGCCATGCTGGCGACCGGACATGGCCTGGCTTCTAAGCCTTCCACCGATGAACTTTGTATGCGCTTGGACCGAGGTCCATTCCCGGCTCAGGGGTAGCACGTCCGTCCGGATTGCCCACATCCTCGCATGCAAAATGGCGCCGTCAGCGCCGGCCGTCGCAGTACCCCGAGACGTCTCCCGGCGGTGTCGGTTCTGGTCGCGGTCGCGGTCGCAGTCACAGGCGCGCCGCAGCTGTCTCAAAGCGGCATAGCGCAGGAACCAGCTGCCGCGCGGACTGGGGGGGGGCACATTCAAGGCCTCAGAATGCCACGAAATGGCAGGTCATCTGCTCGGCACAAGTCCGGGGCCATCCGGCTCTTCGCGAACCCCTCCCTGAAGGCGGCGTCAGCCCCTCGCAACCCTGATCCGGTCCGGCCGTGTTGCCGCTGCGCGGCTGCCCGCACCACCCGGTCCCGATCCGGGTTCCCCTCCCGTCGCCCTTGGCGCCGTTCGGTGCGAGCGGCTGCCGCCCCCTTCTGACGGTCAGTTCGCAGCCGGGATGGCCCCGGACCTGCGCGATCAGGAGAAAACCCATGACCAATCTCGTTATCCTCGTCGGCCGCATCGCCCGCGATCCCGAAACCCGCACCACCACTGGCGGAACCAGCATCACCAGCATCTCGGTTGTGACCGACCGGCCCGCCCGCAAGGACGGCAAGACCTACAAGGATGAGAACGGCTACACCGCCAAGGATAGCGAATTCCACCGGATCACCTGCTTCAATGGCCTCGGCCAGAACGTCGCCAAGTTCTGCAGCAAGGGCCAGATGGTGACGGTCGAGGGGCGCATCCACTACACCCAGTGGGAAGACCAGACCGGCACCAAGCGCTACGGCTGCGAGATCATCGCCGACAAGGTGGATTTCCTGACCAAGGGCCGGTCAGATGGCAACAATCGCAGCAATGAAGAGGCGCCCGATATCGACGAGGACTGAAAGCCGATATGGCTGGAACAAGGCCCCGATGGCACACGCTATCGGGGCCTTTTCTTTTGTACACCGGCGTTAGCAGCGATGCGGGGCATCGAGCCCGCGCATCGCTGCATGGAGTGCTTATGCGGGGGCGAGGCGTTGCAATGCTGCCTCGATCCCGAGCGTCATCGACGCACGGACAAGCTGTTTCAGGTCTGCGGGTTCGATCATTTCCGCGCCGCATTCGATAAGAATCTTGCCGAGTTCGGCGGCGGTTTCGTCGCGAAGCTGTGCCTCCCTGACATCGAGTTCGCCCCGCTGTTCACGAAGTTTCTTGAGCGCGTCGCGTGCGCTGGCTTTGGACCTCGCCATGTATCTCGCCTTTCGTTGGCCATTGATCCCCTCCACACACAGGTTTGGCACATGGCAAGCGTGTAGGAAAACCGCTGGCGGGGCCGGCGTTGGCGTAATCCCGCTGACGTTGGAGAGGTCTCTCTCACAGAGATTTCAAGGGTGATGCGGGCTTTGGAGACGCGTCAAGGACGACGGGGCCCCACCATTTTTGCCGGGCAAGCCCGGAAAAATCGTTACCCCCATCGCCGCTTCGCGGCCGCGTTCCGCGGTCCCTGACCCGTCTCGTCGCCCACATCCTTCGATCTCCTGATGCGACGCATCAACCATCAGGAGGAAAAACCATGTACGCTTCATTGAATGAGAACGGCGGAGCAATATTCGGCCACGCTAGCGGCGGGATAGTCCTGCTGCGGGCGGCGTAAAAGTCGTCCACCTTGAAGCCTTTCTGCCAAGTCAGGGAGGTGTGGGGATCTACAGCGTGGAACTTTATCTTCAGGTCCGTTTGGCTTGCGCGGATGGCATGAGCCAGCGGGCGGCGGCGAAGCGTTTCAATGTGTCGCGCGATACGGTGCGCAAGATGCTGTCGTTTTCATCGCCGCCGGGTTACCGGCGTCAGTCTGCACCGCAGCGCCCGAAGCTGGACGGGTTTGTGGGGATCATCGATGGATGGCTTGAGGGGGATCGCGGTGTCCCGCGCAAGCAGCGCCATACGGCGAAGCGGGTATTCGACCGTTTGCGCACCGAGCATGGTTTCACCGGCGGCTATACGATCATCAAGGATTACATCCGGGAGCGCGAGCAGCGCAGCCGGGAGATGTTCGTGCCGCTGGCGCACCCGGCGGGAGATGCACAGGCCGATTTCGGGGAAGCTCTGGTGGAGATCGGCGGGGTGGAGCAAAAAGCCTACTTCTTCGCGCTCGATCTGCCGCACAGTGATGCCTGCTATGTGCGAGCCTATCCGGCGGCGGTGGCGGAGGCCTGGGTGGACGGACATGTCCATGCCTTCGCGTTCTTCGGCGCGGTGCCGCGCTCGATCGTCTATGACAACGATCGCTGCCTTGTGGCGAAAATCCTGCCAGACGGCACGCGCAAGCGTGCCACGCTGTTCAGCGCTTTCCTGTCGCATTACGTGATCCGCGACCGCTATGCCCGCCCGGGCAAGGGGAACGAGAAAGGCAATGTGGAAGGGCTGGTAGGTTACTGCCGCCGCAATTTCATGGTGCCGATCCCGAAGTTCCCGACCTGGGAGGCCTTCAACCTGTGGCTGGAGGAGCAATGCCGCAAGCGCCAGCAGGACAAGGTGCGCGGGGAGAGCGAGACGATCGGTGAGCGCTTGCAGCGCGATCTGGCGGCCATGCAGCCTCTGCCCGCTACACCCTTCGAGGCCTGCGATCAGACGAGCGGGCGGGTCTCCTCGCAATCTCTGGTGCGCTACAAGACCAACGATTATTCGGTTCCGGTAGTCTGGGGCCATCAGGAGGTCTGGATCAGGGCCTATGTCGATGAAGTGGTGATCGGATGCCGCAGCGAAGTTATCGCCCGTCATCCTCGTTGCTATGCCCGCGAGGAGGTTATCTTCGCCCCGCTCCACTATCTCCCGCTGGTCGAGCAGAAGATCAACGCATTCGACCAGGCCGCCCCTTTGCAGGGCTGGGATTTGCCCGAAGCGTTCGGGACGCTGCAGCGGTTGATGGAAGGGCGCATGCACAAACATGGCAGGCGCGAATATGTGCAGGTGCTGCGCCTGCTGGAAACGTTCACCCTCGCCGATCTCCAGGCGGCGGTGGAACAGGCCATCGCCCTTGGCGCCATCGGCTTCGATGCCGTCAAGCACCTCGTCCTGTGCCGGGTCGAACGCGTACCGCCCAGACTGGACCTGGACATCTATCCCTTCCTGCCTCGCACCACGGTCGAGAAGACCGTTGCCAGAGCCTATCTGAGCCTGCTCTGCGACAGGCAGGAGGCCGCATGAGCGATCAGGCACCGGAGATTCTTCTCGCTCACCATCTCAAGGCCCTCAAGCTGCCTACGTGCCTGCGAGAGCATCACAAGCTCGCCCGGCAATGTGCCGCTGAAGGCGTCGATCATATCCGCTTCCTCGCCCGTCTCGTCGAGATGGAGATGATCGACAGGGAGCGTCGTATGGTCGAGCGGCGCATCAAGGCCGCGCGCTTCCCCGCCGTCAAAAGCCTCGATAGCTTCGACTTCGCCGTCATCCCCAGGCTCAACAAGATGCAGGTGCTCGAGATGGCGCGCTGCGAGTGGATCGAGCGGCGTGAGAACGCCATCGCTCTGGGGCCATCGGGCACCGGGAAGACGCACGTAGCTTTGGGGCTCGGACTGGCAGCATGCCAGAAAGGACTGTCGGTGGGCTTCACCACTGCGGCGGCGCTGGTCAGCGAGATGATGGAGGCGCGCGACGAGCGGCGTCTCCTGCGCTTCCAGAAGCAGATGGCCGGATACAAGCTGCTCATCATTGACGAACTGGGCTTCGTACCGCTCTCCAAGACCGGTGCCGAACTGTTGTTCGAGCTGATCTCCCAGCGCTATGAGCGCGGCTCCACCTTGATCACCAGCAACCTGCCCTTCGACGAATGGACCGAAACCTTCGGATCCGAGCGCCTCACAGGCGCGCTCCTCGATCGTCTGACCCATCACGTCAGCATCCTCGAGATGAACGGCGAAAGCTATCGCCTCGCTCACAGCCGGGCCCGAAAGGCCAAAACCAGACCCTGAAAATCAAGCCAATGCCGGGGGGAGTGGCCTTCGGGCTACGCCCTCACGCCACTCCCCCCGGCATGTAACACCGTGGCCTGGTTTTACGCCGCCGCATGGCCGACTTTTGCTCCGCCGTTGACAGGCAGGCCGGTTGCAGCGCGCATCATCATCGTACCAAAACCGCCAATCGGGAAGCGGTCATCGGTCGCGCCAGCGCTCGCAATATCAAGCACCGACACCCGATCCGCGTCGGCAGCGATATCGGTGGCACAATGGAGATCAACGAATCGCCGTTCGTAAATGTCGCGCGGCACGGCGCTGAATGGTTGATCGTTGCCTGATCGCGCGATGCGTTCGGAGCGCCGCATCAGCCGTTGGTCAGCCGCAACATAGCGATTGACGACTGATCGAGGCTCGTTGCGGCTATTGGCTCGCAGGGCAAGCGATTCGCGATCGCTGGGGATGACTGTAACGCCCTGCTGCGCCGCAAGCGCCGTAATCGGATTGATCGGCGCGTTGTGAATATAACTGGCGCCGACGTCGAACGGCAAACCGAGTGTTTGACTGTCGGTGACAATGCGGCCGCCAGGACGCCCGCGCGCCTCCAGCACAATGACCCGCGCACCGGCCCCTGCCAAAGCCCGTGCAGCAGCAATACCGGCGGCCCCAGCGCCAATGATGGCGACGTCGTAAACGGTCGAAGGGGCGAGCGACTGTCCCGCCTGCGCCCAAGCTCGCGGTGACGACATCGCTCCTGCTGCAACAGCGCTGGCAATCATGGCTCTTCGGGTAATCATGTCATAGCTTTCATCATCATAGTGTTACCTGTCAGTTGACACACTGTCAAGTGACAGGTAGCGCCGTTGAATATATGCAATCAGTTTGGCGCTTCGCTTTTTCCTCCCTGATCGATGTTGTCGCAGTGGCGATGATGTTGCCTTTGATCGCGCTGTTCATGAACGAACAGCGCGTGACCCCCGGCTATGTCGGGCTTTATGCAGCTGTCCCGTTTGCTGCCTTGCTGGTTAACTTGCCGCTGGTGCCACTGGCTATGCGCCGTTTCGGCTTTGGCAGGATGTTTGGCGCGGGGTTGCTCTTGTCGAGCGCGGGAATTGTGATGTCGGCGCTTAGCCGCGATTATGCGTCGCTGTGCCTCGGCGCGGGGTTGGTCGGCATTGGCGCCGCCTATCGCTGGAGCGCGGTTGAGGCGATGATCGCATGGTCTGCTCCGATAGACAGTCTGGGCCGCGTAACTGGCTTCTATCAAACGCTTGTCGCCGCCGCCTATGCCATCGGCCCGTTCTTGGTGCCTTTGTTCGCGCTGACGCTCGATAGCGCGGGCTATGTCGCGATTGGGCTTGCGGTCGCATCATGGCTGCCGGTGCTGATAGGCGGAACGGCTGAAAAGGTGCAATTTGCCACAAATGATACGCCCGGCGGCAACGCGTCGTGGCACGTCTTTCTTCCGCTCGCAGCGCTAGGCTTTATCGGCGGTGTTTTTGAGGTCGGGTTGAATGTACTGGCCCCGATTCAAGCTGAACGGCTTGGCGCTATCGCCACTGATAGCGCAATCATCCTTACCGGCGTCATCGCCGTGGCCAGCTTGGTGATGCAATATCCGGTCGGGCGATTGGCCGACCGCTTTGGCATCGGGCCGATGATGCAGATATTGTGCGCTACCTTGTTACTGTCGCTGCTGGCAGCGCCGTTGGGATCGGGCATTGATGCGATGATCTGGCTTGCCGCCATTATCTGGGGCGGCGCGGGCGGCGCGATTTATACGCTGACGATGATCCATGTAGGCCGCTCGTTTCGCGGGCAGTCGCTGGCGGTATCGATCGTCATCGCGGCCTATACCGTCGGCGGGGCGATCGCGCCTGCGCTGGGTGGCCTTGGCCTTGGCTTGTCGACTCAATGTGGGTTAGCATGGGCGCTGGGGCCGCTGCTGTTGCTGGCATGGCCTTTGGCGCGCCTGCGCCCGAATTTGCCGCGTGGCGATCACGGCGACACCCAATGACGCCGGAAACAAAATAATGTCGTTATTCCAGTCGATTATGAAGCTGACCCGCCGCAGCGATCCGACAACCACGCTGCTGGCGCTTGACCCCGCCAATGCTGAAGAACGGCCCGCGGTTCTTGCGGCGCGCGCCGCGTGGCTGCTCTACGCGCTCGCCCCGCTCATCACCTATATAACCCCGGTTTATCTTGCGCTGCTGGCACAGCGGGTGCCGCTGACCGAGCGCGAAATCGGTCTGCTCGCTGGTGCAGAGTCACTGGGCGGTGTGATCGCCGCGCTCACCGCGCGCTGGTGGATAACCCGCTTCAACTGGCGGGCAGCCGCGCTGGCGGCGTTGCTGGTGATGATCGCCGGGATCGTGGCGACGGCGTTTACCCTCTCACCTGACGTCTTGCTTATCATCCGCGCGACAGCCAGCATATTCGGCGGCGGTCCGTTGATCGTCATTGCGATCGTTGTGCTGTCCGAAAGCGCCGCACCTGATCGCAATTTTGCTTATGCTTTTACGGCACAGTTGGTGATCGGTTTGGTGGTGCTGTTGCTGTTACCGGTCGCTGGCGATGCGCTTGGCTGGACCGGCGTTATCATATTGCTCGCAGGATGCTTCGTCACAGCGCTGCCGTTAGTGGGCTTGCTGCCAAAGAGGTCAGCAAACCCGGCGGCGTTGGTGGTACCGGCTGCCAGTCTCACCCGGCCAAGCTGGTTGCTGTTGCTGTCCATTGCGCTGCTCTCGGCATCCACGCAGGCATCATGGGCTTTTTCCGAAGTGCTCGGCAGCGATGTCGGCATGTCATTGTCGGGAATGAGCCAGTTGCTGGTGGGATCGACTGTGCTTGCAGTGATCGGCAGCCTCGCGGCTGCACCGATTGGCCAACGGATCGGGCGTCTACCCGCCTTTATCGGCGGAACGGCGATCATCCTGCTGTGCGTGTCCCCGCTCTACCTTGTGCTTGGCCCAACGACTTACGTCAGCTATTATCTGATCGGGGCCTGCGCTAGTGCCTTTATCGCGCCATTTCAATTGGGCGCGCTAGCCGGACAAAAAGATGCTTCGGCGGCGGCATCGCTCATGCCTGCGGTACAGGCGGCGGGCATGATGGCGGGGCCAGCGGCGGTTGGCCTGACGGCCGATATATCGCACGGGCCGCTGTGGTCAGTGAGCATCGCCGTCGCGTTTCTGTTGCTTGCAGCCCCGGCATTCGCCGCTGCTGCATGGTCACGCAACCTTAACGGGGTACCTCCACCGCAATCCGGAACGCCAGAGACTTGACCATAGCCTCTATACCAACAAGGTCAGCAGCAGCTGGCCTGCCTTCCCCCACCACCGATCCAATCCCGTCGATCATGCTGCTGAGCGCCGCTGCCAAGCGAAGGGCTTCCCGTTCGGAGAGCGCGCTATTGACCCGGCGGATCAGCAGCGCAAACAACGAGCGATAGAGCGTCATAAACTGCGTCAGTGCGGCGCTGACGTCGGCGTCGAGATCGGCAAGGGACCAGACATAATTCCAGAATGCGCGGCCGCGCAGCGCGAGCGACTCAACCATCAGAAAATCCAGATAATCGCGCATGGCTGCTGCTGGATCAGCCGACTGACCCGTCAGTTTGGTAATCAGGCGGTCATGATAATCATCGATCCAATATTCGATCATTGCGCGCACCAGTGCCGCGCGGGTCGGAAAATAATATTGTACCGAAGCCAGCTTCAGGCCCGAACGTTCCGCCACCTTGTGCGCCGAAAAATTTTCTGCGCCCACTTCTTCGACCAGCGCCACAGCGGCATCCAAGATTTCACACGCTGTAGCGGTATGCGCCGGGCGCGGTCCGCGAATGCCAGATATCGCCTCTTGCAGGCTAACGCCCCCGTCAATCGTAATATGAGAATTGGCATTTTGCATAAGCGACGCTCTGGAATTGACAGCCTGTCAGCTGACAGGTAAAGTGTACTTATCTGAGGTAGAACACAGGACGCCATCATGCAACAGATCCATCCCCTCTCCCCGCTGCTGCGTGAGGCCACCCCGTCGCTGCCGCCGTCGCGCTATATCGATGGGAACGTTTATGCCGATGAATTGCACAATATATGGAAAAAAGGCTGGAATTATGTCGGGCCGCTGTCGGATATAGCCCCTGGCACGATGCGCCGGGTGGATGTGGCAGGCGCCAATATCCTGCTGGTTCGAGCCAAAGACGGCGATGTCCGCGCCTATCACAATGTCTGTCCGCATCGCGGATCCGAACTGTGCACCGCCGACGAACAACCTTTGCGCGGCGGACGGATATTATGTCCCTATCATGCGTGGAGCTTTAACGCCGACGGCACACTGGCAAGTACCGCTGCGGCCAGTCACGCGCCCGATTTCGACAAAGCGGATCATGGTCTGCGCAGCGTTGGTCTGATCGACTGGAATGGGCTGCTGTTTGTCCGCCCGGTGGAAAGCAGCGATGATTTTGGCGCAGACAATGCCTTTGGCCTGCATGACCTTGATAACTGGCCAATGCGCGAGCTGGTAACCGCAGGCCGCGAAACCCATCTGGTTGAATGCAACTGGAAAATTCTGTGGGAAAATTTCAACGAATGCCTGCATTGTCCGGGTGTTCATCCATCGCTATGCGACCTCATTCCAATCCATAGAAAAGGGCTGCTCGCTTATTCTGATGCGCCCGATTGGACCCCCGACAGCATGGAACCCGAACATGGCTTGCGTGATGGCGCACGCAGCTGGACGTTAAGCGGAGCGGCCGCCACCGCCGAATTTCCTGGATTGACAGAGGACCAGCGCAACGCTGGCCAGGTCTATTGTGTGATCTGGCCAACATTGTTGATCGTCGCGCATGTCGATTATATCAGCATCGTGTCCTATCGCCCCAAGGGGCCGGAACAGACCGAAGTCACCGGCGAGGTGCTGGTGGCGCCAGCGGCTTTGGCCGACCCCAATTTCGATCTGCACCAGATTGTTGCGTTCAATCAACAGGTGCAAAATGAAGATGAAGAAGTGTGCGAATTGAACCAGCGCGGTCTGCGCACCAGTCCGTTTAAGGCTGGCGTCCTGATGCCAGAAGAATATAATGTGAAAACGTTTCACGATTGGATCGCGCGGCAAATGGCCGGGGCGGATGCCGCATGACCGTTGACGAGCTGATCGGGCAAATGGCCGAAAACCGCGCGTGGATTGCGGGAGCGCGGGTGGCTATTGATTTTGGCGATGATGGCGCAGTCTTGCTTGACGGTATCGCGCAAGGCGTCCGGTGCGCGGAACTGGGGGAGCCAGCAGACACACATATCGCCGTTAGCTGGACCGACTGGCTGGCGCTGACGCGCGGCTCGCTTGACCCACGCCGGGCTATCAACAACGGCAAGATTGTCATCACTGGCGATATGAACAACGTCGCCAAATTGATCGAGCTGGGGCACCGCATGTTTTGATGGGAGATATTTCATAGGAGCATCACGGGTCACCGATTGCTGCACTGTATCGGCAACCTTACTCTGGCCACGCCCGGCTATAACTCGACTTTGAGTAATTGTGCCTTTGCCGAGAAGCGCCCAGAAATCGCAGCAAACAGCAGTTTGATGCTGAACAGCTATTTCCAATTGCTGACCGATCAAGACGTGTGGGATGAGGCCGTCCTGCAAAAGCGAGCGCAAGGTTTATTGCCCTTGGCAATCCAGCTGTGGCCTCGTCCTGCGAGCATTCCGTAGGTTTCAAATCACTTTATTGCGCCACTCTGAATTCGCCAGCGGCGTAGCGGCGACAACTGCGACGAAGACGCGGGCAAAGGGGTGCTTGAGGCTCGGCGCGCCTATTTCCGTTGCCCGCTTGGCCCATGTCCCGATCAAGTGCGCCAGCGGCGCATCGGGATACGGGCGGAAAGGCTTGCATGGCAGGTCGCATTGAAGCTCGATGCGCCATAGGTCTGCAAAGCAATCTGCACCGATCTGCTTGACCAAGAATGCCAGCGGCATGTCGGCGACCGGCGATAGGAGCCCACGCAACACATCGCAGCGCGACGCTGTTAGGGTGCGGCCTGAAAGGAAGGTGATTTACCGCCGTTGTATTCGCGCCCGGTGAGTTGGCGTCGCGAGCCGTGCCTTTGCGCCTGCCGACGCTTTGGCCGATGATCGGGCCGTGCCGTCATTGTCGGTCGGATCGTTCACCATCGGCTCCCATCCGCTCATGCCCTGCAACACGCGGTCGGCATGTTTGATGGTGTTCACATGACCATAATGCTGCTCGATCATCTTGACCGAGGTGCCCATCTGCTCGGCGAGAATATAAACATCGACACCTTCGCTAAGCCGGAAGGTGGCATAGGTGTGCCGGAAGCAATAGGTTGAGCGCGGAGTGCCGTTCGGCCCGATTTTGAGTTCAGCTTCGGTCAGCAGTTTCTCAACGGCGTCTTCATACAGGAATTTGACGGGTTTGCCGGTGATGGTGGTGAAAACAGCATCGTCCTGCCCCGTGGCTTTCGAGATAGCACGAATGCGGTCAAGATAGTCACCCACGCTCTTGGGTGCGACCAACTTGCGCGATTTGCCTTTGCCCTGGACGAACAGGACGACGATCTCTTTGCCGTCGCGATCCTTGGCGGGCATGATGTCGCGCCAGCGCAGGTTCTTCGCCTCGGGCGGTCGCATCCCGGTGTTGCACATAATCAGCATGAAATTGTAGCACATTGTGCGCGCCCATGCACTCGGCGCTTTTGTGGCCTTGGCAATCCATGCGCGTCCCACCGTATGCAGCTTGCGATATTCCTCCAACGTGAATTCATCGCGGCGCATGGTTTTGAGCTTTGGCTTGCCCTCGAAGCGTTGGCTGGCGGGAACATAGCGTTTGCTGATCGCAAAGTTCATGGCGGCATTAAACGCGCCCATCTCGAACTCAATGGTGGCATCGCTGATCTGGGGGCGGTGTCGGCCAGTCCCGTTCTCGCGCCGCCAAGTCGGATATTGTTTCCAGCGATCCGGCCCGATGAGGTGAACCTGTGTGTTGCCCACATAGCGATCAAGCGACCCAAGCAGGACATTTTTGAGGTTTTTGACCCGCGCGGCGGAAATCTCGCCTGTGTCAGCGCGACGCTGCTGCACGGCGATATATTCCTCCGCCACTTTCCGGAACGAGCGATTGAACACGGGATGGTCATGTTTGAGCAAAACGCGGATTTCAGCATCTTTATCGACGGCCAGCTCGCGGGCGGCTCGCAGATCGGTCGTACCTAGCCCGAAAAATTCATCGGGGGTTGGCGGATGTAGCGTAAAGCCATGATTTGACGTATGATTTGGTTGCTTAATCCGATCAACGTCATTTCTGGAGAGCTACACCCGCCATGGACGATCTTACGCTACCCTTTCCCGGGCTGTCACCTGTTTCTGGCAAGCGGTTGGATGTCAGATTTGACGGCGGCATGCTGTCATCTGATGGCGGGATTTTGCTGTTGCGCGAGGTCGAGCAGCGCCTTGGCGTGGCCGATCGTCTGGCGGCCTGTATCAAGGATCCGCGCTCGCCCGAGCACATCACGCATAGCCTTGCCGACATCATCGGGTTCCGGTTGATGATGATCGCTGCAGGCTATGAGGATGGCAATGATGCATCCAGCCTGCGCGTCGATCCGATGTTCAAGATGGCGCTCGATCTGACACCCTCTGGGACCCGCGCGCTGTGTTCGCAGCCGACCATCTCCCGTCTGGAGAACCTGCCCGATACCCGGGCGTTGTTGCGCATGGGGCGTGCGATGGTCGATCTGTATTGCGAAAGCTTCCCCACAGTGCCCAAGCGCATTGTGCTCGACATTGATGACACCTTCGACGCTGTCCACGGCGGCCAGCAGTTGCGCCTGTTCAATGCCCATCATGACGAATACGGCTTCCAGCCCATTGTCGTGTTCGATGACCAAGGCCGCTTCATCACCGCCGTACTGCGCCCGGCCAAGCGGCCCAAGGGCACAGAAATCAGGGCTTTCCTGCGCCGCTTGATGCGCGCAATCCACAGCCATTGGCCAAAGACACAGATCCTGTTGCGCGGCGACAGCCACTATTGCTGCCCCGAAGTCATCGACTGGTGCCGTGCAGGCGGGCACGACTTCATCCTGGGTGTTGCGCCGACTTCGACACTACGCCGCCATATCACCGATCTTGAAGCCAGCACCAAAGCGCGCTTTGCGGCATCACCCACCGAGGGCAAGGTACGCCGCTTCAAGACCTTCAACGATTGCGCCAAAAGTTGGAGCCGGGTCGAGCGGATCATCGCCCGCATCGAAGTCGGCGATCAGGGCGCTGACACGCGCTTTGTCGTCACCAATCTCAAGAAAGGCTCGCCCCGCTGGCTCTATGAACACGTCTATTGTCGGCGGGGCCAGGCCGAAAACCACATCAAGTCGTGGAAAACCCATCTCGCCGCAGATCGAACATCGTGCTCCAGAGCCACAGCCAACCAGTTGCGGCTGTTCCTTCATGCTGGCGCCTATTGGCTGATGTGGGGCTTGCGCACTGCCATGCCGAAACGCTCGATCTGGCGCACCGTCCAGTTCGATACCTTGCGCTTGCGCCTGATCAAGATCGCCGCCCGTGTTACCGAGCTGAAGACGGGGGTTGGGGAGCAATGGAACTGAAAACCAACGTAAGCCGAATTAGAGTTCGTTTTACTCGTCAGCGACTGCGAATTAACGAACTTTGATTCGTGAGAAAGGTTTATTGCACTGATTTTCGGGTGTTGGTGACCTTTCCTCGCGATAGCGGAAACGGTTTCATAAAACGGTCGTTTTTCGAAACTATCCAGACGTTGCAAGGGTTTGCGGGGCAGCGACTGAGCTTAAGTGCACTTTCTGTTCCGTTGCTCCCCCAACCCCCTGTTTGCCATCGAGGGGCTGCCGGGCGTAGGCCCAGCAACAGCAGTCAAAGCCCTCAACCATTTCCGCTCAGTGCATGCGGTCATCAATGCGTCGATAGACGATCTCTGTGCCGTTCCTGGTATCGGCAGGAGCAAAGCCCAAAAGCTGTTTGAGTCCATTCACTGGAGAATGCCAGAGGGCGTCTCTGCTGAAGGCTGCCGATCGCTATTCGTTGATCAAGTCTAAGACTGATCGATCTGCCTGGACGGGTTGCGCCACTCTACCCCTGACGCCGTTGCTGCCGCCGCCCGGAGCGTTCATCCGGGTGTACTTCGGCGATCCGCGAGAGCACGGCAACTTTGCTGGGGACAGGCAGCCCCTCGCTACTGCATCGAGCTGCGACGGCACGCATCGCAGCCGCGGGGCTCTTCTTCAGCTCAGTGAGGTAGCCAGAACGGATTACGTCCTTGATGAGAGCGTCCACTCTTGAGTCCAGGCGCTTAACGCCGGCATCAGCCCGCCGCTTGCGCACCATACAGCTCACCGAACCCTCTCGCTCAATACCATCCAGCCACCGATAGATTGTCGCAGCAGACACCATCAGCTCATCTGCGACGGCTTTGACGCTCGCGGTAGTTCTGGGCGTGAGGCCAACCAATGGCGCAATAGCCCGGTAGCGAGCCATTGCGACTTGCCAGCGGCTTTCCGGGATGTGATCTGGCTCTAGCCGATCGGCCGACTGGCCATTGGCTCCTGCCGGGCTCACCGTCACGGCGCTGATCTTCAGCACCTGGTCATCACCGGCCGCCACGTCTGTAGCTAGAACCTCTTCAGGCGACATCTGCTTCCGAACGCAATAGGTTCGGCCAAGATGGGAGATGAGATAGCCGGTATGAATGGTGATGGGCGCTGTATTCATCGTCAGTTCAAACCCCAGCGCTCGATGCCATCAGCCCGCGGCGAATGACCTCCACTTCATTGCGCAGGCCGCAAAGACCATCGAAGGCATTCTCAGCTTTATCGCTTGTGCCGGGGGTGATGTAAGCCGCGAGGAAGTTGTTCAGGACCGACTTGATCAGAATCGCCGGACTCTGGCGCTTGTTGCTCGCAGCAATGACCAGCTGCTCCAGGGCTTGCGGTGGAGTGCCGATCAGGAAGTGCAGGCCGACGTAGTTGGCGATCTCGATCAAACCCTGCTCAAGGACTTTCTGACCCTGCTCTTCTTCCAGGCCTTCAAACTCAAGAAGGCGGCCTGTCGGCGCACCCTTCTCCATGGCTTTCAGCTCTTCAAGTTTGCGATTCACTGCTGCCTGGATCTGGGCATCAAAACCAATGTTTCCTAGTGGGATTGGGGGCATGGAGTGTCCTTCGTCGTTTGTGGTGCTGGCGCTATGTAGGGCCTGAACTTACAAGGATAACGAAGCAGGTCCAATTCCCAAGCCAAGTCAGGGCTTCGAAACGCGGCAGCCGAACTTGGCGACCCCACTTTGGCTGTGACTCTTCAACGGGTTCGTTACGATGACCTCTGACACCAGTCAGGCTTTGGTTTGGTTGTATGGAGTGTGAGCCTGGCGATGGCTTCAAGGAAGGTTTCTTCCGCAATGCGGAAGGTGACGAGTGATCGGCGAGGGCATGATGAGTCAAGCATGTAAATCTTCGGCGGCTCTTCTGGTGAGAGTACCGGCCGGCAAGTCAGAAGGCTTTTCTGCGGGATGGGCTAAGGCTGATCTCCACATAAAGACACACGGCCGCCGGCCAGATGTTGTACCCGCCTTGGCCAGCGAAGAGCACCAGTCTGGCTATGTGGCTCGCCTGCTGGAACAAGACGCCTTCGGGGGCGTTCATCAGGTCAGCAATCTCCAAGTACAGCCCATGGAGGCTAGATGACTCAGCGCTTCATCAAGTTGGATCACCCCGCCATCGGGCGGAAGGTTTCAGTCATGGTCGGCTATGACCGGCCACTCAGCTACTTCTTCATGATCATCGAGGATGAAGAGTCACCTGATGACGATCTTGTTTACTCGAATCTGGAAGATCCCAAGGCGGGCTTCCCCAAAACCCTCGATCGATACCGTGAAGTTCTCGCCGGCATGGGGATGACCATCCCCGAAACTGTTTGGGCAGCGGTCCTTGAAGACCAGAAGAACAACGCTGGCAATCTCGTAGCCTGGTACGACAGCACAGGCACAGAAATCAGCAGCGACGATTACTGATCTGACCCAGCACCGCAAACCACGCCGTTACGGTGCGGACACGGGGCATGCCCCGGAAATAAGGGAAAGTCCAAGCATGAGGATTGCGGAATGAAGAAAATGTACGTTGGGCTGCTGAGCGTCATCTTGGCAGGCGTTCTCCAGGTTGAGGCTCAAGCTGCACCGTTGGCCATCAAGCCGGTCAAGAGTGTGGCGTGGGCCGACTTTCTGGGCATGAACACTCAGTTCACATGGGTCAGCCCCGAAGCCCGCCGCGCGCAGATGGCCAAGATGAAGGAGCTGGGGCTGAAGTGGCACCGCGAGGGCATTCACTGGGAGCTGCTCGAACCCGAGGAAATGCAGTTTCGCTTCGCCGAGGTCGACGACACGGTAAAAGCAGCCGGTGAAAACGGCCTCCTGTCTTCGCTGTACCTGGTTGGCTCTGCCCGTCACCAGACCACCGCCCCGGCCGGGGTATCGAACCCGGATCAATACCCGCCAAAGTCCGCCGCAGTGTACGCCGATCGCCTTGCGATGCTGGCTGAGCGATACCCGACCGTGAAGGCGTGGCAGGTATGGAATGAGCCGAACATTCCGAGCTTCTGGCAGCCGAATGAAGACCCTGCGGCCTATTCGGTTCTCCTGCGGGAAAGCGTTGCTGCCCTTGCAGCGCGAGCTCCAGCTGCGCAGCGTGTCATTGGCGGCATGGCCTACTACAGCCAGATGCCGATAGCTGGCGGGCTGATGTTCCAAGCGCTGGCAGGCACTGGTGATCTGACCCCCGAACGGGTTGTTGCCTACCACCCCTATACGAACAGCGCCGAGGGTGCGACACCGGCCGACCGCGATTTCATCGATACAGCGAACTGGCTCAACACCAATCTCCGTCAGGCCGGCGTGAAAGACATCTGGGCCACCGAGTTCGGCTGGTCGAGCTATGCCGGCCCTTCGGAGTTGCAACCAATCGTTGGTGAAGCAGGCCAAGCCGATCTGACAATTCGCCGCCTGGCACTCATGAGCGCCATGGATTTCAACCGAGTGTTCCTCTTCACCCTGGCTGATCTCGACGAGCGCGCGACCGTCAGGGATCGCAGTTATGGCCTGATTCGCCAGGACGGGACGAACAAACCGGTATTCACGGCGCTGAAGCGCATGCTGGCAACTGCTGGCCCGTCGCTCAGCCCGGCCGATGTGCCTGCTTACACAGCCTCTCCACAGAGCCTGATCTCGATCAGCTGGAAGAAGCCTGACGGCAAGCGTGTGCTGATGTTCTGGGCCAACGAGACGGGCTCGCTCAAGTTTGCAAACAGCGGCAGCGTGGTAGTGAACGATCCGCTCACCGGTGGCAAGGTGACTGTTTCCCCGGTGGGCGGCGCGGTGAGTCTGAGTGTCGGCAAGACACTTAAGATCGCGACCTACTGAGCCAGGGCGTAACGGTAATGCCTAGTTTGACTGCTAGGCATTACTGATCGCCAGGCTGGCAGGAATGGCGATAAAGAATTGAATTATGGATTCAAGGAGCCAGTGATCTTTTCTGCGGGAAGGAGCAATAGGCTTCAATGAGAAACCAAGATATTTTATAGCAAACGGGATAAGAGACCGGAGCGGTGACTGACATGAACAACAGAACATTTGCCCTTTCAGTAGATGATTTCTCTTCAGGGCGATTCAACGAGGTTGCCGAATTTATTCGTGAAAACTGGCCGTTTGCTAATCGTCCATCGGAGAATGAATCACTTGAAATCCTAGCGAAAAGCCTCGGATATCAAGACTATGGTGATGCAAGGTCGAAGGCAACTGATCTGCCGGCATATAATTTTTCTCTTTACATTAACATCGCCGAGAAATTCGGCCGACTTGGACTGGCTCCAAAAGATGAGAAAAATACAGAGTCAATGACGCCCCTTGAACAAATTGCAGCGGCCTTTTGTGGTGATACGTTCGGCGCGAAATTTGTTGAAACTTGGCCAGTTAAGCTTCTAGGACGCTGGAATTACGATGGCAATCCCTGCGCGTTCGACCAGGAGAATTTGGACGAGGCTGGAAAGTATTTTGACCGATTGCTGACGAATACCGCTCCGATGGTTATAGACCTTAATGGTAGGAAAAAGAGCACGCATACGGCCGCGTCTTTGATTTCAGGGCTATATCCAAGTCTAACCCTGAATGATTTGGAGGCTAGGTCAATTGGCGAGCTTATTGATTCAGAAGCTGCTGAGGCTTTGCTTCAGGACGTGATGCCTATTTTGCTTGGTGAAGTCCTTTGTGTGAGTGAGCGTCAGGCTAACAAAATCGTTCATACCACTGGGATGAGCATGGCTGATATTTGGGCCCTGCCACGCACGGAGGCTGGCTTCCCTAATTTGTACGCCCACATGCGTGACCGCCTGCCTGCCATTCTGGAACGCAAGGCTGCTGATCTGTATATAGCGCCTAGGCAACAGAATGGTTTTTACCGACTTGGGGACGGAGCATTTGACCAGCAACCAATGATGGCCAAAAAGGTTGACGAGGGCTCGTTCTGCTTTTCTGTTGAACGGGATGAAATCGAGTGTCCGATATTCAAGACTTACAGTTGGATAGGGCAACTGAGAGAATCTTCTGGCCGAGTCAGTGCGCAAATATCGGGCACTTACATTGCTGGACCGGCGAGACAGGACATAGCTTCCTTTGATTTGATTTCTGCGCTCGATGAAATGGGCGACTTTAACGTAGATATTGTTGATTTCGTCCTTGATACTCTTCAAGAAGAAGTCCTTGAGGAAAGCGGCGTTCGGATTCCTAAGGGAGACTTGAATGCCAACATGCTTTTTGAGGATGGCAACCTGATCACCATTTTGGGTTGGGAGCGGCATGCAGATTCCAAAGCTGGGATTGGTGCATCTTTGCTTTCATATTGCATTGGTGAATTGAAGCGTAAATTCAAGCGAGACATTCATATTGCCGGCTCGGTCCAACCTTACCAATACTACCGTGGCGCTGAAATGCTTCCTTCTGTGAGGGAGCAACGGTTTGACGATATAGACAAAATATCCAGAACCATTATACGGGTTGCAGAACTGGGTAATGTGGTTCGAGTATTCCTAAAAGGGCATGTTCATGTTGAACCAGATTCCACTTTCCAGCGCTATTGTGGTGAGGCTTACCTAAGCCATGGATAGCTAACGGCGCACGCCTGCTCCGGGCAGCTGCGGGACCGGAAGGTTCGGTTCGGTTGTTATGCCTGGAGCCTGAAGGTAGTCGTAACCCGACTCCGATGCTGGTGCTTAGCGTGCCTGGCGGCTACGCACCAGCGGCCCGTAGCGCTCTATCACCTGCTCGGTGAGCGCGGGATCAGCCAGCGTCAGCCGATCCTCCAGCTCGATCAGTTGGCTCTTCTGCTCGATCAACACATCCACGGCGCGAGCATCCGCTTCACGCGCCATCTGGATCTGTTTCGAGAGCCAGGCTATCTGAAATGAGAGCAGCTCTTGCGCCGTCTCAAGGCGAGCAAGGCGTTCAGTCGTCGTATCCATCCGTCATCCTCGCTATGCGCCCAAGAGGTTAGCCGTCGCCGCCGCGTGCTCAGCTCACCCCTTGAGCATCTGAAGCTTGTTTACGCTGGTGACTGCGCCGTTCCAGACCATTTCGTAGTGAGTCGTCTGGATGATCGAGGTGACAAGCCGCGGCGTCATCAGCGCCCAGCAGACATGCCCTGGTGCACGAACTGAGTTGTATCGTAGCCCAGGGCATGCAGCCATTTTCGCTTCACGGCCGAGCATCTGCGCTGAGCTGTAGTCATCGGGGCTGTAGATCGGATCATTGATCGCAATGCCACAGGCATCACGCATGCCCTCATCGGTGAACGTGCAGTTCAACCCGCGGAACACGAAACGCTCAAAGCGCAGGCCGGTGACGTTCGACCAGTAACGGGACTGGTGATGGCGCACCTCGGCAACTGCCGTGTCGATGTCATCGGCCACGTAGAGGACGCCAAAGCGGCCATCGCTGAAGCGCGAGCCATCCTGATTAACGTGAGTGAACGGTGCCGTGGCGTAAGAGCAGCCGGTGATGCCGAACGGGATCTCGGATCGAGGGATCAGCTCCAGCTTGCCGACTTCGTTCAGCAGGCGTGGATTGGTCAGCGCCTGTGCCTGGAACAAGGTCTCGAAGTCCTCGGCGTTGGCCACGTCATCGAACAGTGCGATCGGCGGGAACTTCGAATTGACCAGACGGTAACCCTGCACCTGGTCGCCGGCGAGCAGCGGGAGGCTGGACAGGTAACTCACCAGCCGGCTCCCCGCAGCGCGTCAATGCGCTTGTACGTCTCGAACAGGGACATCAGGTCGCCCTGAGCCATGATCTCCAGCGGACGCCTGCCATTGAAGAAGTCGTTGTGGTTCTCCATCTGCGGGAAACCGTAGACGTTCTCCGGGTTGTCGAACACCAGACGCAGCGCCGCGTGGCAGTTCAGCACGATGCTGGCGCGCTCCAGTTGATCGCTGTCCAGCTCCACTGCCTTACCCTGGTGGGCACGACTGATGGTGCTGCGCGAGACGCGCAGGATGTTGCAGGACTGCTCAGTGGACGCGGCCCACTTCCCCAGGATGTTGAGTGCCGTGTTCAACACCACACGGCTCTGATCCTTGGTGAAAGCGGCTGCTTTGAGGGTGGCGTTCATGATGGCTGTTCTCCGCATCTGTAGAAACGATACTAGCCCAAATGCGTCTAGTGACACAACGTCAGGCGAAGACATGTGACGGTACTTTTCGGCGTGCCCGCCAGGCACACCAGCCCGGAGCACCCTTTCCCAGCACGGCCCCGATCACCCGCCGAAGCGGCTCCCTTTCAAAGTAGTTATACCATCACCACATGCAGGCATCCGACCCCCACCCAGCCTGCCCCTCCGTGCCCGGCCACTCCACCCTGACACACCCTACTTATACCATCACCACATACGCAGCCTGTGACCCCACTCGTGCTCCCTCCCACCCCCCCTACCCTGTCCAACCCTTTTAGGCGTTCCCGCCGGGGGCCTGGTGCCGGGGCGTGAGAAAAAGATGGGGAAAAGAAAGAAAAGCAAAATAAAAGAAAGGGTTAGACAGGGTGCGGGGTGGCAGGACAGCACGGATAAGGCCGTTAAAGCTCGCTTGTGGTGATGGTATAAGTTTTGAGGGTTTTGCGGGGTGCTCTTGCGGGGGGTTTGGGCTTGTGCGGGGCGTCAGGGAGGCACCTGTAGCGGGTCTGGTCGCGCTCTGTGGTGATGGTATAAATCTGGTGGTGCCGGTTGGGCTGTTGCGGCGCTTCAGGTCGGTACCGGGCAGCAGGAGGTGTAAGGGCGTTCAGGCTCCCTTGTGGTGATGGTATAGCTTTCTTGCCGGCAGGCCGGGCCGGTGGCCATCGCCCTGGTTTCGAGTCCAGGCTTTGGCCGTGAGTTGGGACATGGCCATGTGACAATTGCGGCCTGAACTTTGGGCGCGAGCCTTCACCGTTACCATCGCAGCATGGCCACCTTGAGCCTCAACCAGGAAGGACACCGGTATGACTGATCAGGACGAAGAGCGCTACGCCGCCATCATGGCAGACCACGATGCCGCCATTGCGCGGGAGTTGGATCAGGTGCATGCCGAGAACTCGGCCGTGCTCGATCAGGTGCAGGCAATGGTCTCACCGGAGGCCTTCCAGCAGATCAAGGATACGCTGGCCGATTCGGGCTTCACCCACAGCTACCAGATCGCCGACAGCCCGGTGGGCATGCCGCAGGACGATGATTTCGTGCTGGGCACCGTGTACGTCAATCAGACCACCAACGGCGGCTTCTCCGGCGATGACTATGCCGGGACTATGAGCATGCCCTTGCAGGCCGGCCGGTACTTCCAGTTCTGCTACGCCTGCTGAGTTGCTGATAAAGAAAACGGGCCAATTGGCCCGTTTCATTTCAATAGAGTCTTGTGTGTTCACTGAGGAAACGCTTGCCAGTTTGGCTTTCCGTCTGCTCAGTCCAAGTATCCGCGCAACTCTTGCATCTGTAGTGCTTGAGATACTTCGTGAATGTCAGTTCGTATTCCTTCACGCGAGTCTCAAAGTTCGGCGGGTCAGCTCCATCATTCTTTTTAACCTGCCTCTCCACCGAGACGTTTTCGTAGCGCCTGCCTATGTCTTCCTTTTTGTCGACAACCTTCGAGAAAAATTTACCGCAGCTGGGGCATGTCACCTCACGGTAGGCATATCCGACCATTAGGAAGACAAACATGCCACCAGCTATCCAAAGCAGAATCTCGCTATCCACGAGCACCCCCCTATGAAATCTCTTCCAGATTCATTCTGGAGACCGGTTGTAAGGTAATCCAAGAGTAGGCTTTAGACACCCACCATTTATTTGCGAACAGATATCTCGGTGAGTGAACTGCATTCTGCTATGTCTGGCGAGCCGCGCGAGCTCAGTCCGTCACGCACAGCCAGCTCTTGCGGGCCTGGTACTCGGTGAACGGGTGAGAGCGGATGCCGGCAGGCGTCTTGTCGCTGAAACTGGGCAGAGGGAAGTCCGGGTCATGCAGCACCACCCCATAGCGGGGATGCCGCTCCACAACCACCCTGTGCCAGCTGTTGTTTCCGCCGTCGCGGCTATCGACTGCAAGGATGCCCACGCCCTGGATCGAGTCCCAACCTTCGAAACGCTTTCGCTGGCAGTCCACGCCTAGCAGCGCCAGCGCCTTCTGGAGTTCGGTGAAGTTGGTGGCCAGCGGCCGGCCCTTGCGCGTGCCGATCTGCGCATCGAGGAACAACTGCCGCACCGCTGCATACTCACGCCCGGTGATCATCGCCACACAAGCCACTCCACACCCAAGCGGATCGTCCTGCCTGACTTTGCGGACACGGCAGCTCTCAACCCAGCTGCCATCACCTTTTACTCGTGCCACTGCCCTTCCCCCTCCATGCAAGTTTGACTCAGCACCCGCTCAGTCCCCGCAACGGCAAATGCCCGGCACAAGGCCGGGCAGCGCGCTAACCCACCACCGACTACTCGGTCTTGAGGGTGAAGTTCGCCATCCAATGACGGGACACTTCATCGGTCGGGTATTTGTACTGTTTGCCGTCCCCATGCACCACGATCCACGGGTTTTTCGGTGCGCGCGTGTTGAACCCGACCAGCTTGCACACTCCGCGTCCGTTAATGAAGGGTTCGCGGGTGACATCGATGCCGTACATACGGCCCATGCTGGCAAGCATCTGCTTTTCTTTCTCGCTCTTGCGATCAACCTTGCCCGGCAGCGAGGCTTCGATCTTGCAGGTAAAGCTGTCGTCGAGGAATGAAATGTTGCCCAGCTTCACTTCAAAGCCGAGATCGAGGCCGCTCAAGGCCTTCTCAATGGCTTCACGGGCTACTTTGAGGTTCTGGCGGTTAAAGCCGGCTGCGAAGATTTCGTTCATGGTTTGCTCCCTCTGCGGTGTGTTGGTGAGAGGTATCCTCACAGCGTCACCTGCGTGCCAGAACATCCAGAGAGCAATTTTTTTAACGAAGAACAGGGGCGCAAATTCGGATTATATGCCGTCGCGAACCATGCTGACT
This sequence comes from Pseudomonas saponiphila, assembly GCF_900105185.1. Classification (NCBI taxonomy): domain Bacteria; kingdom Pseudomonadati; phylum Pseudomonadota; class Gammaproteobacteria; order Pseudomonadales; family Pseudomonadaceae; genus Pseudomonas; species Pseudomonas saponiphila. The sequence goes on along the minus strand of NZ_FNTJ01000003.1, from coordinate 65,203 downwards.
TTGAGTTAGGGTGAAAGGAGTAATCCGCAAACAAGCGCCAGGCTAGTCAGGGAACAGATAATGGTAAGAGACGCTGAGTGGGAACTCGCAGTGAAACGTGCCGGCGCTTCTACTGTGTTGCACTACATAGTGTGTCCACACTCCCCGCCCAGATTAGGAACACTGCTCAACCGGTATGGACAGCCAGTGCTGACCAAGTACGAACAAGTTGACTGGAAAGCTCTGGCCTCCGCCGCCAAGTCTGCTCTTGTTGGTGTTGTTCCAAAGAAAATGAGCGCCTACGTGGCCAATGATGGCGTTTGCGTAATGGACGTGCTGCACGTTTCAACACTAAACGGCAGGACATTCACCCATGCACCACAGTTCGAAGATAATGTCAGAGCGGCACTATCTAAGCTCACCATGAAGGACATGAGAGCCGGTATAACCAAAATTTCCGAAGTGAAACCCGGCTTACACAACAACACCACTGATGATGGCATGAGGCCCCCACTTGGAGCGTTGATCATGTCAATCAAATACCAGAACGGAATGCAGATTCTTGACTATGCCGATACAGCAACAAATGCCCTGTTCGGAGCCCCTGTTGTAAGGCCACCGTTTCCAGGTTCCAGACTAAAGCCGGTAACAGCCAAGATGCCTCATTACCTCAAGTCGTGGCTTGAGGACCAATTCGGCGTCGTTTATGGCGACAAGTGCACCATGTCAATCATGGGAAAGACCTTCTCCTTCTGATCTGTTGCGCTACGGTAGGCTGGTAATTCAGCCTGCTGTGTCCGCTAGAAGAATTCGATTTCTCGGTATGTTTCCTGATGGCGTTTGTACTCAGGGCCTCGGCTGAGAATCCAGATCCCGTTTGGCCCCCGTTCAGAGATATGCGGGACCAGGAGCAGATGGCTCACGGCATCACTCTCCAGATGCCAGGGCATCAGGTACGGCTTCCCTACTCCGATCACGATTGCACCGCACGCGAAGTCTGCCTCCCCGCCTGGCACCACAGGGGCGTTGGGTTCCAACGGCTCAATGGCTTTGTAGATCGCCGGTATCAGCGCTTGGGTTTGCTGGTCGGGACAGTGGGCCAGCGTTGCAAGGACCGCTTCATTCCCGGCTTCAGGTTCGAACGCTGAGGTATCGAGGCTTTCCAGCGGGATGAACTGACTGTCGAATACTCCGTTGCGAATCCCCCACGACACGAGGGACCGCGTATCCATACCGGCAGCAAACTGTTGTGGCCGGAGTGGCAACTGGTCATGTTCACGCTCAAAGCGCCCGGCATCCGTATCGACATTGATCGAGTCAATGGCACCCCGCCAATCGCTACCCTTCCCTGACCAGATCAGCACAGCGTCGGTAATGTCGAACCCAGCTTTGTTCTGCTCTGGCGTTCCCAGGAATAGAGATAGCCGGCCGACCTCACCGAACAGGACATTGGCCACCACTTCTGCCGGAGGGCATGGGCCGGCTTGGTAGTCGAGTTCGATCAGTACATCCAGGTCACCACACTCCGTAGCGCCTCTGGCATAGGAACCGAAGACCCAGAGCCTGGCAGGCGTGAAGAGAGAGATGACATCGCCTGCGTACTCGTGCGTGTACTGAGCATGGCTTACACCGGATTCGTCGAGCCTGGCGCACATAGCCACCAGTGCTTTCGTCATCTCGGCCCGAGCCAGCCTAACTTCGTTCTGCATTTCCTCCCCTCTGCTTTGTCATGACGCTCACGCACGCATTCCGCCTGGCCAACCACACTCTGGAAACTTAGTTAGTGGATGATGGCCTCAAGACCATCACGGAACTTGTTGGCCCCACCATTAGCTGGGTGCCTAACTTTGGTCGCGGAAATACCCGCTGCCCGGAGGATGTCGTCTGCCTTGTTGCCAACCGCCACAAAGGTAGCAGTCGGGTAATGCAGCCGGAGCAGGTTGAGCGCTGGAAGGCCAAGCAGAACCTCTTCATCGGACGGTGTGCGATTGGTGTGTGGCTGGCCAGGGTGATGAGGGTGGAGTTGAACTGAGTTCCAGAGAATCACGTCGCCGGCGATCCCCAGCTCACTGAGTTTCCCCCACACGATAGTGGCTGAAGGTTCGCTGAATGGCTTCCCTCGATCAGTGAGCCGGCCCTGCAACTCCGGCATCCGCGGAATCTTCCCTTCAAGCAGTAGCCGCTCGGAGGTGAATGCAACGCCACTGTACCGACACCCCTGATAGCCAGGAGCTTCACCTACGAGGATCAGCTTGGCATCGCAATCGAGGTGAGCGGCCAGACGGGCGATCTTGTTCTCTATGGTGTTGATGGGCAGGTCATGTGGGCAGCTTTGCCGCCAAGGGTTAAACAGTCCCGGCCTACCGACCGGCAGCGTATCGACCAGCTGGGTTGCCAGTTGCAGGGCGCAAAGCTTCATCAAAACTCTTCCTCAGCAATAACGAGGCTTTGCGGATAGGTACTCCACTTGCCGTTTGGTGGTGAAACTTGCTCGACGATAACGCGGGTTCGCTTGGTTTCCACGACGCGCAGCAGTCCGACATGCTTCATAGCCGGGTCACGGAACATGACCAACTGGCGTCTGCGCAGCTGACGAATGTTCAGGTGTTTTTGCCCATCTTCCCGCAGGCCTTTGAGCTCATTGAGTGCGGCCGTACTGGCGGCAAACTTGGTAAGGTCGATCCCTCTGTTCAAGCAATGTCGATGGAGGGCGTCGCGGAGTTTATCCGCCTCACCGCTCTGGTGAATCCGATCGAGGATGGTATAGAACTCGGGATTGTGTACCGAGCCGTCGTATCTGCGGCCGAGGATGACCTGGACGAAGTGGCCGAACTCGTGGGCCATGGTGTGCGTCAGGACATTCAGGAGGTTGATCTCTCCCTGGAAGTATTTGCGCTGATGCACCTCTTTTGCGGTCAGCCATTTGCAAATGTTCTCCGGGTCCGACTTGCTGGCGATCATCTTGATCCCATAGGTCAGGGTCATATCAGCATTGCGCCGCACATCCCGAGCATGGGTGAGGCAGGTCTTGCGGCCACTCCCAAGACGCACCGTAAGACTGGCATTGGGGTTGTGTTTTAAGGCCCAGCCAATCCGTGGTTTCCACAGGAGGTCTTCGGTAATCCGGCACATGGCCATGCCGACTGTGTTGTGGTTCATCCCTACTCCCAATCCGCTTGAATGCCCCGATTCTATGGCTGCCCCTCTGCTCGGGCACTCCAAGTGGGCTGCGTGAATGCTGGCGGACTGGGTTGGTTGCCAAATTTATGCCGCCAATTTCTTAATTGATGATGGCAAGTGGCCCATTTTGTGGCGTAATCAGCACTTTGACTGCCAGGGAACATCACTGGGCATCTTCGAAGAGGGAACTTCGCAAGCCTGCTGCTTCGCAAACCCCCGCTTCACCGGCCCCACTTCATCCTGGTCGTCGAAATCGCCCCGTTACAATGCGAACGCCACCCGAATATCTTGGCGCGCTCTCCTATTGAGCACGCCAGCTGGAATCAGGCCTGAGAGAGGCCCGAATAAATGGAGAGGACTGGAATGCTTAGCACCCGTGTGATGCGTCCCACCGCGCTGGCTGTTGCCGTTGCTGTGGGCCTGAGTGGCTGTGCCACGATTGATCGTACCGTCGCCGAGAACGACAGCTGGGTTAGCTGCGTGGGTGGCGGCCTGATGGGCGCACTGGCTGGTGCAGCGGTTGGTGCTGCGACAAAGGGCGATGGCAAGGCCATTGCTATTGGCGCGGTAGCTGGCGCTGCTGTCGGGTGTGGCGCTGGCCTGCTCTACAAGAAGCGGGTTGACCGCTTGCAGGCCATCGCCAAGGAAGAAGGCCTGCAAATGAAGGTGCGCGAGCTGAAGGCGGTAGAAACTCCCGCCACCGCTGGCCAGGCTGCCAAGTTCAAGCCGGTGGGCATCGAGGCCGAGCTTCAGCTTCAGGAAATGTTCCAGGTAGGTTCTGCCGTGATCACTCCCGAGGGCTACCGCAAGCTAACCCGTGTTGCGGGTGAGTTCGTCGAGAAGCGCGAGGCGGCTGCTCAGGCTCAACCCGGTCAGGCACAGCTGCCCCGCAAGAAGGTTCTGGTCGTTGGCCATACCGACTCGACCGGCCCGGCTGAGCTGAACCAGAAACTGTCCGAGCAGCGCGCTCGTGCCGTTGGTGAGATTCTGGCGGCGGCCGGCGTTGCCAAGTCCGACATCTACTATCAGGGCGCTGGCGCTTCCCGCCCGATCGCTTCGAACACCACTGAGCAAGGTCGCGCCGACAACCGTCGCGTCGAGTTCATCGAGGTCGAGAACGAAGAGCTGCTGGTCAAGCGCGTGCAGGATGAGCGCAACAACTCGAAGTACCTGGCACACGGCACCGCGCCGGCAACCAAGGTCAAGCCTGCCCCGACCAAGCCGGCACCGGTGGTGAAGAGCGAGCCAGCTGTACAGGCTCCGGTCGTTAAAGCACCGGCTGTTCAGGAACCAGCAGTCACCGCTCCAGCCCCGGCCCCGGTATCCGCCCCGGCCACCATCGCGCTCGACGGCAAAGGCGGCATCGACTTCGGCGGCAAACTGGTCACCACCACCAATTCGACCCTGGCCAGCGGCATCCAGCCGAAGACTTCGGATTTCGAACTGATCAGCACCGCCTACGCCAGTGCGCCGGTCAGTTCGTGCGTGGGCGACATGCCGCGCGTCGAGGGTGAGGTGAAGAACCTCTCGACTGGCCAGCCGCTCAATGAGTACGCCACCACTGAGTTCTTCCCCGGCCTGAACGGCAAGCCGTGGGGTGCTGCGGTGAATGGCCATGTGGCGTCGGTCGGCCCGGTGGCCATCCTGCGCGATGAGGCACAGGTCGCCCAGAACCCGACCATGCAGTTCATCAGCAACTACAAGTCCAGCAACAAGAAGCAGACCCAGCCCTATCAGGCCTTGGCCAACACCTACGAAGGTGAAACCCAGGTCCTGTACCGCGTCTTCGCCGTCGACCAGAAGAAGTCGCCGGTCAGCTGCATGGACATCGTTTTCGACAAGCGCGCCGGTAATGCGGTGGCTGGCGAGATCTATTACCCGAAACAGGGTGACGCCTACGTCGCTCAGTTCCAACCAATTCGCCGCTAAGAGAGGCTTTCAAGCATGAGCGAACTTATCCCGACGTTCTTCTCCCTGTACTGGCACATCCTCCTGGCCGTTGTTGCCACGATGTTCCTCGCCATCGCCATCATCGTGAACTGGTACGAGTTCCGTTACTGGATGATGAAGGTGCGTCTGCGCTTTCCCGGCATCGGCCGAATCGCGACTTGGGTGAAGAACCCTGGCGAGCGCGAGAAGCCTAGCGAGAAGAACCCCAACGCCGTTGGTTTCAACACTTCCGAGAGCGAGCTCTGCGGGGCATACAACACCTACTACCAGGACCATCTTCCTTCGGAAGCCAACTTCCGTCGCAACCAGGACTATCTGGCCAAGATCGACGAAGACGGTCGCCGCGAGAAAGGCTGGGGCCTGTGGACGCTGATCATCGTCCTGATGCTGATCGAGGCCTCGGCATTCGGCTTCGCCTTGGCACCGTTCGCGCTGACGCTCGCCACCCCCAACACTGCTCTGGGCGGCGCATTCGCCATCGGCCTGGTCATCAGTATCATTGGCCTGTTCCTGAGCGAGTTTGCTGGCCGTCAGCTCTACCTGAACAGCGTCGTCGGCAAAATCATGTCCTACGAGAACATGCGCCGCGGCCAGGACATGATGAAGACCCACATCATCACCATCGACAACACCCATGCCGATGATGAGATGCAGCCCTTCCAGCAGATGCTGAACCGCGTGAAGGTGCCGAAAAACGGCGAAATGCCGGCCAAGCGCTATGGCGTCCTGATCGCCTACGGCATCTTCATTACGGTGCTCGCCGTGGCGGCCTTCTGGGTGCGTACCGAAACCCTGAATGCTCAGGAAGCCCAGCTGGTCGAGAACCCGCCTGCGGTCAGCCAATCGGCAGACGACTTCCCGGTTTCCGGTGCTGCTGAAGACGACTTCCCGATGCCATCTGACATGAACAGCATGTCCGAAAGCGTCGCCGGCAAGTCTGCTCAGGATCAGATCGATGCCATGCACCGCGCCTCGCTGGTCACCTTCGCTGTTCTGTCGGTCCTGTTCATTTTCATCCAGGTGACTTCGACCTTCCTGGCCTACATGTTCGGCTTCGCCGGCACCCATTCGCGTAAGGCTTGGGAGCTGACCCACAAGTTCGCCAGTGCTGCTGACTTCGTGCGCTATCACGAGAGCCGTGCCCGCTCGATCGCTCATGATGCCCAGTCCTCTCTTGGCAAACTCCAGGCGATGCAGGTGAACGTATTCCGCGCGAATGGCGAAGATCGCGAGAAGCTGCGTGCAGACATGCTGAGCCGCACTTTCATGACGTTCATAGCCGAGCGCGAGGGTGAAGCCGCATTCAAGGCCCAGAAGGAAAAGCTGGACGCCCTGAGCAAGGAAGGGTTGGCTGTCATCGAAACCTACATGAAGAAGACCATCGAAGACCTCAACGCCGCGATTGCAGTCAACGACAACGCACGTATCGCCGAGATCATCCGTGTGGCGCGTCCTCGCTTTGCAAACGCGACTGATCCTTCGGTTGTGGCCTACCAGAAGCAATTCAAAGGCGTGGTAGATGTATTCGGCGCAACTCTGGATGAACCAGTGCCGACCGCTGCCCCCGCTCCTGCACCGGCCCCGGTACAAGCAGCTGCACCCCAGCCTGTCGCCCAACCAGCACCAGCACCTCAACCTGTTGCTGAGCCGGCCCCGGCAGTAGCAGCCCCAGCACCAGCACCCCAGCCGATTGCCGAGCCTGCGCCGGTGGTTGCAGCAGCTCCGGCTCCGGCCGCAGCGCCAGCACCAGCACCTGAAGCAGCCTTCAACCACAACGCTTGGGGTGACCTGACGGTGTTTGAGGCTGACGACATGGAATACGTTGCTGGCAAGAAGGGCGTGGATGTTGCCCTGCTCCAGCGCGCTCGCCGCCTCCAGCTGCTCGACAAACAGGGGGCCTGATGAAACTCAAGAGCCTCCTGCTGGCTCTGGCTATTGCGCCCGCCGCCCTCGTGGCAGCGGAGCGCAATGAAGTCCCGAGCTGCTATGCGCAAGCGAAGATCAGTGAGTTCCGGGCCGAACCTTCGGGCCGGATGCTGACGGTCGTCGTCGATCAGACCACGCCACTGACGCAAGACCTTCAGCGAACTGCCTGGGGTCACATCAAGCGCTTCATGAAGCCCGGCGACAAGATCCGCCTGTACTCTTTCAGCGCCTACCTGGAAGGTCACTACACTCGCCTGCAATTCGCCGGCGAGCTGGAAAACCCGATCAGCGAGGACATCCTCGGCAGCGTGCCGATGATGGGAGCACGCAAGCTGGACCAGTGCCTCAAGAGCCAGCCCAAGGTGCTGTTCCAGCGCTTTGGCAAAGCGTTCGCCGGCACAATGGGCAAGTCCAGCTCAGACATCCCGCGCAGCGAAATCCTGTTCAGCATGCAGTCGATCGGCGAAGACATCAGCAAGGCCGAGGGCGTGAATGAGCACGTCATCCTGCTCATGTCGGACATGCTCGAATACAGCGACTTCGGCAGCTTCTACCAGGCCAACGGCATCCGGGACATCAACCCGGCTACCGAGATGGCCAAGGTCGAGAAGCAGAACCTGCTGGCCGACTTCAGCGGTGCGCGCGTCTACGTTCACGGGGCAGCATTCGTGCCGACGCAGAACAAGAACGGGTACCGCAGCGGCAAGATGATCCAGAACCTCGAATCTTTCTGGAAAACCTACTTCAGCAAGTCAAACGCCGATTTGGCAGGCTTCGGGAACCCCGAGCTCACCATCGCGGTGGAGTAACAGAAGGCCCGTCGAGAGACGGGCTTTTTCATTTCAGGGCACGCCCTCCCTTTCCCTCCCGCATCAGTTCGCCCCCGAAGTTCACGGGCCATGTTTGGCCATAGAATCGTGAGGCCCTCGTTTAGACTCGGCGATCATCACCGATATCGCTTGCAGCCAGGCCCCATGCTGACCAACCCATCAAAACAAACCGTTACTGCCCATCACGCCCCGGTGCGGTTTCAGCTTCTGGCCATCGTCCCACACCTCAACTCAGCAGCACTTGGCTATTCACTGATCTGGAAGGGGGCTGTTGGCCAGACAGAGGATTGCCATATCCCCAGCGGATCAGTCGTCACCGCGAGCAAATCGAGCGCGATCGGCCTGGCCATCTCTGTTGTAGAAGGCTGGGCATATAGCGGCAGCGTTCCGATGAACCTGGTGGACGCGGCGAAGTGCCGACTTGAGGCTTTCGAGGCCAGCGATCAGGTATCGATCATCCTGATCCGGGCAAATCGTCTGGTCATCGACCGGCTCAGGTTGGCGGCACCGGTGCCAGCACAAGAACTCCCTACCCCTCCCGGCCGCTGGCAGTTCGCCTCTGGCCAGGTTGCCCACACTCCAGATCACAGAACCCAATCAGAGGTGCCCGATGTCCTCATTTGAAACAGCCGCGTCCAAGTTCTTTGGCAAAGTTGAGGCTGAGCCATCGTCCAATCTTGAGCGCATGATGCTCAACTCCCCTGGGCTGTGCCTGATCGCCTCCGATGACGCTCTCCTGCGCCGCCGGCTGCTGGCATGCATGGCCTCCGTCGAGATTCGCCGGCAGGCTGATTCCTCAGCGAACAGCGCCAAGAGCATCAGCATCCTCGCGAACGGCGATGCACAAGACATGGCACTCGCGCTCATGAGCCTCGACTCGCTGTTTGATGCAAATGAGGTCGATCTTTCGAGTCACGTTCTATTCAGAACGGCACCTCAGTCATTCGAGAGGCTTGGGGCTCTGGGGATTGTCTGCTCGGCAGAGCGGGTGGATGGCACTGATGAGGCGCAGAGCGGTTTTCCGCCGCTGCACTTCGACCACAAGGTGTTCACGTTCACAGCGCTGGTTCACTCCATAAAGCAGGCACCAGAGGGCTCGGTGTTCTTCCTGGAGAACGTCCACGCGCTGGCACCGCTTCCGGATTGCACCCTGACCGCTTCCCTTCGAGAGCTGCGGAACTTGGCCTACAGCCACAATTGCTATTTCTATGCAGGCTGCGCAACGGCCGGGACGTTCCCAAGCAGCGCGATCGCAGAGGGTAAGTTCCATTCTCTGCACCCTGACGTTTCAGGCAGTGAGACCTTCAGTGACTGCCTGATCAATATGCGGGTGGATGCTGATGACGATGTTGTTTTCGGCTACGCCGAGTCGCGTTGGTTTGCATGGTCTGAGGTTACACTCTGACGGTCGCTGTGCCTCCGGTACCTCACACAAGTGAACATCTCTTCTGACAAGGACTAAAGATGGCAAATCAATACACGATCAAGAATTTGCGCCCGACTACGACCGCCCTGCGAGCAACCTACTGCACGCTCTTCATCTTGATGGTGGCTTCAGTGACCTACCTGGGTTTTACTATTGCAGTTCAACCGGAAGGGACGGAGATCTACAAGCACGCCATCGGCGTTTTCCCAATTTGGATGCAAATAGTCGTGGCGGGAGTAATTGCGATCACGCTCCTGTTATTGGGTCTTTTCAGCTGGCAAACACTACCAGCCCCCGCCAGCAAGGTTGCGGAGCTGAATGCAACAGCAGACAGCTTTCTGTCAGAGCACATCCAGCGTCTATCCAAAGACCGTAGCATTACCCGCAGCGAGCTGAAGCTACTGCGCAGCTACCAACCACAGGCCTGACGCAGCACCAGCGCCAGCACCGGATACTGACTGTTCTCGATGCGTTGAGACAGTCAGTCCCATCCCCCAAGCGTCACCCACACTCCCCCGCCTCGCTCCCTCTCGCGATTGCCTTCTACGCTGAAGCGCTACCAGTTTCGCCCGCCCTGCACCGCTCGATTCCGCCGTTACAGTGACTATCACTTCAGTCATAAACGCCAGAGGGCACGACCATGAATGACATGCGCAAGAAAGGCCTGGCAGCGGCACTGTCTGCTGTCGAGAAACAGCTGGGCAAAGCCCCCATCCGTTACACGACCAGCGATGGGTCAGTAAAGCGTCCGCTGGTGTACTCCACCGGCTCTCTCTCTCTGGACATTGCTACCGAGTGCGGCGGCCTACCTGCCGGGCGCTTCGTGGAAATCTATGGGGGCGAATCCAGTGGCAAGACTACCTTGTGCCTCCAAGCAATCGCTCATGCACAACGCCTCGGCGCAACGTGCGCCTTCATTGATGCCGAACACGCTCTGGAACCCAGCTATGCCCAGCGAATCGGTGTGAACCTGGAAGAAATGCCTGTCATTGCTCCTGATACTGGTGAGCAGGCTTTCCAGATCATCGAGACCCTGATCCTTTCGGGTAGCGTGGACATTATCGTGGTCGACAGTGCTGCCGCCCTGCTGCCCAAGTCGGAGGCCATGCACATCACCCCCGAGATGAGTTCAGCTCAAGCAACCATGATCGGGTTCGCCGTCAAACGCCTGACCCCGTTGGTGGCACGGCACAACACTCTGGTCATTTTCACAAACCAGATCCGCTCGCACTTCGATGGTATCGACGGAGAGACAGAGGTGACCCCATGCGGTCACGCGCTGAAGCACTACCTGAGCATGCGAATCTGCATGCGCGCAAATACACAGCAGCACAACAAACCTCTGCCTGGCTCCGAAGTCCTGTGCACCATCGTGAAGAACAAGCTTGGACCGCAGTTTGCCGAGGCCACGCTGTACCTCAACTATGGGGTTGTGCGTGAGGTCGAGCTGGCACGTATCGGCCTTGAGTACGAGGTGCTGACCAAGAAGCACGGCGTGCTCTACTACGGGGACGTGTGCCTGGGCAGCAAACCAAGCGAGATGCGGGCTGCTTTGGCTGAAAACCCGCAGGTGGCCACCCAAATCGAGATGGATATTCGAGATCGAGCTGGGATCACCGGCGATCTCAAGGAAGCAGCGTGACAAGGGGGGCAATGCCCCCCTTTTCTATTCAGAAATCACGTTGTTTGTCGTTATCTATGTCTCGATCAGGGCCTCCAAACTTCGCGTCTTTCTTCCCATCGTTGTCCAAGTCCGTATCCCAGCCGCCCTTGTCCTTGTCGATTTTATTGTCGTTATCAACGTCACGGTCATACCCGCCGCCCCAAAATCCTGCTTATGATCATTGTCGAGGTCGCGGTCATTTCCTCCTGCCCCGTGATCGGTCTTCCCGTCATTATCGAGGTCACGGTCTGAGCCGCCGAACTGATAGTCCGTGCGACCATCGTTATCGAGGTCAACGTCCGCAGCGAATGTGGGCAACGACATAGCGCACACCAGCATGGCAAGGCTAATTAAGCGCAGCATCAACAAAGACTCCTTCCTGAATATCCGTAATGTCTGACACCGGTTATGCATGCTCGTTCGTTACTGTAAAGTTGCGTTTTCAGAAAGCTTTCGCCTGGTGCCACGCTGAAGCATCAGTCTTATCGGATAGGGAGTATCGACATGGGTTTGCGCTTTTCCAAGCGAGTGACATTGCTGCCAGGTGTGCGGGTCAACCTGAGCGGCTCTGGAGTTGGGCTTTCTTTGGGCCCTCGCGGCGCTTCTGTAAGCGTCGGGCGAAGCGGGGTTTATGGAAACCTTGGCATCCCAGGAACAGGCCTTTCCTACCGTACCAAGTTATCGGGCGGCGCTGCTCAGGGACGCTCTTCCTCCAGGCAAGCCACTCAGCCGGTTCAGGTCATCGTCACACTCAGCGATGATGGCGAACTCAGTTTCAGAGACGAGACTGGTGCGCCGGTACCACCAGCAATCGTTAAGCAGTTCAAGGCCGAGAATCGGGATGCTCTCCAGGGCATGCTTGAAGCTGCTGCCGTGCGGATGAATGAAGACCTCGAAGCCTGCCTGAATATCCACATGGGCACCCCGGCCCCTGGCTCCGTCGTCCCGGCTCCAGCGGCCTTCGATGAATCGAGCAAACCGGTAGAGCCTCCGCACCAGAAGATTGGCTTCTTCGATCGATTGTTCGGCAAGGCTGCTGCCATCGAAGAGCTTAATCGTCAAATCTCCCAGGGCTATCAGGAGAATCTTTCTGAGTGGTATCAGGAGCAGCGGGCGCATGAAACGCGCCGGGCTCAAATCGTAGATGCGATGAAGCGACTACCTCAGAATGATGTTCCGGCAATGGAAGTCGTCGCTGAGTACCTGCTAGACCGGATCACCTGGCCGAGAGTGACAAACATCGGCTTCGGGATTTCAGCTTGTGGCCGCGTAGTAGGCATCGACCTTGACCTTCCGGATGAAGACGAGATCCCAGCCACCTCAGCTGTGGTAGGAAAAGACCGACTCAACTTCAAGAAGCGCTCAGAAGCTCAATCCCGGCGTGATTTCGTTTTCCTCGCCTATGCCTCTGCATTCCGTGTAGCTGGCGAGCTTTTTGCCGGACTGCCGACCATCGATAAGGTCGTTATCTCCAGCTACGTCCAGCGCCAGTGCACCGGTACCGCTCAAATCCGCGACGAGTACGTCATGTCTACCATCATCGACCGAGATGGTTGGAGCCTGATCAACTTCAGCCAACTGAGTGATATCGACCCGGCCTCTACCATTGGGATGTTCCCGCTGCGCGTGAAGCTGGATCGGTCATCTCGGCTGCAAGAGATCACGCCGTTCGAGATGTCCGACTCTTACGCCTGAGCCAGCAAGCGCTCAATTCTCAGCGCCATCTACAAGCGCCCTGCTGCCTCCACTTGGCAGCAGGTTCTCTACCCCGCGCCATCCCAATCCGCCCCTGCGCCTGAATCCCTTGCCGTTACTGTATGGCTAGGACTAGGACTCACCGCGATTTGGCAACCCCCACTTACGTCGTGGATTGCGGATTTCGGAGCACCGTGACCGGCCGTTTCGGTTGATCGTGACCGGTCATTTCGCTAACGCGTGACCGCTCATTTCGGTAGCAACGTGACCGATTTTCCGCCTGTTCCGAAACAGGTGGTCACGGCTTACCGAAATCGCCGGTCACGACTTAGCGAAAGCCTTCCCCTTCGTTGCGCATGACCTGATGCGCCGCCATCCTCGACCGATTTCGGGAGAGGAAGATGGCGGCGCCGCGAGTAGCCATGCGAAACATCAAAGAATGTCTGCGCCTCAAGTTTGAGGCCGGCTTGTCCCACGAGAAGATTGCCCGTGCCTTGCAGCTGTCCAAGGGCGTGGTTAGCAAGTACATCGCGGCGGCGCGGGTGGCCGGGCTGGACTGGCCGGCGCTGGTGGCCATGGACGAGGCCGCGCTGGCGGCCGCCTTGTTTGCACCGACGTCGACGAACAAGCCGCGCGGTGAGCGAGTGCTGCCCGATGTGCTGAGCATCCACCGCGAGTTGCGACGCAAGGGCGTGACCTTGCAGCTGCTGTGGGAGGAATATCTCGCCGCGCATGCGGGCCAGCCGACCTACCGCTACACCCAGTTCGTCGAGCACTACCGGCGCTACGCCCAGACGCTCAAACGTTCGATGCGTCAGCTGCACCGTGCGGGCGAGAAGCTATTCATCGACTATGCCGGGCCGACGCTGCCGGTGGTCGACCCGGCCACCGGCGAAGTGCGCCGGGCGCACATCTTCGTCGCCGCCCTGGGCGCCTCGAATTACACCTATGCCTGCGCGACGCCAGGCGAAACCCAGGTGGACTGGCTGACCTCGCTGGGCCAGGCTCTGACCTACTTTGGCGGCGTGCCGGAAATGGTTGTGCCGGACAATCCGCGCGCCCTGGTCGCCCAGCCGGATCGCTACGAGCCGGGCCTGAACCGGGCCACGCTGGAGTGCGCGCGTCATTACCAGACGGTGATCCTGCCGGCACGGCCACGCAAGCCTCAGGACAAGGCCAAGGCCGAGGTGGCGGTGCAGGTGGTCGAGCGCTGGATCATGGCGCGGCTGCGCCATCGGCAGTTCTTCAGCCTGCATGCGCTTAACCAGGCCATCGCCGAGCTGCTGGAGGATCTGAATCGGCGCCCGTTCAAGCGGCTCGATGGCTGCCGGCGCGACTGGTTCGAGCGCCTGGATCGCCCGGCCTTGCGAGCGCTGCCGGTGCATCCCTACGAGGTCGCCACCTTCAAGCGCTGCAAGGTCAGCATCGACTACCACATCGAGGTCAATGGCAGCTTCTACAGCGTGCCCTCCGCCCTGGCCCGGCAGAACGTGGACGTGCGACTGACGGCACACACCCTGGAAGTGCTGCATGGCAACCGGCGGGTGGCCAGCCACCTGCTGCTGGGGCGACGCGGCGCTTACAGTACCCAGCGCGAGCACATGCCCGCGGCGCACCAGGCGCATCGCGAATGGACGCCACAACGCCTGCTCGACTGGGGCGCGCGGATCGGCCCCTACACGCGCCAACTGATCGATCACCAACTGACCCACAAGCCGCACCCGGAGATGGGCTACCGCGCCTGCCTCGGCCTGCTCTCGCTGGCCCGGCGCTATGGCAATGCACGCCTGGAAGCCGCTGCCGAACGTGCCGTACACCTGCGCGCCTTCACCGGGCGCAGCGTGCGCAACCTGCTCCAGCAAGGCCTGGATCAACAGCCGCTGCCCCAGCGTGCCGCCGAAACGACCTTACCCGGCGACCACGAGAACGTCCGTGGCGCCGACTACTACCAACCCCCGCAACAGGAGCTGTTCGATGATGCCGCAACACACCCTGAATCAACTGCACCAGCTACGCCTGGACGGCATGGCCCGCGCCCTGGAAGAGCAATGGACGCTGCCGGCCAGCCACAGCCTGAGCTTCGATGAACGCCTCGGCCTACTGCTCGACCGCGAACTGGCCTGGCGTGACAACCAGCGCCTGGTACGGCTGCGCAAGAAGGCCAAGCTCAAGTACGCCAACGCCTGCCTGGAAGATCTCGACCGCCGCACCGGACGCGCCCTGGACGAGCGTCTGATCGCCACCCTGGCCAGTGGCGACTGGATCCGCCAGCAGCACAACCTGCTGCTGACCGGCCCGACCGGTGCCGGCAAAACCTGGCTGGCCTGCGCCCTGGGCAACCAGGCCTGCCGCCAGGGCTATAGCACCCTGTACCTGCGCACCCCGCGCCTGCTGGAACAACTGCGCATCGCTCATGGCGACGGCAGCTTCGGCCGTACCCTGCAACAGCTGGCAAAGGTCGACGTCCTGGTGCTGGACGACTGGGCGCTAGCCCCGCTGGAGGAAGGAGCCCGGCATGACCTGCTGGAGGTGATCGACGACCGCGCTGGCAGCCGCTCCACCATCCTGACGAGCCAACTGCCCATCGAGCACTGGCACGGCTGGATCAACGACCCGACCCTGGCCGATGCCATCCTCGACCGCCTGGTGCACAACGCCTACCGACTGACGATGAAAGGCGAGTCGCTGCGCCGAAAAAAAGCCGAGGAACAAGCCGCATCGTGACCGATGCGATTACAATCCAGAACCCGCGCAACCGGGGTGGAAGCACCGGTCACGTATTAGCGAAACGCTCGGTCACGTTCACCGAAATCCGCAGTGGATCGCCGTCAAAGCGTGAGATACTTAGAAAAGTAGGGTTTTTTATGCGAGCGGATGAAATGATCTGGTTTCTACAGGGACAATCGAGTCAGCGTGATGTTATTGCTGGTGCCATGGAGGCCATTCAGGGGCGCGTCCCCGTTATGGCATCGCACCGCCAAGTCCGCCCCGAGGTAACCGAAGGTGCGGATATCGTCCTTAAAGAGCCTGACAGCGACAGTGATCGCGTCCAGTGGGCCATCGATGTCGCCAAGCACCGCGGCGTGAAGGTCATGCACGTAGGTCGCGCAGGGCGTGAGTTTGAAGATCGCCGGGGCGAGTTCGAATCCTTGGGGATTGATCTGGTAACTGGCGGGCTCTCGATCAAGACATTCGATCAGGTTGATGACAAGTCGGTATTCACTGCCGAAGCCGAAGCCGCTGGGCTGGCCGTCATCCCGGCAGTGACCGTCAGCAATGCTGCTGAGCTCAAGGCTGCAATTGATAGCATGCGGGGCAAGCACCAGGTGTGCGTAAAGCCAGCTCGCGGCATCTATGGCATGGGCTTTTGGCGGCTCGACGCAGAGGCTGATCCTTTCCGTTGCTTTGCCAACGCCGGCGATCACACCGTCAATGAGTCGGTCTTCGTACAGGCCTATGGTGACAGTGCCAACCAGAAGCCTCTGCTGGTCATGCCCTATATGGCTGGTTCCGAGTGCTCTGTGGACATGGTGCTGCACAAAGGGAAGGTCATCGCCTATTGCGGGCGTCGCAAGGAAGGCATGTACCAAACCTTCAGCTTCGAAGGCCCGGCCGTAGAACTTGCGATTCAAGCTGCCGAGCACTTCGGGTGTGATGGGATTATCAACGTCCAGACCCGTGATGATAGCGAGGGCACTCCCCACCTCCTGGAGATCAACCCGCGTTACTCGGGTGGTATCGGCTATACCCGGCTTGCCGGTATCAACCTGCCAGGCATCTTCGCGGCCTCTCGGCTGGGGTTCGATCACCCGCCTGTCGAAATGCTCACCGGGGTGATGCTTAAGGGCATTCCTACGCCTGTTCGCGTAGATAACCTGTTTCCAAAGTCAACTTTGACTGCATAATGCCAGTACAGGTTGGCACCATCGTGTCTAATTCGATTAGCTAGAGAGTTCAGGGAAGATGCTCAATTTGCCTGCCGGCGCAAATGCGCCAGTCAACACCTCTGCCATAACATTTACGCTGAGCAGCCAAGATCCCCAAGCCTGGGATCGAGCTGGGGTCGCCCTAATCCCTGTGGATGAGAAGCGTAACCCCTGTGGGCCGGCAGCTTTGCTCGCCTCCGAGGCGCATTGGAATGACTGGTTCGAGAGTGCTGGCAACGTCGGGTGCAACTTGCGCCTGGCTGAGCTGCCTGCTGAAGCCAGCCGGGTTCTGGTGGTGGTCTACACCTACGACGCTGCATGCCCGTTGGAGTTTGTTCGAAGCCTCGAACTCAAAATCAATGAAACCATCAGCATCCAGAACTCGCTACAAGGGATGGGCGAGGCTGCGCTGATCATTGCTGAGTTCTACCTGCGCAACGACCAGTGGAAAGTCAGATCGCTGCATGAGGCCAGCGCCTATGGCCTTGCTGCCTTTGGTCGCCGGATTGGCCTGAGTGTGGATGACTCGCATCCCTCTAAAGGCAGCTCTGGCCCAGGCCGACCGCGCGACAACGAAAGCTGCGCCTCTGCTACAGGCACTGGTTTCGCCGTCTCCAAGAACCACATCATGACGTGCGCCCACGTCATACGAGATATGCGCCGTTACCGGATGCGCTCTCTGGCTGGCAACTATGACCTGGAATACGTCATGGTTGATGAAACCAACGACCTCGCACTGCTTCGAGTCGTTGGCAAGGTGGACCTTGAACCTGTCGTGTTCAAAGATGGGCCTAGCATCAATCTGGGCGAGGCAGTGGTAGCCGTGGGCTATCCGCTCTCTGGGCTCACTGGTGGATCTGTTGCCGTGACTCAGGGCGGAATTTCGGCCCTGACCGGCGTCCGTTCTGACTCCAGCGTCTTGCAATTCACAGCGCCCATCCAGCCTGGGTCGAGTGGGAGTCCTCTGTTCGATATGGCTGGCCAGGTCACGGGGATGGTCACATCGGCTGTGACTGATGCGCAGAACATGAACTTCGCCGTGAAAGCCTGCCTGGCGATGTCCTTCCTCGAAGCGGCACATCTTGTACCTCAGCGATCACACTCTGGGCCCAGCATGGCCGCCCATGAGCTGGTCCGGAAGGTTCAGTCATCTCTCTGGATGATCGAGGCTCAGGCTTAAGTAGCCTCCCTTGAATTGAGATTGGCCGCCGTTACGTTCATTGAACACCCATTTTGGATGTCTGCTGTATGAATGAAGTTTCCCACAACGCACGAGTGCTAAGCGCCGACCTTTTGAGAGGCCGGCTCTCTGTGCGAGTCACCGCCGCAGATGCTTCGCCTGAAGCCCTGTTCGGTTTCGCTGAGCGCCGCAATCCAAAGCGTGCCTTTCTATTCGTGTCCAAAGTGCTTGGCCGCCATATCCCGGTCGCGCCTTCGGTAATGCAATCGAGCTTCGAATCGCTGGCGAAGAAGATCCCATCTGACCTCCCTGGCCCTGTTCTGTTTATCGGCATGGCAGAAACTGCCGTTGGCCTTGGTGCAGGTGTTCATCGCGCATATTCCAAAGGTCGAGATGACACTCTGTATTGGGTCAGCACCCGCCATCCGGTAGGGACTGAGCTGTTCGCTCGATTCGAAGAAGAGCACAGCCATGCGAGTGCTCACCTGCTCCACATGCCGATCGATCCCGAGCAGCGTGAGTTGCTGATGTCAGCCCGGTCTGTCGTTCTGGTCGATGATGAAGCCTCAACTGGCAACACCTTCATCAACTTGCTCTCGGCACTTCAGGAGGCGGGGCTCTCTCAGGTAGAGCGAGTGGTAACCGTCACCCTGACGGACTGGTCCGAGGGCGCTGTAGCTCGCCGTATCGGCTCTCATGCCGAATCGGTGTCCCTGATGTCGGGCTCGTTCCAGTTCGACGAAGATCCGGAAGCACCAATGCCGGAGATGCCCGAGGTTGGGACGGTTGCAGCCGGGGAATGGCCGCTGGTCCCATCAACAGACTGGGGCCGTCTTGGTGTTACCCAGCACATGGACACCCTCGCGCCTGATTTTCGTGCAGCGTCCGGTGAACGCATCCTAGTGATCGGCACCAGTGAATACGTCTGGCGGCCATTCCTGCTGGCA
Organism: Pseudomonas saponiphila; assembly: GCF_900105185.1. Classification (NCBI taxonomy): domain Bacteria; kingdom Pseudomonadati; phylum Pseudomonadota; class Gammaproteobacteria; order Pseudomonadales; family Pseudomonadaceae; genus Pseudomonas; species Pseudomonas saponiphila. The sequence continues at coordinate 46,501 of NZ_FNTJ01000003.1, read as the reverse complement.
GAGCGCCTTGAGAAGCAAGGTGCACAGGTTCACTTCGGTTCCACAACCCGTTCCCCTATTGCCCTGGGGCACGCCATTGGCCATGCGCTGTCGTTCTCCGACAACTATGGGCTGGGCATTCCGAACTTCATTTACAACGTGGCACCCGGTCAGTACGACAGGGTGATCATTTGCTGCGAAACCCCTGTGCAATCAGTCGATCCGCGACTTGTTGAGACACTCCAAGCCGAGGTTATTTCTGATGGCCAATAACAAACCGCTCATTTTCGTCGACCTGGACGATACCCTTTTCCAAACCGCCCGGAAGATGGGCCAGGGAGAGCGTTTCCCGGCAACTCTGGACGTTGATGGCAACCCCAACGGCTACATGAGTTCGGTGCAGAAGCAATTCGTTGAGTGGCTGATCGCCAGCGCTGATGTTGTTCCTGTAACAGCCCGTAGCGTTGAGGCCTACAGCCGCGTCAAGCTGCCATTTACACAAGGTGCCATCTGTTCTCATGGTGGGGTGATCCTTACTCCAGATAACCAGCTGGACGAGCAGTGGCACGCCCAGATGGAGAGCGACCTCGCGCACATCCAAGGTCGCCTGCAAGGGCTCAGCGACACCACCTTGCAGATTGGTACCGATCTGGGCCATTCACTGCGTGGCTGGGTGGTTGAGGAAGCAGGCCTTGAGCACTACGTAGTGACCAAGCGCAATGGCGATGACGATGCAGTGCTTACTGAGGTACTAGGGGTCGTTAAGTCCCGCGGGCTCCTGGAAGATTTCTATGTCCATGGCAACGGCAACAACCTGGCCTTCCTTCCCCATGCCCTGCAAAAGCAACGCGCAGTTCAAGAGTGGATTTCCCGTGATCTGAAGATCAACGGTGAACGCCCTCGACTGGGCTTCGGTGACTCCGTTTCTGATCTTGGTTTCATGACCGAATGCCACTGGTGGGCAACGCCGCGTGTTGGCCAGCTTGCAAGCCGAGTTGTGGAGGCGCTTATCCATGATTGAATTCGCAACTGTGGGTTCCGGCTCCTATCACCCGTCTGACGTTCACTTTCTGCTGCGTCCGATGCAGATCGACGCAACGCCGGTTGAGGAAAAGGAACGCCTGATCCAGACCAATCAGCGCCACTACTCGGAAATGATCAGCACTGAGTCTGCCCCTACGCAGACTCACATGGACCTCTATGCCCGAGCCCTTGCCCAGAATGGGCAGAGAATGGCGACCGATGTGGTATCCCTCGCTATGGCGCTGAACGCGCTATACACCGGGCCCACGATTGCACTGGTCTCCTTTGTGCGTGCTGGCCTCCCGCTGGGCGTGCTTCTGAAGCGCTGCCTCAATGATCTGGGCCGCGATGCCTCTCACTATGGGTTGAGCATCATTCGGGACCGTGGCATCGACACGGTAGCCCTCGAAGCGGTCATCAAGAAGCATGGTGCCGAGAACATCGTCTTCGTAGACGGGTGGACCGGGAAGGGAGCTATCTCTGGCGAAATTCGCCGCAGCCTCGCGGGTGACGCCCGTTTCCCTGCCGATCCACGCCTCGTTGTGCTGGCTGATCCTTGCGGTAAGGCCTGGCTGTCGGCATCTGCTGAAGACTGGATTATTCCGTCTGGCATCCTGGGGGCGACTGTCTCAGGTCTGGTGTCGCGTTCGATCTGGCCACAGGACGGTGGCCTTCATGGGTGTGTGGTCTATGAGCACCTGAAAGATTGCGATGTCACCCGCGGCTTCGTTGATGACATCCATGCGCTGACCGAGAAGGTAGAGAGCGCTCCCGTATCGATGCCGTGGACTGCCGAGCAAGCTCAAGCACTCCAAGCCAGTGCGCTAGGCGTCGTTAATGGCCTGGCTGCCAACCATGGCATCACGAACCTCAATCGCGTAAAGCCGGGCATCGCTGAAGCTACGCGAGCCGTCCTCCGTCGCGTTCCTGACCATGTACTGGTCCGGAGCCGAGATGATGAAGACGTTCAACTGCTGATGCACCTGACGGAAAACGCGGGGATCGCGGTCGAAGAAGCCGGTGAACAGCTTGGGCCTTACCGGGCAGTGACGATCATAAGGAAGGTGAACTGATGAAGAAGGTATCCCCATTTGCACTGGGTGCCACCCTGTACATGCCCGCTACTCGCACCGACCTGCTCAGCGTGGTGATGGGTGAAAAGCTGCAAGGCCTGCGCTCACTGGTTGTCTGCCTGGAAGATGCCGTATCTGAGATCGACCTGGATGTAGCTCTGGCGAACCTCGGAACGCTCCTGATGGATATTGACCGCCGCGGCGGGCGTCCAGAGGATGGTCCGATGATGTTCGTCCGCCCTCGGAATGCTGATATGGCTGCGAAGCTCTCCGCCTGGCCGCTCATGCGCCATGCAGATGGCTACGTCATGCCGAAATTGAACCTCAACAACATTGACGCATGGGCAAAGTCGGTCGAAGGCACCGATCTGTATCTGATGCCTACCTTGGAAACCAAGGAGGTGTTTGACCCAACCGCAATGGTAGAACTCCGAAATGCGCTTCTGGAAACCATTGCTGATCGCGTCATCGCTCTCCGCATTGGCGGGAACGATCTGATGGGTTGCCTTGGCCTGCGCCGGCCGCAGTCCACCACCCTCTACCAGACCCCGATGGGTTATGTCATTCCCATGCTGGCTGGTGTTATGGGGGCAGCCGGCTTCGCGCTCACCGCCCCGGTGTTCGAGCAGATTCACTCCCAGGACCTGCTCAAGGCGGAACTCGACCTGGATATGGCACACGGCTTGGTAGGCAAGACCGCCATTCATCCGAGCCAAGTAGCCATCATCCATCGCGCCCTGCAAGTCAGCATTGATGACTTGAACAGCGCGAAGGCGATCCTCAGCGATGCTGCGCCTGCCGTCTTCCAGTTCAACGGGGCGATGTGCGAGCCAGCGACTCATCTGAAGTGGGCAGAAAATATCGTTGAGCGTGCCCGCTGGCATGGGCTCCGGACGGATAAGACTGCCAATCTCTCGGGCGCACCCCTGACTCTGATCGAGGCAGCTGGCTAATGCAGTATCAGCAGCCCAATAAGCCGGTTCTATCGGTGTTCGATTTCGATGGGACACTGACCTACAGAGATAGCTTTACGCTGTTTCTCAGGAGGGAATTTGGCATCCGCACTTATGCAATTGGGCTGCTGCGAATGACATTGCCTTCGCTGAAGTTTTTACTAGGTATTTCAAGTCGGGATGAATTGAAGCAGCGGCTGATCAATACCTTTCTATGCGGCATTTCGGCCGATAGCCTGGCTCAGCTTGCTGAGGATTTTTGCGAGAAATCTTGGCCGACTCTCATGCGCAGCAAGGCTTGCGCTGGTGTTAGCGAACAGGTGAACGCGGGGGCAACTGTCACCCTGTGTTCTGCCTCACCAGAGATTATCCTTCGGCCATTTGCACGAAGACTTGGGGTTGAGTTAATTGCAACCCGCCTGGAAGTGAGTAATGGAATTCTGACGGGCTTAATTGACGGGCAGAATTGCCGGCAAAGTGAGAAAGTATCGCGTCTAATTTCGGCTTATGGTGACCTGAAGAGTTTCCATATTCGGGCTTGGGGAGACTCTGCCGGCGACAAGCAATTGCTTGAAGCCGCAGACGAGCCTTATTACAGGTGGTTTCACTGAATACCGCTGCTTTTATGTGGGGAAAGCGGCACTTGCATCGTCCCACGCAATGGAGAGCAATAAAGATGGCACTTACTCTGACCAAAAATCAGTCGATCTCGCTGGCCAAAACCGCTGGTTCTTCTCTGACACAAGTCAGCATGGGACTGGGTTGGGACCCAGTGAAAAGCAAGGGGCTTCTGGGCAAACTGCTGGGCGGTGGCGGTGAGATCGACCTGGATGCTTCCTGCCTGCTGCTGGATGGCAACAAAGACCCGATCGACGTTGTGTGGTTCCGCCAGCTGGCCTCTAAGGATGGCTCCATCAAGCACAGCGGCGACAACCGCACTGGTGAAGGCTCCGGTGACGACGAGACGATCCATGTGGATCTGAGCCGTCTCCCGGCCGGCGTTCAGTACCTGATGTTCACGGTCAACAGTTTCACTGGGCAGACGTTCGACAAAGTAGAGAACGCTTACTGCCGCCTGATGAATCGCTCGAACAACACCGAGCTTGCCCGCTTCAATCTGAGCCAGAAAGGCAGCCACACCGGCGTCCTGATGGCTTACCTGTCGCGCAATGGTGGCGATTGGCAGCTGACCGCCCTCGGCAATGTGGCTTCTGGCTTCACTGTCCAGGAAATGGCCTCTGACGCTCGCCGGTTGATTGCGTAATGGCGTCCCTGGTACCGGGGGGCAATGCCCCCACTCCCAATGGCGAGCTAACCGTATCGGTCACTTACACTCCGATCTCTGGGGCTGACATTGATGTGTCGGCCTTCCAGTTGACCGGTACCGGCAAGGTGCGTGGTGATACCGACATGTGCTTTTACGGCCAGAAGAGCGTCTCGAACGGAGCGCTCACTCTGGTCGAAAGCAGCCCTGGTCGGGCTGTGTTCAAGGCGAACCTACAACGCCTTGATTCAGCCATCGAGAAGATCGCCCTCACTGCAACCATCTACGAGAACCGGGCCAAGTTCTCGGCCTGCCCATCGCTGAGTCTTCGGATCGAAGGCTCAGCAGGTGGTGAGCCTATCGACGCCTCCCTGACTACCACCGGAATGATGGAAACCGCCCTCATCTTGGGCGAGTTCTATATCCGCAATGGGCAGTGGAAGTTCCGAGTGGTTGCTCAAGGCTTTGCTGGTGGGCTGGAGCCTTTGGCCAAGAATTTCGGCATCGAAGTAGCAGCGGAACCCGCGGCTCCAGCACCTGCGCCAGCGCCAAAGCCTGCTCCTGCTCCTGCTCCTGCTCCTGCTCCTGCTCCTGCACCGGCACCGGCACCGGCACCGGCACCCAGCAAGATCAACCTCAGCAAGATCAGTCTCGACAAGAACCAGCGCTCGATCAGCCTGGAGAAGAAATCCGACTTTGGCGAGATCAAGATCAACCTGAACTGGAACCGTGGCAATTCAAAGGGCGGCCTGTTTGGCCTCGGCAAGGTAAAAGGCATCGATCTCGACCTTGGCTGTCTATTCGAGCTTCAAGATGGCTACAAAGGCGTCGTTCAAGCCCTGGGCAATGCATTTGGCAGTTTCAGAGATGATCCTTTCATTGAGCTAATGGGGGATGACCGTACCGGTGCTGTTTCAGATGGGGAATGGCTCCGCGTCAACGGCAAGCACTGGAACGAGATCAAGCGTATCTGTGTATTCGCCTACATCTACGAGGGTGCGCCGAATTGGGCATCCACTGATGGTGTTGTGACGATCTACATCCCGGATCAACCTCCGATCGAAGTTCGCATGAACGAGGAAGGTGGTCGTTTGGGCATGTGCGCTGTCGCACTACTTGAAAATGATCGAGGGGCCGTTAAGGTCAGTCGAGAAGTACGTTTTGTCAAAGACCACCTGGTGCTCGACAAGACCTATGGTTGGGGCCTGCGCTGGTCGGCCGGCTCTAAGTAACTGAACTGCTGAAAGGGGAGCTCATCCCCTTTCGGATGATGAGGAAGAAACATGCTCGATTGGCTGAAAAACAACGTCGAATCGGCCCGCTCCAAGCTCGCCCTTGAGGTCACTAAGTTTAAGAACCGTGACTTCATGGATGCTTTGGTTGCCGGTTGTGCTCTGGTCTCTGCTGCTGACGGGAACATCAGCGCAATCGAAAAGCAGCGCATGGCCGGGTTCATTCAAAACTCGGATGAGCTCAAGGTCTTCGATCTGAAGGACGTAATCACTTCCTTCAATGGCTTCTGCCAGAAGTTCGAGTTCGACGCCGAGATTGGCAAGGCTGAAGCGCTCCGTGCTGTAGGCAAGATCCGTAACAAGCCTGACGCCGCTCGCCTGCTTGTGCGGGTTTGCTGCGCCATTGGTAGCTCTGATGGACAGTTCGACGAAAGCGAGAAAACTGTCTGCCGCGGCATCTGTGTAGAGCTGGGTCTTAACCCCGCTGACTTTGGACTTTAAGGACTCATCATGGAAACAACTAGCACCGCTATCGGCTTTCCGCCGGCGACCCTTGCGGTATTCATCGGCCTGGCTGTGATCGCTCTTGCGATCGACCTGCTGACGCACAACAAGGACAAGCCCGTCACTCTTGCCAACGCCTCGATGTGGTCGATCTTCTGGGTTGCCATTTCGATGGTCTTTGCCGGTTATCTCTACATGACTCACGGGCCGGCAGTCGCGAGCCTGTTCGTCACTGGCTATGCCCTTGAGAAAGTGCTGTCCGTCGATAACCTGTTCGTGTTTATGGCAATCTTCGCCTGGTTCAAGATCCCTGACGGCTTGCGTCATCGTGTCCTGTACTGGGGCATCATCGGCGCAATTGTCTTCCGTGGGATCTTTGTGGCCATCGGTACCGGGCTGCTTGCTTTCGGTCCGTGGGTCGAGATTGTCTTCGCGGCAATCGTCGCCTGGACTGCGGTCATGATGCTTCGCTCTGGCGATGATGAAGACGAAGAAGAAGACTACTCGCAGCACATTGCCTACCGTTTCGCCAGCAAGCTGTTCCCGGTATGGCCGAAGCTCTACGGACACAACTTCTTCGTGAACCGCAACCAGCTTCAGGTTGAGCTTCAGAAGCCTGAGAACAAGGGCATGACCCTGGTTCAGAAGGGTTTCTGGTTCTCTACCCCGCTGTTCCTTTGTGTCTGCGTCGTTGAGATCTCGGACGTACTGTTCGCCTTCGACTCGGTACCGGCAATCATTGCCGTCAGTAAGGAACCGCTGATTGTTTACAGCGCCATGCTGTTTGCGATCCTCGGCCTGCGTACCATGTACTTCGTGCTGGAAGCTCTGAAGCGCTATCTGGTGCACCTGGAGAAGGCTGTGATCGCCCTGCTGTTCTTCATCGCTGGCAAGCTGGCGCTGAACGCAACCAATCACATCTGGCACCACGGTTACAGCATTGATCCGAATACCAGTCTCGCAATTGTCATGGGTGTACTGGCGATCGGTATCGTTGCAAGCGTTCTGTTCCCAGAGCGCGAAGAAGAAGCGAAAGAAAACGCTTAATCACAACAGCCATGTAAAGGAGTTGTTTCTATGGCACTTTCCCTGCAAAAAGGCGGCAACCTGTCGCTTGATAAAGTTGCCCCTGGCCTCGTAGAGATCATGGTCGGCCTTGGCTGGGACCCGCGCGCCACTGATGGTGCGGAGTTCGACCTCGACGCCAGTGCATTCATGCTCGGCGCGAACGGCAAGGTTACCGCTGAATCCGATTTCATCTTCTACAACCAGAAAGAATCGGTCTGTAAGTCGGTGATCCATACCGGCGACAACCGTACCGGTGCTGGTGATGGTGACGACGAAAGCCTGGTGATCAACCTTCCGAAGGTTCCGGCTCATGTTGAGAAGATCGTTTTCACCGTTACTATCCATGACGCTGATGCCCGTCGTCAGAACTTCGGCCAGGTAGGCGGCGCGTTCATCCGCGTCGTGAATCAGCAAGGCGGTGCCGAACTGGTTCGCTTCGACCTCGCTGAGGACTATGCAACCGAGACCGCCATGGAGTTCGCCGAGCTGTACCGTCATGGCGGCGAGTGGAAGTTCCGTGCCGTTGGCCAAGGTTATGCCGGCGGCCTGAAAGCCATGTGCGCTCGCTATGGCCTGAACCTGTAACACAACCGTACTCAACAAGGAGCAACAACAATGGCAGTAAGTCTGAGCAAAGGCGGTAACGTAAGTCTGTCCAAAGAAGCCCCTGGCCTGACCGAAGTGGTCGTTGGCCTGGCGTGGGATGCCCGCTCCACCGATGGCGCTGAGTTCGACCTGGACGCTTCCGTGTTCGTAGTCGGCGAAAGCGGCAAGGTACTGAACGACGGCTCCTTCATCTTCTACAACAACAAGAAGTCCCCGTGCGGCAACGTCGAGCACATGGGTGACAACCGCTCGGGTGCCGGCGACGGTGACGACGAGCAGGTCAACGTGAAGCTCTCCGGCCTCGCTGCTGACGTTAAGCGCCTGGTCTTCGCCGTGACCATCCACGAAGCAGAAGCTCGCAAGCAGTCCTTCGGCCAAGTATCCAACGCTGCCATCCGCGTCCTGAACAAGGCTGACGGCAAGGAACTGGCTCGCTTCGACCTGTCCGAAGATTCCGCTCTGGAAACCGCGATGGTCTTCGGTGAGCTGTATCGCAACGGTGATGAGTGGAAGTTCAAGGCCATTGGTCAGGGCTTTGCTGGCGGCCTCGGCCCACTGGCTTCGTCCTACGGTGTGAACCTCGGCTAATTGCCTGAAGTACAAAAAACTCCCCCACACCGGGGGAGTTTTTTTTGGGAGTACGCAATGTCCAGATTCTGTTACTCAATTGCTCTGGCAGGCCTTGTAGCTCTGTGCGGCCATCTCCAGGCAGCCAGCTTTGATTGCTCAAAAGCATCAACCTTTCAGGAAGATACGATTTGCCAAATCGAGACTCTCAGCCGCCTGGACGAACAACTCAGCGCCGCGTTCAAAAATGCGTTGGCGGTGAGTGATGACCCAGAGGCCCTGAAAAGCTCTCAGCGCGGCTGGCTTCTTGAGCGCGATCAGTGCTTCAACGAGATTTGCCTTCGGCAAGTAATGGAGTCGCGCATAGGAACGCTTGAGCGTCAGGTGGCAATGAAGCAACCGGCACCTGAGCCTGTAGTGACCGAGCCTGAGATCGCGCCCCCAATGCCAGAACAAGAGCAGCCTGTAGAAACCCACCAGCCGACACCCAGTCCATACCAGGCACCTGCAATCAGTGAGGGTCAGGACTACGGCTACTCATCAAACCTTCCTCCGGAAGGACACCAATCAGAGAAGATGCCGCTGGCGCTCAAGATATTCTTGGTCTTCATTGCGGTGGTCTCTATTGCCTCGATTATCTTGCACCACCAGGGCCGCCTGACCATCTATCAGGACTACACGGACGCTACCTTCACAAGCCTTATCCCTCTTCTGTCAGTCGCCCTAATGTGGCTCCTGGGCTGGCTCGAAGTGCCTTCACCTTACGGCACGTACGCGGGGTACGGCCTGGGCATCATCATGGCGATAGTGGTGATCCGAGCGACCTATCTCGCGAATGGGCCCTCACTCTGGTTTGTCATGGCACTGATCACCAAGACGACCATGATCTCGTTGTTCTATCTACTGATGATCGCCCTGATGGCTGGCAATTCTGCGCGTAAGCCGGGTGAGTCGAGACGCGCTTTCGAGAGCCGCAGTCGACGTGAGTCACGAGAGCGCACCGCGGCGATGATCGCCATCACCGCCCTCTTCACTTGGCTATCTGCGTGGCTTTGTCGAGACAGGTACTTCTCCCCGCTGGGAGACTACCTGGCAGGCCGTAATCAGCAACAAGGTTAAAACGATGACCACTTCATCTCAGTTAGCGGTAGCCACCCAATCCAAGGAAGAGTTGCTTCAGTCGCGCCTACGGCATGACATATGGGCAACGGCAGCTGCTTGCCTGGCGATTGTCTGCGGGGTTTCCATGGGCATGCTCAAATCCGGCATGCTCTTTGGAGTGGCAACGGTCGCACACGTAATTATGGCGTATGCCTTCGCAATGATCATGGACTCTGGCAACCAGGTTGAAGGGAAGCTCAGAGCCCTCAGACGCGCCACCGCTCCAGATTATTCTGGCGATCAGGATTTGAAGCACGAAGCCTGCGGCGGCCTCTAATGTGCCAATCTTCCGCAATGCGGAAGAAAAAAACGCACCGAGGGTCCCCCCCCGGTGCGTTTCTTTTATTGGTCCAACCAGTGTTACTTGAATGTCAGCCCGATGTGATCTCGGCCCGTTGTAAGCGACTTGATCCAAGCTTCCTGTTCGGCTCTGGACGGGAAAATCTCCGCATCAGAACTCAGGTAGCTGTACCAGTTCTTACCATCACCAAGCGGCTTTCTGCTAACCAGTAATCCTCGCGCGGTCACTGTGTAGAGACGGCCGTTTACGGTGAGGTCGACTTGCCGCTTCAAGGGGTTGTAAGCCGGAACCCCAGAAATTTCCGTCACCCAAGATCAAGCCCCGCCACGAGAGCATCGAGGTCGATCATCTTGCCATCGCTCTGGAAGGTGTAGTGCCCGTTCAGCAGGATGTGCCGCCATGCCGCTGGCGATATCTGGGTGATGAGCGCGAGTACCTTGGCATTGGCGCTCGCCTCGTACTTCATCAGCAGCCGCGACAGGATGGCCGAGTTGTAGTAGATGACCGCGCTGGCGATCAGCCTTGCGCACTGGTTGCTGATTTCGATCTCGATGTCGGTGCGCCCGGTCAGCTCCTTCTTGCCGCCAACTTGGGCAATGGCCCCGCGTAGCTGGTGGTAGGACTCGATCCGATTCTGTGAGCGGTGCACATTGCGCTCCAGTTGTGGATCGCGCAGGTAGCGCAACGTATAGATGCTGCGGATGAGCTTGTCGAACTCGAACACCGCCCGCCGCGTCGGGTTCGACGTGGTGTAGGTGCACAGCTTGCGGATCAGCGCGCCCTGCGTCATCTCCTTCAGCCCGAGCGTAGCCACGATCTGGTCGAGGTTTGGCTTTTCGCTGACGATGAGTTGCCGGTCGACTTGGCCGATCGGCTGGATCAGGCACTTCTCGTACAGCGCCGGATCGTCGGCGCAATACAGTTCCTGCAACTGGCCTTCCATGTCGGTAAAGCGCGGCTCGAAGCGCAGGCCGAACCAATGCAGGATGGCGAAGTTGGCTTTGTTGACGCTGTGCATATCGCCGGTGATCGCAGTCGGCACGATGTCCGACGTGTTGCGATACCAGATGTCGAACACGTGATGGGCCTCGTAGTCGTGCGCGCCGATCAGGTAGCCGTTGAGCGGCACATGGTTGCACAGCAGCGTGTAGGCAACCACGCCCTTGCCGCGCCCGAAATACTTTCGGGAGTAGCGTGCCTTCACGGTCGGGCGCTCGACACCGAATTTCTGACCATCGACGGCACCGTACAGCACATCGAGGTCGAACGAGTAGTGAGGGAATATTGGTAGCGCGGCGATGGCGTTGCTGATGCCGTCGTTGGCCGCGTGCAGCGTTGCGTGGCGCAGGTACTGCTGGTAGGTGCTCTCCAGCACGTGATACGGGATGTCGCTGGTGCGCGCCATGACCTGATTGCCGTGGTTCATCGCCTGCGCGATGATGACCGCCATCAGGCTGTCTGCGTCGGCGACCTTCTTCGCATAGCGCGGCTGCAAGGGCGTCAGCACCGACAGGAACTGGCACTGGGCGTTGACGAAGCGGAACACGTCGGCCACGTCGCAGAACGGCAATTGCTCGTAGAACACCTTCTCGCGCGCCTTCGGGTTCTCACCCTTGGGCTTGCGCCAGGTCAGCTTCTGCGTGTCCTTGTTGTATTCCAAGTGCGTCAGCTTGCCCTGCTTTAGTTCGCGATTGAAGGCCAGCCATTGCGTGTGCAGCTCAGCCCCTAGCGCATCGAGCTGGGAATTGACCGGCTGCCGCAGGAATGGGATGTCCATCTGAGCGAGCACGTCGGCCTTCTCGTCCATCGAAACCAACTCGTCGGAGAAATGTCGGTGCTGCAAGCTGTCGTCGAGATAGAGTTCTCCCGACTGAAAGCGCTTCCTGACCTGGCGGTACAGCCAGAACTCGTAGCGGTCGGCGTGCAGGCCCGTTGGCTTGCCATCGGCATCGAATGTCAGCAGGTACGACCGCAAGCGTTTCGGCAGTGTGGCCGCTGGACATTCGGCGAGCGGCCGTTGCGACAGGCGCTGCTGTTTGGCGAACACGCCCTTAGTCCAGGCCAGCGCTGCGAGCCACGGGCTGTCCGGATCAGTGCTGGCGAAGTCAAGCGCGACGTACAGCGGCCGTAAATGGCGGCGAATGCGCTCGGCCAGGATGTCCACTGCCTGCCAGTGCAGCGACAGCTTGCTCACAGGCTTGACGCTCATGCGCTGCGCGGTGCTCTGCAACGCGTCCTTGGCCATGATTTTGTACGCGCGCTGGCGCACCTCACCGAACGGCGTCGGATCAGTCACGCTATCGTCGACGTACAGTGACAGTAGGCGGCCAACCTGCGGTGTGTCTTGCTGCCGGCGCGCCTGCTCGGCGACGAAGGACTGCTTCGCGCCCGCGCTGCTTTCGTCCTCCAGTTGTTTCATGTGGTATGCCATCGCATCGACCAGGTTGTCGGAGAACTGCCGGTAGCGCACCCAGGCATAGCACAGCAGATAGAGGTGGGTCTGATCGGCCTTCAGGTAGCGCAGGTCGTGGATGGTGTAGAAGTTCGCCAGGCTCGCGTAGTAAAGCAGATTTTGCTGCGAGATGCCGAGCTTGGGCAGCAGCGCCTTGGCGATGCTATGCAGCGGTTCCAGCGTGGCGCGCTTTTCCCGTTCGCGGGCCATCTGCCGCCAGCCGAAGTCCTTGGCGTCCTGCTTGAGCGCTGCCAGTTGCGAAAGGGTGTCATCTCGTACCAGGAGCTGGCCAAGCGCAGTCTTGGCCGGTTCGTCCAACACCTCCGCCAGCAGGCCACCCAAGCGCCGACGTTCGGCGGACAGGGCTTCGCTGACCAGCGCTTGCAGGGTGGTGTAGCCCGGCCGGATGATCTTGTGCTCATTGAGCCAGACGATCAGTTCAGCGGCGATGAACCCCGGCATCACGTCGCGCCGCACGGTCTGGGCGGCCTGTTGCGCGAGCTGGGGCAGGAAACCGGCCACCCACGACCGGTAGCCGAACAACTCCGCGATCCGCTCGCGCTGGGCATAATGCTCGTGTTTGGTGATCGGCTTGTGCTCGAATGGCTCACTGTGGAAATACTGGCTCAGTACGAAGGCGCAATCGTCCACAACTTCGCTCCAGGCGAAGCGAAAGAAGGCGTGCTTGGCCTTGAAGTAACCGATCTGCAAGATGCAATAGACTTGGGCAGGAAGGCCGGGACGGCTGCTGGCAAACGCCAGTTCCGTTTCAGTCAACGCCAAGTATTCCAGCCGCTGGACGTCATCGAAATCTGGCAAACCGTACAGGGCTTCCTGCTCGGCGTCCGAGAGGACGGTGAGCAGCTTATTCTTGTTGCTCATCGGCAGCCTTTCCCGCGCCACGCCAGCCCACTCGCGCCAAGGTTTCGATCAAGGTGGTGCGCTTGACGCTGAAATTACGGCACACCGCTGCCTTAGACATGCCGCCATCGAGCGCGGCGACGATAGCATCCAGCTTCTCGCCGACGATGGCGGGTGGGCGTCCGCCGATCCGGCCACGTTTGCGGGCGGCGGTTAGTCCCGCGACGACGCGCTCCTGGATCAAGGCGCGCTCGTATTGTGCGAGGGCGCCGAACACCTGAAACAGGAACTCGCCCGATGGCGTCGTGGTGTCCAGGTTCTCCGTCAGCGAGCGGAACGCAACCTTATTATCCTTGAGCGAGGTCACGATACCGAGCAGATGCGACAGCGAGCGGCCGAGCCGGTCGAGCTTCCAAACTACCAGCACATCGCCGGATCGGACGAATTCGAGGGCCCGAGCCAAGCCTGCGCGGTCATCCTTTGCGCCAGAGGCTCGATCCTCGAACAGGTGCCGAGCATCGACGCCAGCGGCGAGCAGCGCATCACGTTGCAAGTCCGTGCTTTGGCGGTCGGAATCCGACGACACGCGCATGTAACCAACCAACATAGGCGGATAACCATCAAAAATAGGTTTCCGTATGGTAGTGCATGGCGACATGGTTTTCCGCACAATTTTGAGGCCATTCAGCGGGAGGTGCACACGACTGTTGAGGGTGTGTCGTAAAACAAGTGTTTTACGACACCACAAATGCGCCTTGCGTTAATGCAGTCGTTGTCGAATAATGATTGCATCGAATGCATTATTGCGAGGTGATTCTATGGCGATGCTGACAGTACGCAATTTGCCCGACGACGTGCACCGCGCATTACGGGTGCGGGCCGCACTACATGGGCATAGCACCGAAGCTGAGGTGCGGGAGATTCTGGCGGTAGCGGTCAAGCCAGAGTCACGTGTTCGCATGGGTGAAGCCCTCGCAGCACTGGGTCGTACAATCAGTCTGACAAACGAGGATTTCGAGGTATTCGACCAAGTGAGAGACAAGACGCCGGCCAAGCCGCTGGGGTTTGAATGATCGTCCTCGATACCAACGTTGTTTCCGAAGCGATGAAGCCCGAGCCGCACCCGGCCGTGCGAGCATGGTTGAACGATCAAGCCGCCGAAACACTGTACCTGACTAGCGTAACACTGGCCGAGCTGCTGTTTGGCATCGGTGCGCTTCCAGCCGGTAAACGCAAGGACATGCTGGCACAAACCCTTGACGGTCTGATGGGGCTGTTCAGGGATCGGGTATTACCATTCGATACCGATGCAGCACGACGCTTTGCCGAGTTAGCTGTGACAGCCAAGAACGGTGGGCGAGGATTCCCAACGCCTGATGGCTATATCGCCGCGATTGCGGCTTCGCGAGGGTTCATCGTGGCGTCACGTGACACAGCACCTTATGAAGCTGCCACCGTGGCCGTCATCAATCCGTGGAAAGTATAAGAGCATCGGAAATGCTGCAATGCAATAGATACCCAGGGTTGGATGCCAATGAGATTATTCGTCTAACTTCGGCAATCGGCCAGCTGCGGACATAGCGACAGTGAAAAATCGTCAAGCTCGAACGACAGGTAACTGATCCCTAAGCCGCCATCAATCACTTTATTTGTCAGTCTCTTGGTCGGCCAAAGTGGTCAGTCACGGCAATAGCCGACAGCGTCCGCTCTCGCTCAAGAAGCAGCCTGTCACCGACTAAGAGGGTTGGCTCTACGTTTGAGTTCAGGGACGGCCCGTCGGTGTCCAACCACTGTTAGGCCATATCCGCTCGGATGTGCCTGCCCTACTCATCGTTACCGAACCTGCGCCGTAGTCCCTGAATGATTGATTGATAAGTATACATTCTAGAATGTATACTAAATGACTCTGCAACTCTTGGCACTAAATATGACAACCCCAAAAGGCCGACGGTGGACCCTCCTTGTGACCGTCGCAGCAGCGCTTCTTCTGCTTACCCTGGACAACTCGATCCTGTACACCGCGTTGCCCACTCTGACGCGTGACTTGGGGGCCAGCAGCCTGCAAGCGCTGTGGATCATCAACGCCTATCCACTGGTGATGGCCGGGATGCTGCTCAGCACCGGAACGCTTGGTGACCGCATCGGGCACCGGGAGATGTTTTTGGGCGGGCTGTGCGTGTTCGGCCTTGCGTCAATAATAGCCGCGTTCGCGCCAACTGCCTCCGTGCTGATTGGTGCGCGTGCGTTGCTGGCTGTGGGTGCGGCAGCCATGATGCCCTCCACGCTAGCTCTGATCTTCATCACTTTCAGGGATGAGCGCGAGAGGAATCTGGCGCTCGCCATATGGGGGTGCATGGCCATTGTCGGAAGCGCGCTCGGCCCCATCGTGGGTGGATTGTTGCTCAATCACTTCTGGTGGGGCTCGGTCTTCCTGCTCAACGTACCGGTGGTCATCGCTGCACTCGTCAGTGCATTGGTCGTGACGCCGCGAGTGAAGCCAGATACATCCAAACCATGGGATCTGATCTCTGCAGTGCAGGCCTTGTTTGCACTGTCCGGTCTGGTTGTCACCATCAAAGAGGTTGCCCATGTGCGGATTTCGGAGCACCGTGACCGGCCGTTTCGGTTGATCGTGACCGGTCATTTCGCTAACGCGTGACCGCTCATTTCGGTAGCAACGTGACCGATTTTCCGCCTGTTCCGAAACAGGTGGTCACGGCTTACCGAAATCGCCGGTCACGACTTAGCGAAAGCCTTCCCCTTCGTTGCGCATGACCTGATGCGCCGCCATCCTCGACCGATTTCGGGAGAGGAAGATGGCGGCGCCGCGAGTAGCCATGCGAAACATCAAAGAATGTCTGCGCCTCAAGTTTGAGGCCGGCTTGTCCCACGAGAAGATTGCCCGTGCCTTGCAGCTGTCCAAGGGCGTGGTTAGCAAGTACATCGCGGCGGCGCGGGTGGCCGGGCTGGACTGGCCGGCGCTGGTGGCCATGGACGAGGCCGCGCTGGCGGCCGCCTTGTTTGCACCGACGTCGACGAACAAGCCGCGCGGTGAGCGAGTGCTGCCCGATGTGCTGAGCATCCACCGCGAGTTGCGACGCAAGGGCGTGACCTTGCAGCTGCTGTGGGAGGAATATCTCGCCGCGCATGCGGGCCAGCCGACCTACCGCTACACCCAGTTCGTCGAGCACTACCGGCGCTACGCCCAGACGCTCAAACGTTCGATGCGTCAGCTGCACCGTGCGGGCGAGAAGCTATTCATCGACTATGCCGGGCCGACGCTGCCGGTGGTCGACCCGGCCACCGGCGAAGTGCGCCGGGCGCACATCTTCGTCGCCGCCCTGGGCGCCTCGAATTACACCTATGCCTGCGCGACGCCAGGCGAAACCCAGGTGGACTGGCTGACCTCGCTGGGCCAGGCTCTGACCTACTTTGGCGGCGTGCCGGAAATGGTTGTGCCGGACAATCCGCGCGCCCTGGTCGCCCAGCCGGATCGCTACGAGCCGGGCCTGAACCGGGCCACGCTGGAGTGCGCGCGTCATTACCAGACGGTGATCCTGCCGGCACGGCCACGCAAGCCTCAGGACAAGGCCAAGGCCGAGGTGGCGGTGCAGGTGGTCGAGCGCTGGATCATGGCGCGGCTGCGCCATCGGCAGTTCTTCAGCCTGCATGCGCTTAACCAGGCCATCGCCGAGCTGCTGGAGGATCTGAATCGGCGCCCGTTCAAGCGGCTCGATGGCTGCCGGCGCGACTGGTTCGAGCGCCTGGATCGCCCGGCCTTGCGAGCGCTGCCGGTGCATCCCTACGAGGTCGCCACCTTCAAGCGCTGCAAGGTCAGCATCGACTACCACATCGAGGTCAATGGCAGCTTCTACAGCGTGCCCTCCGCCCTGGCCCGGCAGAACGTGGACGTGCGACTGACGGCACACACCCTGGAAGTGCTGCATGGCAACCGGCGGGTGGCCAGCCACCTGCTGCTGGGGCGACGCGGCGCTTACAGTACCCAGCGCGAGCACATGCCCGCGGCGCACCAGGCGCATCGCGAATGGACGCCACAACGCCTGCTCGACTGGGGCGCGCGGATCGGCCCCTACACGCGCCAACTGATCGATCACCAACTGACCCACAAGCCGCACCCGGAGATGGGCTACCGCGCCTGCCTCGGCCTGCTCTCGCTGGCCCGGCGCTATGGCAATGCACGCCTGGAAGCCGCTGCCGAACGTGCCGTACACCTGCGCGCCTTCACCGGGCGCAGCGTGCGCAACCTGCTCCAGCAAGGCCTGGATCAACAGCCGCTGCCCCAGCGTGCCGCCGAAACGACCTTACCCGGCGACCACGAGAACGTCCGTGGCGCCGACTACTACCAACCCCCGCAACAGGAGCTGTTCGATGATGCCGCAACACACCCTGAATCAACTGCACCAGCTACGCCTGGACGGCATGGCCCGCGCCCTGGAAGAGCAATGGACGCTGCCGGCCAGCCACAGCCTGAGCTTCGATGAACGCCTCGGCCTACTGCTCGACCGCGAACTGGCCTGGCGTGACAACCAGCGCCTGGTACGGCTGCGCAAGAAGGCCAAGCTCAAGTACGCCAACGCCTGCCTGGAAGATCTCGACCGCCGCACCGGACGCGCCCTGGACGAGCGTCTGATCGCCACCCTGGCCAGTGGCGACTGGATCCGCCAGCAGCACAACCTGCTGCTGACCGGCCCGACCGGTGCCGGCAAAACCTGGCTGGCCTGCGCCCTGGGCAACCAGGCCTGCCGCCAGGGCTATAGCACCCTGTACCTGCGCACCCCGCGCCTGCTGGAACAACTGCGCATCGCTCATGGCGACGGCAGCTTCGGCCGTACCCTGCAACAGCTGGCAAAGGTCGACGTCCTGGTGCTGGACGACTGGGCGCTAGCCCCGCTGGAGGAAGGAGCCCGGCATGACCTGCTGGAGGTGATCGACGACCGCGCTGGCAGCCGCTCCACCATCCTGACGAGCCAACTGCCCATCGAGCACTGGCACGGCTGGATCAACGACCCGACCCTGGCCGATGCCATCCTCGACCGCCTGGTGCACAACGCCTACCGACTGACGATGAAAGGCGAGTCGCTGCGCCGAAAAAAAGCCGAGGAACAAGCCGCATCGTGACCGATGCGATTACAATCCAGAACCCGCGCAACCGGGGTGGAAGCACCGGTCACGTATTAGCGAAACGCTCGGTCACGTTCACCGAAATCCGCACCCATGCACCTTCTTCCTGGGCACTTGCCGGGACGGCTTTGGCCGTCACCGTTGTTGCGGGCATGCTCTTCGTCCGTCGCCAGGCGCGTCTTACTTACCCTCTGCTGGATTTCGCTATTTTTCGCAATTCAGCGCTTATGGCAGGTGTGTTGGCCTGTGCATCTGCCTTGTTCGGCGTTGCCGGTCTGCAACTGATCGTTACCCAGCGTTTTCAGCTTGTCGCAGGGTTTAGCCCTCTGGAGGCTGGACTGTTGGTGTCAGCCGTTGCACTAGGAGCACTGCCCAGCGTAGTGCTCGGTGGCGCATTTGTGCACCGGATCGGCTTGCTTGTGCTCATCGGTGGTGGTCTTGCGTTGGGTACTGTAGGTGTCTTCTTGACCAGCTTCGGCTTGCATGTCAGCCTGGGATGGGTCATTGCCGGCCTGGTAGTGACCGGGTTTGGACTGGGTTCGGTGATGTCAGTCGCCTCCAGCGCGGTCGTCGGTAATGCACCCTCTTCGAGAGCAGGCATGGCTTCTTCAGTCGAAGGCGTTTCCTATGAATTCGGCGCGTTGTTGGCGGTCGCACTGCTTGGCAGCTTGTTGGCGGGTCTTTATTCTTCTGGCGTGGTTTTGCCCGCAGGCGTCTCCGATAATGCGCGTGACAGCATGGACCAAGCGCTCGCGATAGCGGCCCAAAACGGCACAGATAGTGCCGCCCTCATTGCAGCCGCCTCCACAGCGTTTGATCGCAGTTTTGAGATTGTTATCGTTGTCATTGCCGCCGTACTGAGCATCAGCGCATTGGTGACGTCTGTCTTGCTCCGAAACCACGGACCGGGGTCGTCAGCCTTCAGCAGCGATTCACACTGAAAGAAAGAGAAGACCATGCGCCCCAGCAATCGCAGCAAAATTTTGGATGCCGCCGTACGCGTCATTCATCGTGACGGCTTGATCGGCGTCACCTTTGATTCCGTTGCGGCGGAGGCCAGCGTGACGCGGGGCGGAATGATGTACCACTTCCCTTCGCGGGAAGCGCTTGTTCAGGCAATCCACGAGCACTTGGCCGCGCAATGGGAGGCCAGCCTGGAATCAGTCGCAGGCAGACCGAAGTCAGAGGCAACACCCACAGAGCGGGCCATTGCGTATGCACGTACTAGCGCACGAAGCGCTAATCGCGCGGAATTGCTTTCTGCACTTCAATCGAGTGAAAGCACTGCGACAGCGGCTGCCTGGGACACGGTGCTTGAAGGCTGGGCTTCTCCAGCGCCGGAGCATCTCGACGACCAGGCCGTTCTTGATCGATTCATTGCGCGACTCGCAGCGGATGGACTCTGGGTATATGAGTCATTGACGGGGAAGAAATTGCCAGACCAGATCAGGGATGCTATTGCCGCGCAAATCGTGAGCGTCATTGAATCGGCTTCGCTCAGGGTATCGAACAAGTAATTCGGTAAATGCACCGTCCGTTTTGCGGCTCTGATTTTGAACACAGCAGCTTCCGCTTTGAGTCGATAGCGGCAGTCGTCGATTGTCACCGCGACAGGCCGCTTTGGCCGAGGTGCTGACGGATTACTGGTTCAGGTGAGCGGCTGGTTTAGGTTCAGAAACCTGCCGTAGCCCATGAAAATATCATCAGGCCGTTAAGGGCACCGAAGCGACGCTCGGGCTGCGACCAATATCAAGTGTCACTCTCTATCGCATTGCACAATATAAAATTCCATTAGCTTTCAATGCTCTATATTTCCCGTATTCTGAAACAACCCACTTGTTTGGAGTCAATAGCACGGATTAACTCAATGGCGGCTGGTGAAACGACTGTTAGGTCTACCCCTGCGAGCGGGTAATGCGACGGTGACGGAAATTTCTGGGGTTCCGGCTTACAACCCCTTCAAACGGCGCTCAAAGAATCCCTGGAAGAGGCTAGGGGTTTCGTTGAACTGGCTTTCACTCGCAGCTATAGCTAATTGCATTTTCTCGCTCCTGAGGGAGCCACCCCATTGGGCGGCTGTCCCAATGGGTTGTTCGGTTTCCCGAAGAGTTGGTTTGTCGAGTGCTTACAGTCAGCAGGGAAGCTCGAACTCTGCTGCTCCGAACCGCTCCATCAGCGCGCTATCGTGCTTCTCTGCGCTGTATGGGTTGGCCGGCCCGTACTTGATCCCATCTTGCGTGAAGCAGCCGTTGTAGCCATCCAGCCACGCACGATGAATCTCGGTGCGCGCCAGAAGTCTGCGGATGCTTCGTGGGATTTGCTTCTTGGCATAGCCGGTGAAATACGCCTGCTGGAGCAGACGGACCTTCAAACGGCAGTACAGGGTAGAACTAGGTTTGGTTGGAGATTGACTCTCCAGTTTGTCGTCCATCGATCAGCTCCAGCACCTGTTGAGCAGCAGGTAATTTTTTGGGGATCACCAAGTGCTCAAGGGCTTGGTGTGTTGGGTTAAAGACACACCAAGCCAGGCCTGCGGGCAGGCCTGGTAGGTTACTGAGGGAAAGCTTCCGGTGTTACGCCGCCAACAGATAGTCTTCGGCGTGAGCAGCAATCCAACTTGCCGGATCAGGCATTTCGGTTTGCGCATCAACGCCTAGCTGGCAGATATTGCCAAGACCACAGTTTTTGCCGAGATCACCGCACACCTGACCACAGTAGCTGGTTAGCTCACCGAAGTTCAGGGTGTACTGGAGCATCATCCCTACAGCAAAGGCGAACGCCTCGAACTTCGCGAAAATCACGCTTTGGCCCAGGATCTCGTGCATCACGGTTTCGGAATTACCCTCCACCATTCCGTACGGGATCGTCTTAGCCGCTGCGTGCTCCTGCGGCGTGAACAGACGGCTAAGCGCCGACTGAAGGGGATGGATCAGCATCGGCTCGGTAGACCGATACTTGGCATAGGACTTCCCGATTGTTCCGCAAGAAGCTTCATCACCAGTCAGCAGCTGACGGGTAAATCCTTTCCCTGCGGCTTTATCGCGCTCTTCCTTCTCCGCCAGATAAGTCAGATCCTTCCAGCGATCAGAATCCAGAGGAATGTCCTCCATAATCGCTTTCAGGGTTTCCGGCTTCTTGCGAAGAGGCACCACATTATCGAACTCAAACTCATCAGCAATTCCCGGAGTTGTGGCAAGCACAACTAGCCGCTCGCGACTTTCAAGAGAACCGAAATCGGTACCCTGGAGAACTGCTTCTTTAATTCGATAACCGAGCGAAGTCAGAACACTGCGAATAACCATCATGGATGCCGTGGACGCATATTGCTTCACGTTCTCCAAGATAACCATTGCAGGATTACTAGCCTTGACCCAATCCAGCATATCGACGAACATAGAACCAGCAGCAGAGTGTTCCTCAGCACAACTGATCTTATTTTTTGAGCGACCTGCGACTGAAGCTCCTGTGCAGGGCAAACCGGCCACCAGGATATCCGCCTGCGGGATGTTTCCACCTTGCAGATTGATCTCCTTAATGTCGCCACAAATAGCGATCGATTCCTCGCTCCAAAGTTCTTTGTTATTCCGGAGTGAAGACTCCAGATAAGCATCTTCCAGTTCAACACCAACCTGGATAAAAGAACCCACACCGGCTTTTTGTAAGCCGCTATGAATGGACTTGTCGAGCACCCCGCCGCCGTGGAACAAACTTACGGTTGCGAGCTTCTGGCCATTCTTCAACTTTTCCATAAAGCGCTTAACGCGCTCTGCAATCTTAATGTCGATTTGCGAACGAGTAATGATGATCCGAGCATCCCGGATAATCACCCTCAACTTAGCCGACACCTCGAACAACTTACGGAAAGTTTCGGAACGGATCTCGAACAGCGGGAAAACGATGCCGTTCTTTTCACGCCGACTGACCGTGAAGGTCTCGCCAACGTAGTTTTCCGGAACGGGGCGAAGCTCAAAACGCTGGAAGCCTTCCTGCATGTGCAGGGCATAGCGAGCACCAACATTGACACCACCGCGGGATAATTTCTGACCTTCCAGCCAGACACGAGCCACGTTGCGGTTTTCACCCAGTTTCGTATTGATGATGGACGTTGCCATTTTTTGTTACTCCGTCTGCCGAGCACAGACACAGGTTTGATAAACACCTGGGCTCGGGGCCAGGTGTTGAGTGCGAGAACTCAAATACCTAGCCGAATGGCGAGATATGAGTCTCGCCATAGAGGGAGTTGGTTGTGCTCGATCCGAAACGGATGAGCTTTTGGTTGGACCTTGTTGTCGACCCGTTTGACGACGCGAGTGCGCGGAATCATCGGGTCCCAGTGAACAGCCCTAGAGAGCTAGTCCGTACACTGGGTGCCAAGACATACGTCAGAGGCAGAGAACGGTTTGAGTATATCAGCCGCCTGGTGCGCGTCTATCCAATGCAAGCACTCGTTCATCACCACACTCCCCTAGCGACAGATCTGGTACCGAGGCACTGTTTCGACACCCCACTTTGGCTGGCAATGCTGGAGGCTGCCCTTATCCTGATCACTCAAATCCAGTGCCCCGGCCAAAAGGAGCAAGAGCACATGAGACCGATGGAAGTTGATGTCCTCTATGTTGGGGCCGCCCAGGTCGAATGCCCGGAGTGTGGCGCTCGCACAAAGCTAGCCGGAGACAAGCTCCGCGGGGTGGAAGTGACGTGCACTAACTGCAAGGTCAGCCTCTACGTGGCAGAGGATGCAGATATCGAAATGTCTGAGGACGAATTGCTCGATGCAGACAGCAGTGAGGGGTAACTCGATGGGGGCCTGCCAGGCGCACGCCTCAAGAGATGTGGATATGCCATTGCTGGGCATTCTGGGCGACTCATTCATCGAGGCGTTTGGTGAAGCGCCTGATCGCGACCGCGCAATGAGAGTCGTGATCCTCGAAGGGATGAAGCAGGGTCTATCGCTGTGCGCCCTACGACCTCAGCATAAAGCCGGGCCAGCGGCGGCGCTGTTTAGTCTTAAAACCCAAAACACCTTTCTGGTTACGCGCGAAGGGGTGTCGATCGCCTCAGAGACACCAACCTCTTCAGGCTGGGAGCCGGTGCGCGGCCAGACGGACCTTCAAGTGGTATTCCGCGTTCTGTTCAGCGCCAGCAAGGTCAGTTGAGGTAAGTACGTTACCAGTTCAGCAGTGTCATCCTGGAAGCCCCAATGACTGGGACTCCCAGGATGAAGTCAACAGGAAGAATAGAAGCATTCGACCTGCTGACGGTTCCAAACCGCCTATGCGGCGGCGTGCTGTGCATCTCACTTCTCTAGCTATCAACCGCCTGTTCGGCGGCAAGATGATCAGCGAACGCGGTTATACCACGAAAGAACCTCGTACTCGCCGGAGCCCACCTTCAGAGGCAGTCTGCACAGGGCAAGCAGCGCGGGCTTGAGTTCAGGGGTCTTCTCAAAAGCTTTTTGCAGCTTTTTGTTCTCACGCTCCATTTTGGCTTCGTCGCCGATGCTGCTGGCCAGTTGCCGCGACTGGAATGTGTGGAGCGCAGTCGCAATGTCCTTCTTCCAGTCCAGTTCGCCAATGATGGCTACGGCTTGGCGAACAATGCCCAAGTCAAAATCGAAGCCGGAGCTGGCCTCGCAAAAACAACAGAGCGCGAGCGGGTGTGACACCTTCATGCTTGCGTTCGGGCTGGCGTTTCCGATCACGCCAATCATCCAGGGCTCATCCTCTGGAGCGTGGTTCACAAGCCACTGCGCGATGTACTTCTCACCGCTGACATCTTCACTCGGGACGAATTCAAGGCCCGGCAGGTTAGGCATTTCGATCTTGCCGATCAGAAAGCTCTTCCTCTTGCTGGCGATGTAGTAAGCATCGATACCCGCTCCGAGCGTGTGCTGTCCAACACCCTTTGTCATCCGAGTCATGACGCCAGCTTTGGTGGAACTTGCTGGGTCGCTTTCAGGGGCCAGGTACTGTCCGATGCATTCGTACCAGAGTTCTATTTCTTGCATATCACTTCTCTAGGGGATAATTTGCTGTTAGATTACTCACCGACTCCCACACTGTCCACCTGGAGAACGAACAAATGACCGTGACTCACTATGTACTCGAAGGCGAAATCAAAGCAGAGCAGCCGCTCGCCACTTGCAGCAAAGCACTGAAAGATGCTGAAGGCGGGAGCGATCTGCCAATCCCGGTACCGCACATGATGACTCCGGAGGGCAACCGTCTGTATTTCCCCGCAACCGGCATTCGCGGAAAGCTGCGCCGGGCCCTGCGCGATGTTCTTCGCGAGAACGAAATCAAGCGCACAGGTAATGACAAGCCCCTGTCACTTGATCAGCACTATCTGCTGACCCTCGGCGGGATTATGGGAGAGGACAAGAAAGATAAGGCCACTGTCGATCAGGAGGCCATGTGGCGCGAGCGCAATGTACTGCTGAGCCTGTTCGGCGCGGGTGATGCGGGCTATATGGGCATGGTCCATGGCCGCCTGGCTGTCGGTAACGCTATCTGTGAGTCGGTCAGCCAGCCTCACGTATTCAGCGGTGTTCGCTCGGACGACCTCTACCGTGACCGCAGCCAAGTGGCTTTCCTGTCTCACGAAGACATCAATGCCTTGATTGCTCAATCTGAGGGCAATCGTGATGCCTCAGCGATCAAGAAGGAGATCGCTACGCTCGACAAGGCGCGAAAAACCGCTCGCGCTGCGAAAGACACTGACCGCGTTAATGAGCTGAGCGACAAGATCGAGCAGCTCAAAGCCAGCATTGAAGCCGTCAAGGTTGAAACCGGAGCAAAAAATTCGGTAGGCATGCCACTGGCAGGCTGGCAGGCAATCCCAGAAGGCGCTGTGATGCGTCACCGCTTCATGATCAACAATGCGAATGAAGTCGAACTGGGCGCACTGCTCGTGAGCCTCGACCGTTTTGCTGCGATGCCGACACTGGGCGCTCACATCGCAGCAGGCTGCGGTCTGATCAGCGCACGCTGGGAGCTCTTCGAGGTAGTGCCGGGTGCTGGCAAAACCTCACTGGGGGTGCTGGTGCTGGAGCCTTTCGTCGGACTGAATGTCGACGCGCCTCCTACTAGCGAGATTTTCAGTGCTTGGCAGGCATTCCTAGACTACCTGGCAGGGGATCAGTTCAACCTGTCGATTCCGAGCGCAGCCGCATGCTAATAACTCACTACGCTGACCTTGCCCCCGGCTCTGGCCGGATTCTGTTGGAGGTCTACGGGCGAATTCTCATGGTCGTTCACCTGACCGCGAAAGCTGGACTCCCCGTAGTCGTGGACTGGCCGATGATGAAGGATCAACGGGGCGGCTTCGGGCCGGTTATGCGCCTTCTCGGTGAGCAGGACGCAGTTGAGCGCTGCCTGGGCTGTCTCTCTCCGCTGGTTACGGCAGGTCTCGTGATCAAGCTCAGCGGGACTGAGCCAGTGCCAGCTGATGCCACGTTTACCTACGGCTATCGCCGCAGCCGCAAGGCCGACAAGGGCTCTCCCAGCCACCTGCGCCGGCTTGAGCGTCGCGCTCTCGCTCGCGGGGAACCCAGTCAAGACATCAGCTGCGACTGGATTCAAGCGCGGTACGCGGTACCGATGCAAAGCCGAACCTCCGGCCAGAACTTCCACCTTTTCATCAAGCGCGTACCGGCAGCCAGCCTTACTGAAGGCAACCCCTGCTCATACGGGCTGGGTGTGCTTATTCCACGCTTCGACGGACGAGGTGCTTGATGGACGATCTTGAGAAGAGACTGCTGCACGTCGTCGACAGCGTGCTGGGACCGAACGGCAGAATGGTGCGCGGCCGGTCTGGTGACGGCGAAAAACGCACTTATCGCTACAACAGCAAGCAACACGAGTTCGCGAAGGTCGCCGCCCGCGGCTTCTGCCGATACGACGAAGCCGAGAAAGCTGCTGCGGTGAACATGCTGCAAGGCGCTACCGGTACGGGCAAGACGCTTGGCTACCTGGTGCCCGCTTTTGCTTACGCCGCGCTTACCGGCGAGCGCGTGATCGTTTCTACCTTCACGAAGGCATTGCAGCAGCAGATCATCAACAATGATGCGCCTCGTGCGCAGCGCTGGGTGAATGACGAGCTGGGTGTAATAGTTCGCTATGCGCGCCGTGTCGGCCGGAGCAACTACCTTTCGCTGTCGTCGTGCCTCAACCTAAAAAGCATGCTCGACAGTAAAGATGACGACGATGTAAAGGCATTCGTCAATGACCTGACTGAATGGCTGAAACGCGATCATCACACCCTGCCGACAGTCGAAGATTACCTTTCAGAAGTGGGCAATGGCTGTCAGCTGCCTGCCGGCCTGGATGCCAAGTCGCTCTGCCTGTGCGCCGACTCACCGACTGAGGAAATCGAGGCTTACGAGCTGGCTCTCGAAGAAAGCCACAACGCAGACGTTCTGATCGTCAACCACGCACTCGTAATGCTTGACGCCTCGCGCTGGACGAAGATCCTCAACCCGTCGCGCCCGGCGAGCATCCTGATCTGCGACGAGGCTGACCGGATGACGGATGCTGCGGAGTCGGTGCTGGGCGCTGACGTTTCGATGCACCGCTTCAATGGGCTGACCCAATCCGTTGCCGACGCTTTCAACCTGCCCGATATAACTGGCTGCGTCGGAAACCTCTACTCGGCGGTCCAATCTATTGATCCAGGGACCGCGAAGATGGCCGCGCTCAACGAAAATATCGCGAAGCGCATCGATGGTGTTTTGTCCGCTCTTGAGCCGCACGTCGCCAAGTTTGCCGGCATGCTTTCCTCTCCACAGGGCGAGCTAGAAGACCACTCGAAGGCGCTGCTTGCTGATTTCTGCGACAGCTATAACGATCTGGCCAATGTGCAGAAAGCAAGCCGGTCGAAAGGCAATACAAGCATCATCAGCTGGTCGCCTGTCCGGCATTTCCCTTCACTGCGCGTTGGCCATCCAGAGCCCGCGCGAATCATCACGCGCATGCTCGCCCCTATGCAGTGGGATGGCGAAGACAATGAAGACGTGATGCCGCCACGCAGTTACCTGAGAGCTGCGCTGTTCACTTCGGCGACACTCGCGACTCCAGGCAGAAGCTTGCCAATCGCTTTCGACGCTTTTGCCGATTCGATCGGCGTGGTGCGCCATTGCAAACGTGGCATGACTCGCCCGATTCACAACGTCACTGCTGATCT
Organism: Pseudomonas saponiphila; assembly: GCF_900105185.1. NCBI lineage: Bacteria > Pseudomonadati > Pseudomonadota > Gammaproteobacteria > Pseudomonadales > Pseudomonadaceae > Pseudomonas > Pseudomonas saponiphila. The sequence continues at coordinate 19,135 of NZ_FNTJ01000003.1, read as the reverse complement.
TTACCGGATCTTCGATGCGCCGCCTGACTTCGGTGAGATGTTCTTTGTGCTGCCAGCGCCGAACGCCCCCCTCCCGACAGGGCTGGCCGCAGAAGATGAGGATTACGCCACCGCCTCCAACCCCGCTTGGCTCGATTACGCCGCAGCAATGGTTCGTGAAGCTGCCGCCGGCGACGGGAAAACCTTGGTCCTGACATTGAGCCACGCCGACACGCAAGCCATCGGCGAAAGGCTCAAAGACCTCGACGGCCTGATTGTTGCCAAACCAGGTGACAACATGAGCATGCTCAAGCAGCAATATCAGTCGCGCGATAACGCCGTCATGATTACGCCAGGCGGCTGGGAAGGCCTCGACCTGCCCGGTGAAGTTCAGAATCTGGTGATCACCCGGCTCCCGTTCGGCTCGATCAACAGCTTCCGCCTGAGCCTCAAAGAAGCGGTGCTGCGCCATCGTGGCTACAGCGATGACAAGATCCAGAGCATCAAATTCGCAGAGCTAAACGCTGACGCCCGTCGTCGCCTTGTGCAAGGTCTGGGTCGTGGTATTCGCCAGCGAAGCGACCGGGTTGAAGTTTGGATCGGTGACCCCCGCTTCCCCTACCCCGCGTCGTTCGCGACGGCACTTGATGACGTGCTGATGATTCGTCGGCCGCGGGTGCTCAAAGCATTCTCCGGTTGCATCCCCGAGCGCTTTGAAGACAGCTTCAATGCCTCCCGGATATTCCTCACGGACGGGTCACTTCACACTGCGGAGCTGGTCTGATGTCGACTGCATTCAAACTCGTGATCAAGCTGGCCACCCCCTTTGTCATGAGCCGCCCACGGACAACTCTCGATAGCCTGCTGTCCGCAGCTGTGTTTCGCGAGCAGGGCCTGATGGGGGCTGACACCATTGCGCATATTCCGCTTGAACGCGAGGACGGCATTTTCAAAGCGAGCTGCGCCTTCGTCTCCGGCGGCTACAGCCACACGGTTGTTCAGCGCATCATGAACTTGCGGGGCCTGGCCGACATGACTGACGAGCATTTCGCTCCCCAGTCACGCGGCAAGGTGAAGCGCTACCTTGCAGTTACTACTCAGCGCGGCCCGTACAAAGCAAACATGAGCAGTTACGCCGGCATTGACGCAAAGACTGTTGTTTTCTTCGGCAAGGGCGACCCTGAACGAGTCGTCGAGATGATACGAAACAACATCCCAGGGCTCGGCCGGAGGGCCAACGCCGGCGCGGGCGAGATCCTTGATGTGAGTTGGGTAAAGATGCCTGCTGAGCGTGACTGCTCATGGATCATGCCGAACGGCACGCCTGCACGGCCACTCCCCCTGGACGTTTGGAACCGGATCAGCGGCCACCGCAAAGTTCCAGTAGCTGAACTGACGGTGCAGGTGCCGTACTGGTCAGGTGATCTGGTTCCAGCGGTTTACCCAACCGACGTATCTGCTTAATTCGCCGCCGGACAGGCGGCTTGAAGGCTGAGGGCTTTGCCGCCGTATAGGCGGCTTGAAGGCAGTTGATCATGTCTACCCGAATATCCTTGATTGTTTGCCGCCGCGCAGGCGGCTTGAAGGTTGATCATAGGGTCCCAACTGCATCGATTGAGGTTTTGCCGCCGTACAGGCGGCTTGAAGGATTGAAGGTGCGCTGCCGCGTACGCTGCCAGGATTTGCCGCCGCATAGGCGGCTTGAAGGAGTCGTACCCCGCCACGTCGGCGTAAACATCCATTTGCCGCCGAACAGGCGGCTTGAAGGTTCAATCTCACGCATCACTTCACGTATATGCAATTTGCCGCCGTATAGGCGGCTTGAAGGAGAGTTCTGCATCGCGACCTCGATGCGTTCGAGTTTGCCGCCGTATAGGCGGCTTGAAGGCCACCAGGAGCGCTCACCCGCCGCCCGCTCGCGTTTGCCGCCGTATAGGCGGCTTGAAGGTCAAAGCATACGCCCCAAAACCCGCATAAATGGTTTGCCGCCGTATAGGCGGCTTGAAGGTGTGCCTCACGCTCGCGCGCAGCTTGCTCTGAGTTTGCCGCCGTATAGGCGGCTTGAAGGGCCGCATCGACTCACGCACGCCAAGTCGGCACGTTTGCCGCCGTATAGGCGGCTTGAAGGCTGGAAGTGCGATTTGCTTGCTGACAACCTGCGGTTTGCCGCCGTATAGGCGGCTTGAAGGGACATACGCGGGCAACAGCGTGTTGAGGTCGAGTTTGCCGCCGCACAGGCGGCTTGAAGGTATATGGGTTACTGCACGAGTGTTTGACTCGGGTTTGCCACCGTATAGGCGGCTTGAAGGAGTTGTTGCGCTTGTCGCGGGGGACATGCACCGTTTGCCGCCGTATAGGCGGCTTGAAGGTATAACCAGTTCACGCTAATGGAGCTGAGGAAGTTTGCCGCCGTATAGGCGGCTTGAAGGGCCCGCAGGGCTGCCAGCTAGCCTGTATCGAAATTTGCCGCCGCACAGGCGGCTTGAAGGTGAATTCGGCCTAGCACCTGCCGACGCTCATCATTTGCCGCCGCACAGGCGGCTTGAAGGCAGACCTGCGAAGGCCTCACCTCGCCGCCGTAGTTTGCCGCCGGACAGGCGGCTTGAAGGGCAGTGCTAAATGACTGGCTGAGCGCCTGTCCGTTTGCCGCCGTGTAGGCGGCTTGAAGTATCAAGGGTGCGCTTCGTCTCGATCCTCACCTACTCGCCACCGTGTAGGTGGTATGAAAATCAAGGTGGGCGATTGACGATTGCCATGTTCGAACATGCGGTGATGTCAAAGAACGCAGAGGAAAACACTTCACATTGCGCCGTTACACTGAATCTACCGACACCACAACGCAGAGTTTGAAGATGAGAAACGCCGCAATCGATTCGATTTATGGGCCAGCAGCACACAGCCTGGTTGACCACCTCGACTTCCTGACCACGCGACAGACTGGTATCAGCCCGACAGCCTGGAACGTGGTTGTCGACGACAGCGGCGTCAGCGTGATCGTGCCATTGGCGTCGACCGTTGAGGCCAAAGAAAAATTCGAAACCCTGAATCACACCCTGAACTTCCGGAAGGCGGTTCAGCGATCTATCGAAGCAATGAGCTCTGTAGGCTGCACTGCGGAAGACTGCCCGGCCCTGTGGGAAGCGGCGACCAAGCTGGCAAACAGCCAGGCGTCCAAACCTGATTCAGCATGACTTGCGAGTGCTATGATGTTGCTGAAGAACCGCTCCATGCAGGAGAGAACAGACATGCGCAATCAACACACTGAAGATGATTCCACCCCGGTCGTTCAGGTTGGTCCTTTCAGTTTTACGCCTAACCTGATCATGGCCCTGATTGGCGCTTTGAGTGTGCTCGCGCTGGTGATCGCCCAGATGCTCGGTTCTCCGGCAGGAGCTGACGGCTCCCTGATCGAGCAATTGACCGCTACGAACGTGATCTGGACCTTCCTGGTCATGTGCTTCTGCCTGCCCATTGCCCACCTGTGCAAGAAGGCTGAGATGGAGTTCTACCCGCAAGCCATCCGGCTCATGGGTGTAGGACTGTTCGCCGGTAGCATCCTCTCTGCCGTGATTTGACGAGTCCGACTTGGCTGGGATGACATAAGGCTGCCATTTATCATCCGGGCGCACCCCTGCCCCGGACATTGAATGAACGCCAAAGCCCCGGCCTCTGCGGCACCTTCCAGCAGCCCAAAACTTGCGACAATCACAGCGTACCTGGCCCAAAGCCCCGGCCGTCTTTTCCTCTTCGCTTTAGCCTGGGGTGCATATCTCGCCCTCTTTGGCCTTATCCCCGGCATTCTTCGGGATGCATCGCTTGTATCGATCACCTTCGACCTGCGCGACTATCTACTGCGCGCATTCGTGGTCTTCATGGTTGCGCACCTGATAGCCAGGCAGACCACCCTGCTGCTACTCGCGGCGATCCCACCGGCGACATTTATCCTGTGGCAGGCAATTGATGTCTATGACTTCTCCGAGTGGTACTCACAGAACTACCGGGTGAACCTCCATGAATTGAACGCACAGCTCTTCGTCGTGCCAATCCAGGTCGCGATCGCCATCGCCGGCCTTTGCCTGTGCCTGAAGCGCTCGACCAAGACGACTTCGCGGGTCTTCGCAACGATCATGATCTGGGGCAGCTTGATCAGCACCCTCATGTTCCACCTATCGATCGTCGAAGTCTCATACAAGCCGGTGGAGACAGTATTTGCTGACATGCTCGAACGTACCGCCACTGCCGACGACTATGCAGCGACCTGCAAAACCATGCGTTCGGCCTGCGCTGCCAGCCCCGTCGATCAGGCCAAGTTCGAAGAGGCTTGGGCCCTAGATCCGCAGTTGCGAATCCACCTCCCCTATGCGCTGCGCATTCTTGCAATCGACCACATGTGGGTAACACGAGACGCTGATGGTGTCATGCATGCGGGACTGGCCTCAGTGAATGGCAAGCAGATCCGTTACTCCGAAGACCCGCTTCCTGTCTCGCTCACCATGCCGATGGAGCGCTATGCACTAGACGGTGCAACCTGCCCTGCTGGGGCCGTTTGTCACGGTGACGTGGCGGACATGAAAGCAAGTGCATCGAGCAGGCTACTGGCGACGCTCGACACAGCTGCTCAAACTGAGTTCTTTGCGCACGCCTGGATCGAAGGAATGGAAGGTGAGGATGCCGGTCTCTGGCTCCGCATTCTCGGTAAAGTTGATGATCAGTTCCGACTGGTATCGACCCCGCTGGCCGCACATACCCCCATCTTCCCATCACACACCAGCAGCGACTGTGACGGTTCAAGATGCAAATCAGCCGAGGCCGAAAGCCTTTCGGTCGCTACAGGGATAAGCCCTGGCCTGCGCGACCTCGCACGCACGGTAGCGGCAGGGACGTATCAGCCACTCTATCTGCCATGGGTTGATAAGGCCCTCTCCCGCAACCCGGTCAAATACATTGATCGCCCGGAGTTTCTTCGCGCCATCACCTACCGGGATGGGCAGATGCGAATGACCACCACGCCTCCAAGCTTCAGCTCAATCACCCTGGACATGAAGGTCACCTTCAACTTGATCATCACAGTCTTCTCGACTTCGTGGCTGATCCTCGGGGTGTATCTGATCCTTTACCACACCCGCAGAGCCTTGGCTTCCGGAAGGGCTATTTGAGTTGGACTTCTCGGCCTGCTCGTTATACTCACCCTCGTTCAACACAAACACTCAGGAGTTACCCCTATGAACAAGTCCGAACTGATCGATGCCGTCGCGGCCAAGACCCAGCAGAGCAAATCTGCCACTGGCGAGACTCTGACCGCCCTGATCGACGTAATCACCGATGCCATGAAGAGCGGCGATTCCGTCACGCTGATCGGTTTCGGCACCTTCCATGTCAAAGAGCGCGCAGCTCGCGAGGGTCGCAACCCCTCCACCGGCAAGCCGATCTCCATCGCCGCCGCCAAGGTGCCTGGCTTCAAAGCCGGCAAGGCCCTGAAGGACGCTCTGGCGTAACTTCACACCCTCGCCGGTCATCAAGAAAAAACCCGCTTCGGCGGGTTTTTTCGTTCAACATGGGTCGTTTTGGACACTACAAAGACACTATTAAGATTAACCAAGTCTGGTAACGCACCCATGCAACTGATCTATACGCCAGAAGCTCAAGCCTTCGTATTGCCGCGCTTTGAAGATGAAAAGAGCCGGCCGCCAATGCTCGGATACTTCCTCAGCTCAGCGACTGGCCTGATGAGTCGTAAACCGCTGAAAGAGCAGAAGGTCATCGCCTCACAGGTTATGTGCAAGGTTGAAGACCGGCATGACCACATTCTCCGCCTGCTCCGACCATTCCTGTTCGCCAATGGTGACGGGCTATTTGACGGGCTCAGTGGGATTCCCGCTTTTGATGATCACCTCGTGATTAGCCACCTGGTCATGCCGGCTGTTGATCTGGTAGCGGACTACGACATCCTGGTCGCGCTCATTCGCCGCTACCCCGATGTGCATGCCGATAACGCGGCCGTACTGGATTCAGCTCAACGAGCCGTGTTTTCCGCGATCAAATCGACGAAGAAAGCGGCCCGCAGCGTGAACAGCGGCAGACTGCTCGGCGATGGGCACGAGGACTGATTGAGCATGTCGGATATCGGGGGCATTGGAGCTGAGCTTTCGCAGGAGCGTGGCACCTTGGTTGAGATCATCTACAGCGACCCTGACAGCCCGTGGTCGATATGCCGCTTCAAGCGCACTGACGGCAGCACCTTCACCGCCATTGGTGATTTCGGCATGCCAATCCTCTACGAGGACTTTGTGCTGCAAGGCAAGTTCGAACCTGACGCGCCGAATGCCGACTTCAATGCACGTCGCTTCAGCTCCATGCCACCGTCTTCGGTGGAATCCTTGCCAGGGTACCTTTCTTCACTGGCCAAGCTCTCGCGCTCAGTGACGAACAAAGTCGTCGGGTTCTTCGGCGAAGACGTGATCAACATTCTCGACCGCCACCCGGAAAGACTCACTGAGGCGGGGATATCCGAAGCAGACGCCCGAAAGCTTGGTGATATCTGGCGCGATCAGAAGGCGGATCAACTGGCGCAGGCCAAGATCGATATCGAAGGCATACCGGAAGATAAGCTGACGGGCCTACAGCGGATTATCGGGTTTACAGAAGACCTCAATGAGCGCCTCAGAGCTGACCCGTACCTGCTCTACGTCCACTTCGACGACATCCTCTTCGCGACTGCACTTCGCCTGGCTCACCGTTTTGGCGTGCCTAACGCTTCGCTTTCGGCAGTGAAGGGAGCCGTTGTTGCTGTCCTTCGCCGTGACACCTGGGCCGGTCATAGCTACGTCGAGGCCCATCCACTGATCGCCGGCGTGATGGAGTTGCTCAACCTCAAGCGCGAGCAGGTGCGCCCGCTGATTGCTGATGCCGTGAAAGAGCTTGCAGTGGCTGGCGTGATCACCGTGGCTGACAGCAAGTGCCAGTTGAAGAAGATTTACCAAGCAGAGAGAGGCCTGATTGCCCTGCTCGATGAATGGAGCACATTCACGACAGAAGACTGCGACGACCTTGTTCCCTCGAACAACATGGCAATCTCCCTTCTCGAACCCCTGATGAAGGGCGCAGCTGCAAAATCTCTCGCCGCCGGTCTCAAGACGATGCTGAGCGAACGCCTTGCGTTGGTTCAGTGTGAAACCATCGAGGACCAGTTCGCGATTGCCCGCGGCATGACTCTCTGGATGAAGGCTTATGGCGCTGACCTGACGATAGCCACATATACCTCCGAACTGGCCCGAGAGTTGAGCAGCCAGGTCGGCGATGACGCGCCGGTTGTCACCTATGGCGCACTGGTCGGACTAGACCCGACATCAGGGGTTCCTGCATTTCACGACAAGCGCCCAGTCGAAACCGATGTTCTGCTTCTCGTGGGAGCTGATTCCTTCGGTACCGAAGAGCTCTACAGAACCATCCTCGCGATGCCCATAAGCGGCCGCATCTATATGCTGGGCCTCCCCCGCGATTTGCCAGCTCCGACGATTGGCCAACCGTTCGAGACGATCTTCGAGCAGCCCAAGTACAAGACGCTCCAGGCGAGCTTTTGGCTGCCGGCCAGATCGGATAGAAGGCTGATTGCAAACCGTCTTTGGAGTGGTGCACTTGGGCAAACCGGTGGCGAGTTTGACCCACGCCGGCCACTCAGCTGGATTGAGGCCCAAGCCGACCTGATTCCAGAGGTCATCCCAGAGCTGCTCAAGGCATTTGCCGATCAGCTAGGGTGCGACCCATTGCTCGACATTCGAACTGTCGTACCCAGCGCGAAGGCACAGTCAGTCGGTGGCGACCTCACGCAGTGGCTTGCGAGGCCAATCGCCAAGGCATTCACCAGCAACGACACGCCCATTGCCTTCAATGGAAAGGAGCTTTTCCAAGGCTTGCCTGTGGTCGTGAAGCAGGTGTTCTGCCATGAGAACCACCCGGCCTTCTCGGTATTCAAAGCAAATTCGATCACCGGCGAAGCTATCAGCCTTTCTGACAGCAACGGCCAACAGTTTGACCTCTCGGTGCGCAAGCGAGTCGACGTATTCCAGGGCGCTGTTGTCCCTCCGAAATTCGTCCGTGGCCGGATCTATGAAGTGGTCATCCTTGTCGTGCTCAAAGAGCACCACCCGCTTATCAGCCCCGAGCTTCTGGCATCCCTGATCAACACCACGAAAACAAGCCTTGTCGTCATCGGCGAGCTCGATGGGTTGGAAGTTGGTTTTGCCGATCGCAAAACACCTCGATGCCGCACACGCATCCCTGATTGGATTGAAAACGATGTCGATCAAGTCGGTACGCAAAGACACGCTGAATAAGGAACTGGCGGAACTCAATCGCCAGCGCAATATCGCAATCAGCTTGCCTCTGGTCGGTGCGGCAGTCCCGTTCCTGCCCCTCCCTATCACCCTGGCCGTTGCCGCCGCCACAGCGTTCTGGGTTCTGGTGCTGGACCGGAAACAGGCGGAAGCCGAGAAGCCGGTCGTTTGGGACAAGTCCTACACAGAGGACGAGATCCCCGACTGCGACATTCGCCGCTCAACCTTTCTTGGGCGTGCTATGCCCTGGTCTGAGTGGAAATCCAAGATCGAGGAAATCAACAACGTAGAGGGTGCCGCAACGGCCGACTCCGTGCGCAAGACCCTCATTGAGGCGTATCCGAGCATGATCCCCTTCATGCTCACCGACGACATCATGACGCGGCATATGGCGCTTCTGGCTGCCACGGGTACCGGTAAGACCGAGCTGCTGTTGGCGATCATCCAACAGCAGATTCGCAAGGGTGCCGGCCTAATTTTGGTCGAAGCAAAATCAGACTCCGACCTTTCAGGTGCCATCTACGCGATGATGAAGGAAGCGAATCGGCTGGACGAACTCCAGCTGATCAACTTCGAGTTCCCCGAGGTATCACACACCTACAACCCGTTCTTCTACGGCGGCACGCGGGCCTCGATCTCGACGGCAATGCGCCTACAGGCCAACTCCAAAGAAGAATTCTGGAAGGACATCGCCCGCTATTCCCTGACTGCGGCGATCCTCACTATGAAGCTTCAGCCAGGCGCTCCGGCTTTCCACATCAAGGACATCATCGCGCTGCTGTCTGATTTCGACATTCTTCTGGACATGATCAGAAGCATCCGCGAATCCGACTCACCAGCTCATGCTGACGGCAAGGAATGGTTGCACTCGTACTTGCGCTACTGGCGTGACGAGGTGAAGGAGCAGTGGAACCTAACCCAGTTCAAGAACCTGCTGGGCGGTCTGGTTTCCAAGCTCTCGGCGTTCGCACACTCCGAATACTCGCGGATCGTGAATACCTACAGCCCAGATGTAGACATCAAGGAATCGATCCTCTCCAACAAAGTCGTCGTGCTGTCGATGTCATCTCTGGCTGACAAGGACGGCGTGGAGTTGTTCGGCAAGCTTTTCATTGCTGACCTGGCCCGAGCAGTCGGTGAAATCCAGCTCTCCAAAGAGAAGCCACTGACCATGTGCCCGGCTATCTTCGACGAATACCCGAGCTTCATGGACGAGGGCCAGGTATCGCTGTTCCAGCTCGCTCGAAGCGCAAACGTGCCGATTATCATCGCGTTCCAGGGCGTGGGCTTCCTGGAGAACATTTCAGCCCCCTTCATTGAGATGGTGCTGGGCAACTGCTGGACCCACGTGTACTGCGACATCCGCGATTCCAAGACACGGAAATTCGCCATTGAGCTCGCCGGCACAATGGTCAAACGGTTTGAGTCGGAGTCCACAGGCTCAAGCACGGGGCAAAGCTATGGATCAGACCAGACAGGTGCACTCACCAATGACAGTGAAAGCGCCAGCGTCTCGACCGGATACAAGGCAACGCGAGAGGAAATCCTGCAACCGGAGGACTTCTCCACTCTGGACCAGGGCGACGGGATCATTGTCGCCAAATCCGGCACCTACCGCGTCCGTATGCCACTGGTTCGTAACGACTTCCCATCACCGCACTTCTCCGAGATGCGCCTAGTGAAGAGGCCTTCGCGATCACGCCCAGGCATTCACGCTTGGGACAGGCTTTATGAGAAGAACCGCCATTTGCTTGCAGAACGATAGTGAGGATGCCTTATGGGCTGGCAGGACAAGCTTAGAAACTGGAACTACGACCTTGGCCCTATCTGGGAGTGGTTCCTTAACATCACCGAGTTCCACGTCACCCGAATCGGCTGGCCGGCGTATCTCGGCATTGCGTTGACCATCATCGGGATCGGCCTCGCTATCCCAGCTACCCGCGGCATGACGGCTCTTATCGTCAGCGGGACCATTCGCATGGTCTTTACCTACATCCAGATCGTCGTTTCCCTGCTAACTGTTCAGCTGGCCGGTTACCTGGCAAAGGTATTCCTCTCTCAGCTCAACCGCCTCAAGCGCTGGTTTGCTGATCACGTCGGCAGCCGCTGATCCTCTGCGGGCTGTCATTCACAGCCCGCAACCCCCTCTCACCTCTCCGTCTATCTCTGGTCTTTCAGGCCAGGGTGCCTTCTGCTGACTTTTTTTCGAATACCTGCCCGTTTTTGTTCAGTTCGTTCTCGCTATTACCTGTAGGAGGACGAATCCGAATGAACAAATCCCGTCTCAGCTGCACCCTCGCCATCACGTTTGCGCTAGCAGGCACCTGCACTGCCAGTGAATACGTGATCGATCAGCGTGACAGCAAATACCAAAAGGCTACCGAGCACCTTGCCAATGCGCAGCGTGCTCTGGCTGTCGCCCAGGCCGAACTGAAACTGGCTGAGGCGCAGCACCCACTTCCTGGGCTTGATCTTGTAAGGATGCTTAGCCAGATCAAGCCCGTGGAGGAAACCATCAGCGTGATTATCTGGCCTGAGCAGAAACGCTTGCAGTACCAGACGGCCACTCCTGATGGGCTGTTTTTTACCCCCACTCGCGCTGGAGAAAAGTGATCATGATTCAAACCTATCCTGGCTGGATAAACACGCAGAGCGCGGACTTCCGTCGCTTCGCACAAGTTGCGGATTTCGGAGCACCGTGACCGGCCGTTTCGGTTGATCGTGACCGGTCATTTCGCTAACGCGTGACCGCTCATTTCGGTAGCAACGTGACCGATTTTCCGCCTGTTCCGAAACAGGTGGTCACGGCTTACCGAAATCGCCGGTCACGACTTAGCGAAAGCCTTCCCCTTCGTTGCGCATGACCTGATGCGCCGCCATCCTCGACCGATTTCGGGAGAGGAAGATGGCGGCGCCGCGAGTAGCCATGCGAAACATCAAAGAATGTCTGCGCCTCAAGTTTGAGGCCGGCTTGTCCCACGAGAAGATTGCCCGTGCCTTGCAGCTGTCCAAGGGCGTGGTTAGCAAGTACATCGCGGCGGCGCGGGTGGCCGGGCTGGACTGGCCGGCGCTGGTGGCCATGGACGAGGCCGCGCTGGCGGCCGCCTTGTTTGCACCGACGTCGACGAACAAGCCGCGCGGTGAGCGAGTGCTGCCCGATGTGCTGAGCATCCACCGCGAGTTGCGACGCAAGGGCGTGACCTTGCAGCTGCTGTGGGAGGAATATCTCGCCGCGCATGCGGGCCAGCCGACCTACCGCTACACCCAGTTCGTCGAGCACTACCGGCGCTACGCCCAGACGCTCAAACGTTCGATGCGTCAGCTGCACCGTGCGGGCGAGAAGCTATTCATCGACTATGCCGGGCCGACGCTGCCGGTGGTCGACCCGGCCACCGGCGAAGTGCGCCGGGCGCACATCTTCGTCGCCGCCCTGGGCGCCTCGAATTACACCTATGCCTGCGCGACGCCAGGCGAAACCCAGGTGGACTGGCTGACCTCGCTGGGCCAGGCTCTGACCTACTTTGGCGGCGTGCCGGAAATGGTTGTGCCGGACAATCCGCGCGCCCTGGTCGCCCAGCCGGATCGCTACGAGCCGGGCCTGAACCGGGCCACGCTGGAGTGCGCGCGTCATTACCAGACGGTGATCCTGCCGGCACGGCCACGCAAGCCTCAGGACAAGGCCAAGGCCGAGGTGGCGGTGCAGGTGGTCGAGCGCTGGATCATGGCGCGGCTGCGCCATCGGCAGTTCTTCAGCCTGCATGCGCTTAACCAGGCCATCGCCGAGCTGCTGGAGGATCTGAATCGGCGCCCGTTCAAGCGGCTCGATGGCTGCCGGCGCGACTGGTTCGAGCGCCTGGATCGCCCGGCCTTGCGAGCGCTGCCGGTGCATCCCTACGAGGTCGCCACCTTCAAGCGCTGCAAGGTCAGCATCGACTACCACATCGAGGTCAATGGCAGCTTCTACAGCGTGCCCTCCGCCCTGGCCCGGCAGAACGTGGACGTGCGACTGACGGCACACACCCTGGAAGTGCTGCATGGCAACCGGCGGGTGGCCAGCCACCTGCTGCTGGGGCGACGCGGCGCTTACAGTACCCAGCGCGAGCACATGCCCGCGGCGCACCAGGCGCATCGCGAATGGACGCCACAACGCCTGCTCGACTGGGGCGCGCGGATCGGCCCCTACACGCGCCAACTGATCGATCACCAACTGACCCACAAGCCGCACCCGGAGATGGGCTACCGCGCCTGCCTCGGCCTGCTCTCGCTGGCCCGGCGCTATGGCAATGCACGCCTGGAAGCCGCTGCCGAACGTGCCGTACACCTGCGCGCCTTCACCGGGCGCAGCGTGCGCAACCTGCTCCAGCAAGGCCTGGATCAACAGCCGCTGCCCCAGCGTGCCGCCGAAACGACCTTACCCGGCGACCACGAGAACGTCCGTGGCGCCGACTACTACCAACCCCCGCAACAGGAGCTGTTCGATGATGCCGCAACACACCCTGAATCAACTGCACCAGCTACGCCTGGACGGCATGGCCCGCGCCCTGGAAGAGCAATGGACGCTGCCGGCCAGCCACAGCCTGAGCTTCGATGAACGCCTCGGCCTACTGCTCGACCGCGAACTGGCCTGGCGTGACAACCAGCGCCTGGTACGGCTGCGCAAGAAGGCCAAGCTCAAGTACGCCAACGCCTGCCTGGAAGATCTCGACCGCCGCACCGGACGCGCCCTGGACGAGCGTCTGATCGCCACCCTGGCCAGTGGCGACTGGATCCGCCAGCAGCACAACCTGCTGCTGACCGGCCCGACCGGTGCCGGCAAAACCTGGCTGGCCTGCGCCCTGGGCAACCAGGCCTGCCGCCAGGGCTATAGCACCCTGTACCTGCGCACCCCGCGCCTGCTGGAACAACTGCGCATCGCTCATGGCGACGGCAGCTTCGGCCGTACCCTGCAACAGCTGGCAAAGGTCGACGTCCTGGTGCTGGACGACTGGGCGCTAGCCCCGCTGGAGGAAGGAGCCCGGCATGACCTGCTGGAGGTGATCGACGACCGCGCTGGCAGCCGCTCCACCATCCTGACGAGCCAACTGCCCATCGAGCACTGGCACGGCTGGATCAACGACCCGACCCTGGCCGATGCCATCCTCGACCGCCTGGTGCACAACGCCTACCGACTGACGATGAAAGGCGAGTCGCTGCGCCGAAAAAAAGCCGAGGAACAAGCCGCATCGTGACCGATGCGATTACAATCCAGAACCCGCGCAACCGGGGTGGAAGCACCGGTCACGTATTAGCGAAACGCTCGGTCACGTTCACCGAAATCCGCACACAAGTTGCGTTCTTCCTGCTGCTGACTGCTCTGTTCACCCTGGTACCCGGCGTTTCTGAAGCCGCTACCACCGGTGGCAAAGGCGGCGGCTTCAACGGCCAATTCGGCCCTGACACCACGCTGGTGACTAATACCTCCGATTCGTTGAAAGGTTGGTGGAAGGCAATCGCCACCTGGGGTCTGTGGCTCAGCATCGCTGGCTTCCTGTTCTCGATCATTTTCGCCGGCGGCCGCTGGTGGTGGATTCCGGTCGCTGTGATGCTCATCTGCCTGTTCGGCGAGCCGGCAATTACCAAAGTCGCCGAATGGGCTGACCTGAGCTAAGGGAAGGAACTTGTCGGCATGCGCCTGAATGTCACCAGCGAGTCAGACACATACGCGATGGCAACCTCGCCACTCAGTTTTGGCGGGATTTCCAAAGAGGACCTTTTGTTTTGGATGATCCCAATGGGGATCACCAAGCAAATAACCGAGGGCAGCATCCTTGCTTTCGGGGTTGGCCTCTTCTGCTTGTGGCTCTACAAAAAGGCGACTGCCGACAAGCCTCAGGGGCATTTGATCCTGAGCATCTCTTTGAAGATGGGGGAATGGGAGCAGTCCGATTTCGTGACCAGAACGCCCCCACTCAAGGTAACTCTCAGAAAGCTGAACAAGCTACTTGCCTCTATTTGGCTAGAGGTGGGGCTTATTCCCTCCCCTACCTTCTGCAACAAATACGAGCCTTGATATGAAAAATACGCATCCGGAAGTCCCTCTCAAATTCTTCAACCTCCTTGGTGCGAGCGAACTTCGCTCTAACCGAGCAGTTGTGACTTTGATTGCCGTCTCTGTGGTTCTGGGCCTCGTGATTTACCAGCTCGCCAAGATGAATATGGATCTGCAAGAGACCAACAGGACTCTGCAAAACGAAAGGGTCATGTACGGTTTCCCAACGGCGGAAGGCGTATTTGTTAGCTCCAAGCAAATCCCCGAAACGCACATGAAGGGGTTTGCAAGCGTCTTCGTGGACAACTACTTCAACTTCACACCCGAGTCTGCGCATACCAATGCCGAAGAAGCACTGCGGATGATGTCGAGTCGCCTGCGAGCCTTGCAGGAGGACAAGCTAAAGACACTTTCAAAGCAGGCATTTGAGCAGCAGATCACCCAGGTATTTGCTAAAACGGGCGAGTACAAGATCGAGCCCTACAAGAACCTTGGTTACGTTCTGTCTTTTCCAGCGAAGCGACATCGCGTGACGCTGAACGATGTGTACGACAAGCGCACATACGTCGTGAAGTTGCTGATCAAACCAGTGAAGCCTTCCAAGCATTTTGAATGGGCCGTCGTTGTCGACGACTTCCAGATTGAGGAAACAAATCAGTGAAATCAGTCACCCTGGCCGCGCTGGTTGCCGCGGCCATAGCCACGAACAGTTACGCCGAAGAGGAATGCAACCGCTCGCCTCGCACCGTTATTTATCAGAACTCCCCTGTCGAAGTGTTCATCTCAAATGACAGCCAGCGGGCCGAGGTGACTTTCCCGGAAGAGTTTCTGGAAGGCATTTACGTCGAAGTTCCTGATGGGATGAATTTCTATCGCACCCCCATTCAGAACAAGCTGGCATTTCAGTCATCAGACCCTCTCTATACCGGTCTGGTGACTATCGATGGCCCCTCCAAGGCTACATACATCATCAAGCTGGTGACTCGCCCTGGTTGTGCTGATAGCCAAGTGACCATCCAGCATCAGCCCCTGGCGGATAGATCCAGCTTGGATAGGGACGGCAAGGGCCGAATCAAAGGCCTGATGAACTACCTCTTCGACGGTAAGACTCCTTCTGGCTATCGAGCGGTTGATTTCAAGAGCCTCAGTAAGGAAGACAAGTTGGTTTTCCGCCAAGGGTCTGTTGAGTTCTACCTACAGTCTCAAGTGGTTGGCCCGAAGTACATCGGTACAACCTACGAAGTGGTCAACACCGGGCGTACAGCGACCAAAATCGCTACAGACCAGATCGACTACTCCAATAAGGCCATCCGCGAAAGCCTGGGTGTAGCTCGCCAAGTGAGCATGCTGCCGACCTCGCGCATTCTCGGACCGTCCCCTGAGTTCATCACCGAGGTCTACGGCGACTCGCATCGCGGCCTGCTCTTCATTGTGTCGGAGAAGAACTAATGGCCGATCAGCAGAACCCACCAAACAAGAAGGTCATCTTTGCTCTGGCAGGCATCGGCATCGCATTCCTCGTGTACAGCATGATCTTCGATGATAGCGGCGATGAGAAAGGCTCCGAGGGCGGTGCTCCAGTAGCAATTGAGCGCGGCTCAGAACCCGATACTGACATCTCTTCCATTGACCGTGACGCTGCACTCGCCCAGTTCGCGAAGAAGTTCCAGTCCCTTGAGGAACAGTTGCAACTCGCTGAGCGGCGCAACGAAGAAGACCGCAAGGAATTTGAGAAGCGCCTCAGAGAGCAGTCCCAGCAGAACAACACTGAAGTCAGAGCACTGGCCGACGAAGTGGCTGCTCTGCGTAAAGAGCGTGTAGACGATGCGTATAACGCGCTGAACCAGGTTGATGGCGGTACCAACATCGATACACCTGGCAGCATCCCGGACTCTGGCCTGAGCATCGATGACTTCAACCTGAATGACGGCTCACAAGATGCTGGTCAACAGCAGGTCCTGAGCAATCCCTACGGCCCGAACTACTTCATCCTGAACCCAAAGCGCCAGGGCTTCCAGAGCACCCCAGCAGGGGGTTCGGAGATCACCGCGACCGAGGACGACCTCTTCAATTCGTTCTCAGCTCCGGACACCAAAGCCTTTGAGCGCGCCGCAGTGAACTCGGACAACAAAATGACCGAGGCCATGGATGAGATCCACAATCGCCCGAAGCAGGCCGCAAAGCCTCTCCCTGAGGCCGCCCCGGTCACCTATGACGCAGACGGTAATCTCGTTCAGCGCGAGAAGTACGTTATTCCGGCCTTCTCCTATGTAGAGGTCACCACGCTCCATGGCGCGGCCTGCCCGATTGGTGCCAGCTCGCCAAATGCGCGAAGCGCTGATAACGAGACCGCCCTGCTTGCTCGCCCAATTGTCCTCCCTGTCCGTGGCATTTTCCGCGGTCCAAACGGTGCGGAGAGAGACCTGGGGAATATCCACCTCGCAGGACTCTGCTCGGGTAATCGCACCAGCAGTTCCAGCACTGGCCGCGCCACCATCCGTGTCGAGCAACTGAGCTACTGGGATGAATACGGCGAGCCTCAGCATGTAGCTGCGCTCGGCTACATCGTGGATACCCGCGATAACGCACAGGATGTCTATGGCCGACTGGATCAAGCGAGCGGCAGAACGCTTGCCCTTCAGTCAGCAGCGGCTGCCGCAGCGGCTTATGCAACAACCCTCTCCCAAGCCGAGTTCACCAACAGCACGACCATCGGTAACGAAGGCAGCACCACCAGCCAGTCGACCCTTACCGGCGATGCCAGCAAGGCGGCTGTTCAGCAGGGTATTGCAGCAATGTTCACCAAGATTTCGGAGCGCTTCGAGCGCGAGGCTAACGCTATGGTCGACACCATCATTGTTGAGCCTGGCATCAAGCTCCAGTTCATCACTGAACAACCGATCGAGGTTTACAAGCCCTCCGAACCCTTCGATATCGATGCAAGCCGCTACGACGTGCTGATCTAAGACTTACTGGAACCGACCATGAGAACGATCACTGCCCTTGCCCTGCTCGCCCTTCTGACAGGCTGTGCCCAAGAAGAGCCATTCCGTAATGCTGCATCGATTGACGAGATCTACAACGCAGTCCATGGAACCGCTTCCCGAGAAACGGTCTCGCTACTGCGTGAAGGCCTTCGAGCCCGCCCCGAACTCGGCTCCAATGAACCCTACTACCCGATCCGTCAGCCGGACGTAGTGGCCCCGGTGTGGGTGGTCCCCTACGCGGACAAAAAGACCGGCATCAAGCATGGCGGCCGTTGGGACTACATCGTGGTTGAGGAAGCAGATTGGGCAAACTGACTTTTGCGACCCTGATCATCCTGCCCTTGTCGTGCCTGGCCAGCGATTTGCCACAGGCATACAAGGACGGGATACGGGAGCACCACACGCAGCGCATCCTCGGTACGTCTGAAGAGATCACCAATCTTCAGCCTGACGTAAGGCTCTACCGTGAACTGTTCAAGAAGCCCAACGTGGTTGATCGCCGGGAGACCCTTCCGCCAGATCCTGTTCCTTGGGCGCAACTCTTCAAGGGGAGCGATCTAACCCTGGGCGAAGTTATCAGCCTTGTTGGTGGGGCCTCTGGCTATGACCCGAAGTTTGATCCGCAGGTCAACCAGAACCAACTGGTCAAGCTCAACTCGCACCCCAACAGCCTCTCAGACATTGCCGAGTATCTGACGCGAGTAACAGATGCTCACGTGATGCTCTATCCGGATTCCCGCACCATCACCGTCACTAGGAAGGTCCGCTGATGTCCGTTGAACACCTGCACTTGTTCGATTCGGAGCTTGAGGGCCTTGCTCGGCGAGGCTACCAGGGCGGCATGCCGATTGAGCTGCTGAGCGACGCATTCCTGTACGAGCCCGAAGGCGAATACTTCCATACAGTGGACGGTCGTTTTGCGAAGATTTGGCGCATCTCTGGCATTGACCATGCACTGTTGAACGACGACGACTTCACGGTCATTTCTAGGCAATTCGCCGAGGTGCTCAACAAGTACCCTGAGGGCTCATCTGGCCAGTTCATTCGTCACACCCATCGTGACATTCGCCCAATCCTGTCCCTATTCAGAAATGGCGTTGACCCAGAAGCCGGTGAGTTCGCCCTGGAGATCGCAGACTCCATTGTCAACCGTCAGTCTGACGCTGCCATTTCACCAAATGGCTTTTTCTCGCGGCTCTCCACTGCAACCATTGAGAAGATGCAGAAGGACATGCTGGAGGAAATGGATGACGAAGAAATTCGTGAACACGCCAGCGTTACCATTCAAAGAGAACTGCGCGAAGGTCGTTTCCCCTTCGTAACAGATCTGTACATGGTGATCTATTGGAGCCCTGAGTACCTGTTCGGCAAGATGATGGACTCCGTGATCAAGACAACTCTGTCTTCTGTCGGCTTGATCGATCCGAACAAAGTGGCGCATGAGGCTTACAACAAGCATGTAAAGCAGTTCCACCAGGTCTGCTACGACGTTTCGCAAGCCATGGCAGCGTTCAACTTCCAGCCGGAAATCATTACTGGTCGTGGCTTCATGAATCTCGCGTACCAGATCATGAACCCCATCCGTTCTTACCTGATGGAAGCGCCGGCATATCGACCAGACCTACCGGTATTGGACGCCATTTCGAATACTGGATCAGTAGCGCGCAGTGATCGCATAGGGAACTCGGTTATGTTCTCTGTGATAGAGACTGAACCTACTGGCTGGACTATTCATGACCACAACCGCGAATACTACATTCGCCCCGTATCACTGATCGGCAAGCCAAACACCAGCAACGCTGGGATGC